>NZ_JBJIAO010000021.1:0-99570 GCF_045310825.1 Mycobacterium sp. SMC-21 | reverse complement strand
ACACACCCAGCCAACCAGACACCCCAATCACAGGCCGACAGCAGCTGACCGTTCTACACCCTCAATCATGAAGAGCCTGAAAATGGGCCCGCACCGGCCATTTCCTAGCATGATTCACAGGTTGAGGGCGGTTTGGTACCGTTTGGTACCGCAGCTCTCGCAGCGCCACCCGGTGCTATCCGACACCGGCGGTACCGGCTACTGTCGCTAGCAGCACGCGCATCGACCACAAGGGAGTGAACATGTCGGGCTTCGCCGGGAAAGTCTGTGTCGTCACCGGAGCCGGATCGGGTATCGGTCAGGCCCTCGCCATCGAGCTCGCCCGCTCGGGCGCCAAACTGGCGATCAGTGACGTCAACACGGAGGGCCTCGCCGAGACCGAGGAGCGGATCAAGGCCATCGGCGCCCCCGTCAAGGCCGACCGCCTCAACGTCACCGAGCGCGAGGCCTTCGCCCTCTACGCCGACGCCGTCGCCGAGCACTTCGGCAAGGTCAACCAGATCTACAACAACGCCGGCATCGCCTTCACCGGCGACATCGAGGTCAGCCAGTTCAAGGACATCGAACGGGTCATGGACGTCAACTTCTGGGGCGTCGTCAACGGCACCAAGGAATTCCTGCCGCACCTCATCGCCTCCGGCGACGGGCACGTCGTCAACGTCTCGAGCGTCTTCGGCCTGTTCGCCGTCCCCGGCCAGGCCGCCTACAACGCCTCCAAGTTCGCCGTCCGCGGCTTCACCGAGGCGCTGCGCCAGGAGATGAAGCTCGCCGGCCACCCCGTCAAGGTCACCACCGTGCACCCCGGCGGCGTGAAGACCGGTATCGCGCGCAACTCCACCGCGGTCGAAGGCATCGACCCGAAGGAACTGGCGAAGACCTTCGACGCGAAGCTGGCCAAGACCACGCCCGAACGCGCCGCCAAGATCATCCTGGAGGCCGTCCGCAAGGGCCACGCCCGCGTGCTCGTCGGACCGGACGCCAAGCTGCTGGACCTCATCATCCGGGCCACCGGCTCGGGCGCGTACCAGGATCTGTTCTCCCGCGTCACGTCCCGCGTGATGCCGTCGCGCTCGCACTGACACCCACCACCCAACGCAAAGGAGCGGTCATGGAGGGATTCGCCGGCAAGGTCTGTGTGATCACCGGAGCCGGGTCGGGTATCGGTCAGGCGCTGGCCATCGAGCTGGCGCGCTCGGGCGCGTCGCTGGCGATCAGTGACATCGACACCGAGGGCCTGGCCAAGACCGAGGAACAGGTCAAGGCCATCGGCGCACCGGTGAAAGCCGACCGGCTCAACGTCGCCGAGCGGGAAGCCTTCGAGCTCTACGCCGACGAGGTGGTCAAGCACTTCGGCAAGGTCAATCAGGTCTACAACAACGCCGGCATCGCCTTCACCGGTGATCTCGAGGTCAGCCAGTTCAAGGACATCGAGCGGGTCATGGACGTCGACTTCTGGGGCGTTGTGAACGGCACCAAGGTCTTTCTGCCGCACCTGATCGCCTCGGGTGACGGGCACGTCGTCAACGTCTCGAGCATCTTCGGCCTGTTCGCGGTACCCAGCCAATCCGCTTACAACGCAGCCAAATTCGCCGTCCGCGGCTTCACCGAGGCGCTGCGCCAGGAGATGAAGCTCGCCGGGCATCCGGTGAAGGTCACCACGGTGCACCCCGGCGGCATCAAGACGAACATCGTGCGCAACTCGACCGCGGCGTCCGACATCGACTCCGCTGGCCTGAACAAGCTCTTCGACAGGGCGGCCCTGACCACGCCCGAACGCGCCGCGCAGATCATTCTCGAGTCGGTCCGCAAGGGCCACGCCCGGGTGCTGGTCGGGCCCGACGCCAAGATCGTCGACGTGATCGTCCGCATCACCGGGTCGGGCGCCTACCAGGGTCTCTTCGCGGCCATCGCCGGACGGGTGCTGCCGAAGCTCGGTTGACTCCCGGGCCAGTTGTGCGACCCCTGCCCGCGGGCGCCGAGACACGGGTGGACTTGTTCACCAACAGCGGCGGGGCGATAAGTCCCTGAGCGCAACCGGGACGACGATCCGCGGGTTGTTGTTGAAGCCAGGGACGTTTCGCGGCGCGGAACGGTGCGTGGCTTCAATCAGAATGGCTACTGCTCCCCGCGATTGAAACCACGCACTTCGCACCAGGTTCACCCACTACTGGTGAGCAGCGCGAGGGCATGTGAACCCCTGACCGCGGATTGCCCGCGCGGCTAGTGGTCCAGCGGATGCTGGGCCAGCCACGCACCCGCCACGGCCGCCGGATCGGCACCCTTGTCGACCTGACCGATCATGTCGGTCAGCGTCGCGGTGTCCAGTTCGCCGGCAATTCCGTTGAGCGCCAACACCTGTTGCTCGGCCAGGACATTGCGCCGGTACAAGGGCACCACGTTCTCGGCGCGGATCAGCGACGTCCGGTCGGTCAGTACCGTCACCCCGGACGGTACCGCGGGCGCCGCCGTCGAGGTCCAGGCCACCGTCACCGCACCCGCCTGCAACGCGTCGAAAAGGCTTGCGCTGTCCTTGAATTCACGAGCGGCCGGCAGGATGCAGTCCCCCACCCGAGCCGGATGCGCGTCGCCCGTCACCACCCCGACGGACAATCCGCCGCAGTGCCCCGGCAGCGCCGCGACATCCCGCTTGGCCCAGCGGTCCGCGGTCGCCGCGGTGACCGCGACGGCCGGCTTGTCCTGTGCCGACGCCGTGTAGTCGGCGGCGGCGACACCTTCGGGCAGCGCCGAGATCATCGACCGGTACACCTGCTCGTCGGCCCGTGCCGTGGCATGCGGGACGAATCTGACGAGCAGTTCACCGGTCAGCCCGGGCGCCACCGTCACATCGGCGGAGTCAAGTGCCGCAACAGGATCCGGGACCAGGTGCACCCGGGTCGGGATACCGAAGTACCCCAGCGCCGCCGAGTACAGATGCGCGAGCAGTTTCGACTCGGCGGTCGGTGCCGCGCCGACGGTCAACGCCGGAGGCCCGGGCACGGACTGCCCGCTGCTGCAGCCCGCCGTCGCCGCGGTGAGCAGTGCGGCCAGCGCCACACCGCCCGCCGCGACCCGGCGGCTCATGGTGTTCAGGCTTGCGAGGCAGCCGCCACCGCGGCCGCCACGGCCGGCCCCACGCGCGGGTCGAGCGCGCTGGGCACGATGTAGTCGACCGACAGATCGTCACCGACGACCGAGAAGATGGCTTCTGCGGCAGCCACTTTCATGGCCTCGGTGATCCGGCGGGCACCGGCGTCCAGGGCGCCACGGAACACGCCCGGGAACGCCAGCACGTTGTTGATCTGGTTCGGGAAGTCGCTGCGACCGGTCGCCACCACCGCGGCGTACTTGCGCGCGACATCCGGGTGGATCTCCGGGTCCGGGTTGGACAGGGCGAACACGATGCTGTTGGGCGCCATCTCGGCGATGAATTCCTCGGGCACCAGGCCGGCCGAGACGCCGAGGAAGACGTCGGCGCCGTCGAGCGCCTCGGCGATGCCACCGGTGACGCCACGGGGGTTGGTGCGGCCGGCGAGTTCGGCCTTGAAGGAGTTCAGGTCGTTACGACCGGAGTGCACGACACCCTTGCTGTCGAGGACGATGATGTCGCGAATGCCGCTGGCCAGCATGATGTTGGTGCAGGCCACACCGGCCGCACCGGCGCCGGAGACCACGACCTTGAGGTTGTGCATGTCGCGCTCGAGCACCTTGGTGGCGCCCAGCAGCGCGGCGAGGACCACGATGGCGGTGCCGTGCTGGTCGTCATGCATGACGGGGCAGTCCAGCGCCTCGATGACGCCGCGCTCGATCTCGAAACATCGCGGCGCGGAGATGTCCTCCAGGTTGACGGCGCCGAACGTCGGACGCAGCCGGATCAGGGTCTCGACGATCTCGTCGGGGTCCTTGGTGTCCAGCACGATCGGGATGGAGTCGAGGCCGCCGAAGGTCTTGAACAGGGCGCTCTTGCCCTCCATGACCGGCAGCGAGGCCGCCGGGCCGATATCGCCGAGGCCCAGCACGGCGCTGCCGTCGCTGACGACCGCGACCAGGCGGTTGGCCCAGGTGTACTTCTTGGCCAGGGTCGCGTCGGCCGCGATGGCACGGCTGACCTGCGCGACGCCGGGGGTGTAGGCGATCGACAACGCACGCTGGGTATCCAGCGGCTCGTTGAGGGCTACGGAGAGCTTGCCCCCTTCGTGGGCGGCGAAAATTTCCGCATCTTCGATGACCACCTGGGGTGTGCGCACAGCACCTGACTTATCTGACACCGCGTCAGGCTACTTCACTCAATTGTTACTCGCCGGTTCCGCGTAGCATTTGCGACTGGTCTACAGATCCGAGAAGTCCGCCCCACGGGAGGTCAGCCGCATGCCCTCGTTCCGCGCGCTCCAACCATCGAACTTCCGTCCCGTCCCGAAAAAGACGCACGCCGGCCCCGATGCCAGCTCCATCCACGTTCCGGTCGCCCGCGCCACTGTCGACTGCGGCGTCTACTCCATGGGCGCGCGGCTGCCCGGCAAGTACACCCACGGTGCCGCCGTCGCCAAGGTGCGCGAACTGCGCGCGGCCGGCGCCGAGGCCTTCGTGTGGATCGGGCTCCACGAGCCCGACCAGCACCAGATGCAGGCCGTCGCCGATGTCTTCGGGCTGCACGAACTGGCCGTCGAAGACGCGGTCTGCGCCCATCAGCGGCCCAAGCTGGAACGGTACGACCAGACCCTGTTCCTGGTGCTCAAGACGGTCAGCTACGTTGAACACGAGTCCGTGGCCAATGCCCGCGAGATCGTCGAGACCGGCGAGATCATGGTGTTCGTCGGGCCCGACTTCGTCGTCACCGTGCGGCACGGCGAGCACAGCGGACTGGCCGGTGTGCGGCACCGGCTCGACGAGTCGCCCACCATCCTCACGCTGGGGCCGTACGCGGTGATGCACGCCATCGCCGACCATGTGGTGGACAGCTACCTCGAAGTCACCGCGCTGGTCGAGACCGACATCGACACCATCGAACAGAGCGTCTTCTCCTCACACACCCAGACCGACATCGAGAGCATCTACCTGCTCAAGCGCGAAGTGGTCGAGCTGCGGCACTCGGTGAATCCGCTGACGATGGCGCTGCAGCGACTGCTGTCCGACCACAACGACCTGATCTCCAAAGAAGTCCGCCGTTACATCCGCGACGTCCACGACCACAACAGCCAGGCCGCCGATCAGATCACCGGGTTCGACGACATGCTGAGCTCACTGGTGCAGGCCGCGCTCGGCAAGGTCGGGATGGAACAGAACGCGGACATGCGCAAAATCTCGGCGTGGGTCGCCATCGCCGCGATGCCCACGATGATCGCCGGCATCTACGGCATGAACTTCGACAACATGCCCGAACTACATTGGCATTACGGCTATTTCGCCGTGCTGACGGTGATGGTGCTGGTGTGCACGGCGTTGTACCGGACGTTCCGCCACAACCACTGGCTGTAATTCAGCTCGGGCGATGAGCGCGCGCCGTAGCCGCTGACGGCAATTCGCTTGGCACGCAGGGCCCGGGTTGGCTGATGTTGCCGTCCGGCCCAAAACCGATCTCGGATCGATTTTTCCTTGACGGCGACGATCGCCGACACCTAAACTCAATATCGAATCGAGTTTTGGTTTTACGAGCGGGCGGCCAGGAGGCAGCGAGAAATGACCAACCCACAGAGTGTCGACCGTGACGTCGACGTGGTCGTCGTAGGCGCCGGGCTGTCCGGCCTCACCGCGGCGTATCGGCTTTCCCAACAAGGACTTTCGGTAGTGGTACTCGAAGCCGGTGATCGGGTGGGCGGCCGGACCGTCAATGTCGACGTCGGCAACGGCGCCGTCACCGATGGTGGCGGTCAATGGATCGGCGCCCTGCACACGCGGATGTACGCGCTGATCGAAGAGCTGGGACTGTCGACCTTCCAGACGT
Organism: Mycobacterium sp. SMC-21; assembly: GCF_045310825.1. Taxonomy (NCBI): domain Bacteria; kingdom Bacillati; phylum Actinomycetota; class Actinomycetes; order Mycobacteriales; family Mycobacteriaceae; genus Mycobacterium; species Mycobacterium sp. SMC-21. The sequence continues at coordinate 93,632 of NZ_JBJIAO010000021.1, read as the reverse complement.
ACACCGCGGGAAACACCATCTACCTGCAGCACGGGAAGCGTCGCACCTACACGGGCACCATCCCGCCGCTGGGCCCCCTCGCCCTGCTCGACTTCGCGCAGGCCCAGTTCCGGCTGGAACGAATGGCCAAGCGGGTGCCCGCCAAGACACCGTGGACGGCGAAGAAGGCCGGCGCCTGGGACAGTACGACGCTCGGCCACTGGCTGGACACGAACTGCCTCGTCGACGAGGCACGACACCTGTTCACCACCTGCTTCACCATGATGTATGCCGAAGACCCGCACCGGGTCTCACTGCTCAAGGTGCTGCACCAGATCGCCACCTCGGGCGGAATCAGCTTCATGGTCAACACCCGAGACGGTGCACAGGACTCCCGGGTGGTCGGTGGCATGCAGCTGGTGTCCACGACGCTCGCCGACCGGCTGGATGACCGGGTGCTGCTGGACTCTCCCGTCACCGAGATTCACCAGCTCGACCACGAGGTGCTGGTCCGGTCGGCGCGTGCGGACGTGCGCTGTCGGCGCGTCATCGTGGCCATGAGCCCGGCCGACGCGGGCCGGATTCGTGTCACTCCCGAACTGCCGGTGCGTCGCTCGGCCCTGCAGCGGGCCTGGCACAACGGCACCGAAACCAAGGTGTTCGCGGTCTACGACAAGCCGTTCTGGCGCAAGCAGGGCTTCAACGGATCGGCCCTCACCGACCTGCCGATCGCGCATTTCGTGGTCGACAACTCCCCGGCGGACGGCAGTGTGGGCGTCTTGCTGGTCTTCGTCGGCACGGCAGGCGCAGGTCCGGGCTTCACCTGGACCGACGAGGTACTCAACGATCCCGCGGCGCGCCACGCGGCATTCGTGCGCGACCTGGTCACGCTGTTCGGCCCCGAAGCGGCGAATCCCGTTGAAGTGGTGGAGAAGTCCTGGGTCGACGAACCGTGGATCAACGGTTGTGTCGGCACGCGCGCACCGGGGGTGCTGACGGGATACACCGACGCCGCGACCGTCCCGGTGGATCGGCTGCACTGGGCCGGCACCGAGACCGCGCCCGAGTTCGAGAGCTACCTCGAAGGAGCGGTACGCGCGGCCGAACGCGCCGTGGCCGAGGTTCGCACCGCGCTGAGTGACACCGTCCTCTAGCAAAACGGACCGCCGGTGACAACCGTTCGGGCATGATCTTCCAATGAAAATTGGGCGCAGCTCCACCGTAGTCGCGTTGGTCGTTGCCAGTGGTGTGCTCACCGGCATCACCGCACCCGCCGCCCACGCCAATGGCGCGGACGCCGTGATCAGAGACCTCGAGGCCGAGGGCTACACCGTCAGGATCAACTGGCTCAACGGCAACAAGCCGGTGCTCCTGCCCCGCTGCACCGTGGTCCGCGTCAACAACCCGTCCTCCGACGAACCGGCCGAGGGTGACGTCGTGTGGGCCGACGTCACCTGTCCGAACAACACGTCCTAGGCCCGAGGTTCGGCGGCCCGGCGTCGCTGATCGAGGACGTCGACGCCGTCCTGCTGCCACGCATCCCGCATGGCGGCGGCGCCTTTGAGCCGCACCCAGGCGGCCTCGGTCGCGGTGATCGGTGTGGCGCTGAGGATCCGCACCGGCTGGTACGGCTCAGGCAGCTCGACGTCACCGATCTCGCTGACGCCCAACAGGAATGCGGTGAACGCCGCCCCCTGCCAGACCGGCTGCTGCAGATCGATCAGCGCATCCGGTTCCAGGATCAGGCCTTCGACGGCCGGTGCCGACGCCAACACCGCGATCGAGCGAGCCAGCGCCGTCGGGGTCGGACCGCGCAGGGACAGCACCGCCTCCGCCCGCGGGCCGCTGATCCCGTCGGCCACCATGTCCATCGGGTCCGTCATGGGGTAGCGCGAACAGCCCAGGGACGCATAGTGATACACGTCCCCGTCGGTCGGCCCGTAACGCAGTACCTCGATGGGGTCGGCACCGAGGAACGTGACGCTGGCGCCCACCGGATCGGCGGTGCTGCCGCGATCGGCGAAATGCGTTGTCAGACGGGCACGAACCGCGCCGAGGACGTCGGTCACTGCGGCAACGACAGGTTGCGGCCCGTGGCCGGGTCGAACAGCGTCAGCTTGGAGGTGTCCAGGGCCAGCTCGATCCGGCTGCCCGCCGTCGCGGGCGACTTGGCCGAAACCCGTGCCACATAGGTGTTTTCGCTCGATCCGGCGTCCGCGGTGTCGTCGGCCAGCTGTTCCAACTGGGCGGCCTGGGCGCCGGCGCCTTCGAGCCGGAAGTGCACGTACTTGTCCGCACCGAGCGATTCCACCAGCTCGGCGTCGACCTCGAAGGTCAGCGACTGGATGCGCGCGTAGGCGTCGATCACCGAGGCGTCGTCGAACTGTTCGGGGCGCACGCCCGCGATCAGGTCGGCCGACGGCCGCTGCCGCTCCAGCGCCGCGCGCGCGTCGTCGCTCAAGGTGACCTCGCCGAAGGGCAGCTGCACGCCGACGTCGGTCCGCGTGGCCGGGAAGAAGTTCATCGACGGGGAGCCGATGAAGCCGGCGACGAACAGGTTCGCGGGCTCGTTGTACAGCTCATCGGGGGTGCCGACCTGTTGTGCGACACCGCCGCTCATCACCACCACCCGGTCCCCCAGCGTCATCGCCTCGGTCTGGTCGTGCGTGACGTAGACGGTGGTGGTGCCGAGGCGGGCCTGCAGCCGGGCGATCTCGGTGCGCATCTGCACCCGCAGCTTGGCGTCCAGGTTGGACAGCGGCTCGTCCATCAGGAAGGCCTTGGGGCTGCGCACGATGGCGCGTCCCATCGCCACGCGCTGACGCTGGCCACCGGAAAGCTGGGCGGGCTTGCGGTCCAGAAGTGCGGTCAGGTCAAGGATTTTCGCGGTCTCCTCGACCTTGGCCGCGATCTCGGCCTTCGGCAGCTTCGCGAGGGTGAGCGGGAACGCGATGTTCTGCCGCACCGTCATGTGCGGGTAGAGCGCGTAGGACTGGAACACCATCGCGATGTCCCGGTCCCGGGGCTCCTTCTCGTTGACCCGCTCGCCACCGATGCGCAGTTCGCCGGAGCTGATGTCCTCGAGCCCGGCAATCATGTTGAGCGTGGTCGACTTTCCGCACCCCGACGGCCCGACGAGGATCAGGAACTCACCGTCGGCGATGGTCAGCGACAGGTCCTGCACCGCGGTCGCCCCGCCGGTGTAACTCTTGGTGACGTGGTCCAAAACGATTTCGGCCATGAACTACCCCTTCACCGCACCGGACGTCAGGCCCGCGACGATCCGTCGTTGGAAGATCAGAACAAAGATGATGATCGGCACCGTGATGACCATCGCCCCGGCGGCGATGGAACCGGTCGGCTCCTCGAATTGCGAACTGCCCGTGAAGTTCGCGATTGCCACGGGCGCGGTGATGGCCCGCTGCGTGGCGGTCAGCGACAACGCCAGCAGCAGGTCGTTCCAGGCGAAGATGAACACCAGGATCGCCGCGGTGACGATGCCGGGCGCCGCCAGCGGCGCGATGACCTTCCGGAAGGCCTGCCCCGGCGTGGCACCGTCCATCTTGGCGGCCTTCTCCAAATCCCAAGGGATTTCCCGGAAGAACGCCGACAGGGTGTAGATCGCCAGCGGCAGTGCGAAGGTGATGTACGGCAGGATCAGGCCCGGCCAGGTGTCGAACAGCCCGACGGTGCGCTCGATGTTGAACAGCGGTGTCACCAGCGAGATCTGGGGGAACATCGAGATCAGCAACGCCAGGCCGACCAGCAGCCGCTTGCCCGGAAAGTCCAGGCGCGCCACGGCGTAGGCGGCCATGCCACCGATCGTGACGGCGATGGCGGTGGTGATGAGCCCGATACCGATCGAGTTGAACAATGCCGAGCCGAAGGCGCCGCCGGTGAAGATGCCCTTGTAGTTGTCGAAGGTGATCTGACGCGGAATCAGGTTGCCGTCCTTGACCGATGACGTCGGCTTGAGGGACAGCGAAAAGATCCAGAGCACCGGCAGCAGCGCGTAGATGACCACCAGGACGTTGACCACGCCCCAGCCGGCCAGCCGGCCGCCACTTCTCTGCCCGCTCATCGCCCCACCCATTTCACTGCACCTCGGCCTGCGCACCGGGCGCCGCAGCACCGAAGATCTTGATGTAGATGAAGGCGATGATCGCGACGGTCGCGAAGATCAGCACGCTGATCGCCGAGCCGAGCCCGATGTTGAACGCCTTGAACAGGTTGTCGTAACCCAGGATCGACACCGAACCGGTGTTGTTGGTGCCGCCGGTGAGCACATAGATGTTGTCGAAGATCCGGAACGCGTCCAGCGTGCGGAACAACAGGGCCACCAGGATGGCCGGTTTCATCAGCGGCAGAGTCACTTTGGCGAACCGCTGCCAGCGGCTCGCGCCGTCCATCTCGGCGGCGTCGAGCAGTTCCCGGGGCACCAGCACCAGCCCGGCCAACAGCAGCAGCGACATGAACGGCGTCGTCTTCCACACCTCGGCGAGCACCACGATGGCCAGCGACGGCAACTGTTCGGTCAGCGGCGCGGTGCCCGTGGGCAGCAGGTTCGCGAGGTATCCGGTGCCCGGCGTCCACGCGTAATACCAACTGTAAGAGGCGGCCACGGTCACGATGCCGTACGGAATGAGGATGGCCGTGCGCACGACGGCACTGCCGAACATGGTCCGGTGCATCACCACCGCCAGCGCCATGCCGAGCACGAACTCGATGGCCACCGATACCACCGTGATGCCGAGGGTGACCACGAACGCCGTCCACCAGTAGTGGTCGGTGAGGATCGTCGTGTAGTTGTCCAGCCCCACGAACCGCGTCTCCGCCGGCGCCGCGAGGTTGTCCCGGTGCAGGCTCAGCCACACCGCATAGGCGACGGGATACGCGGCCACCGCCAGCATGACCAGCACGGCTGGGGCGATCAGGAGGTAGGCGAGCCGGCGCTCGGGGTTGGCTGCCGCGTTCGCAACTCCGGTGTCGCTCACGGGATCAGCCCCTTGCCGTCGATCGCCTGTTGCACCTCGGACGCCAGCTTGTCGGCGGTGCGCTCCGGGTCGATCTTGGTGACCGGGGCCAGCGTCGCCGAAATCCGCGTCGACACCGCCTGATACTGCGGCGTGGCCGGCCGGACCGCGGCGTCGGCGAGCTGGCGGCGGATCACCGCGTACTGCGGGTACTTGGCCTGGAACTTGGCATCGTCATACAGCGACGCGCGGACCGCGGGCAGTCCGCCCTCCACCGACGTGAACTGCTGGTTGGTCGCGCTGCGCATGCACCGGATGGCCTCGAAGGCCTCGGCCTTGTGCGTACTGGTCTTGCTCACCGCAAGATTCAGGCCACCGATGGTGACCTTGGCCGGCACCCCGGGCTGCACCGACGGGTAATCCGCGAAGCCGAACACCTTCTTGCTCTCGTCGTAGGCGGTGGCGAACTGCGCATCGTCGGGTGCGAAGGTGCCGACATCGTTGATGGCGCCCTTGAGCTCCGCGTGCTGATCGAGCGGCAGGAACGGCACGCCGCCCTTGACCGCGTTCTCCAGCAGCGACGGCAGCACGAACGGCCAGTTCACCTCGAGCGCGGCCTTGCCCTGCTCGAGAGCGAGCCGCGCCGTCCCCTCGTCGGTCTGGGTGATCGACGGGTCGGCGCCGGGTGCGGTGGCCACCGACTTGATGACCTGCAGGGCCTTGACCGTCGCGGCGCGGTGCTCAGGGGTGTCGGTCAAGGTGACGGTCTTGCCGTCGTCGGACAGCACGCTGCCGCCGGCACTGGTCAGCAGGGTGTTGAACCAGACCACCAGGCCCTCGTACTGCTTGGCCTGCACGGCAATCCAGCTGGGTCCGCCGGCGGCGTGCAGCCGCGTCGCCTGCGCCACCATGTCGTCCCAGGTGGCCGGCGCTTCGGGCATCAGATCGGCCCGGTACCAGAGCATTTGGGTGTTGGTCGTGATGGGCGCGGCGAACAGCCGGCCCTGCCACTGCGCGGTCTTCAGCGGTCCAGGCAAGGTGTCGTCGGCAGCGTCGGCTTCCGCTTTTCCGGCCGGGTCGTCGGCAAGCGGCACGGCCCAGCCGGCCTCGGCGAACTCGGCGGTCCACACGACGTCCAGGCCCATGATGTCGAGGGTCTTGTCGTTGCCGGTCAGCCGGCGCGCCAGTTGCAGCCGCTGATCGTCGGCTCCCTTGGGCAGACTGACCTGCTTGATGCTGAAGCGGCCGCCGAGTTCGGCGTTGCACCGCCTGGCGAGGGCCGAGAACGTCGCCTTCTCATTGGCCGACGTGTAGACGCTGACGACGGTGCCGCCCCCACCGGAACCGCAGGCGGAGACCAACGTGGCGGCCGTGCACGCCGCCGCACCCGCTGCCAGCGCAGCCCGCAGCTTTCCCGCGCGCACCACGGACGCCTCCTGTCTCACGGGAACCTCCCGCGCGCAAACCGTAGAGCGCCGCGGGTGTGCCGTGCAACATATCGCCGCTCAGTGGCGGATATGGCGACCGAGGCCCGAAGGCCCTAGAGCGACAGGCGGCCCAGCAGGTCGCGGCCCTGTTCGGCGCACACCGGATCGCACAGCACGTCGTAGCGGCCCGCGACGAGTTGCATGGTGGAGCTGAAATCCCTTGTGCCGCGGGACATCGCGTACTGCACGCCCGAGGTGATCAAGCCGAAGAAGATGCCGGCGATCAGGCCGGTGAGCAGCGAGCCCCACGCGTTCGTGCCGAAAAGCCCGAGCACCAGGCCGATGAACAGACCCAGCCACGCCCCGGTCAGGATGCCGCCGGCGAGTACCCGCGGCCAGGTGAGCCGCCCGGTGACGCGCTCCACCTGCATCAGGTCGACGCCCACGATGGTCACGTGCTGCACCGGAAACTCTTGATCCGACAGGTAATCGACGGCGCGCTGCGCCTCGGCATAGGTCGGGTACGAACCGATGGGCCAGCCCTTGGGCGGGGTCGGCAATCCGGGCTGACCACCCGGGCCCGGGGTCCGGTCAGGCTGCAGCGGATTCGTCATGCCCCTGGTCTCCTGTCACTCGCCGCGGAACGCACTTCGGCTACCACGATGCCATGAACTCGTGCGCTAGGTTGGTCGGCATGACAAGTCCGGGCGGGCAGTCGGGCCAACCCTCCTGGGATCCGTCGAGACCGGCCGGATCCGTGCCGCCGCCGACCGGCACCGATGCCGAAGCGACCAGCGACTACCCGGTGTACGAGTACCCGGCGACAGAAGAGCCGGGGCCCACTTCCGCGCCATGGCAGCAGGGTCCGCCCGCGCCCGCGCCACAGGTCCCACCGCAGCCACCGACGGGTCCGTTTCCGGTGCCTCCCGGGCCGCCGTCCATGCCTCCCGGCCCGCCGCCGGGCTTCTACGGTGCGCCGCCTGCCGGGCCGTACGGCCCGCCGCCGGGCGCGGCACCGCCGGGATACCTGCCACCGGCCGGATACCTGCCGCCCCCGCTGTACTCGTCGTATCCGGCGCCGAAGTCGAACGACGGCATGGCCATCGGGTCGCTGGTGTCGTCGCTGGTCGCCTTGCCGCTTTACTTCATCTGCTTCGTATTCGGTCCGGTCGGCTCGGTACTGGGCATCGTGCTGGGCACCGTGGCCTTGGCACAGGCTAAAGGCCGGCCGCGCACCAGCGGCAGAACCATGGCCATCGCGGGCATCGTCATCGGTGCCGTCACGCTCGTCGTCGGCCTGGTCGGCTTCCTGCTGTTGGTCGACTGGGCCTCACGCCAAGAACCGACCTTGTGATCGGCGCCCGCGTGAACCGGCTGGCGGTCGGCTCGATCGTGTGCGCGCTGACCGGCGTGGTGTTCGGCCCCCTGGCGCTCATCGGCGTCGGGCTCGGCGTGGTGGCCTACGAGCGCATCCCCGGCAGCGGCACCCGCGGGAGCCTGCTGGCCCTGACCGGCATCGGGTGCGGCGCGCTGGCGTTCCTGCTCAACCTGTTCCTGGTCGTCCGCGTCCTCGGCGGCTAGCCGGCGCGCTCACGCCGGCGGCGTGAACCGCTCACCGGTGCGCGTCATCCCGGCGGCCCGGCCCTTGCCCGCGATCACCAGCGCCATCTTGCGGCTGGCCTCGTCGATCATCTCGTCGCCCAGCAGCACGGCGCCGCGGGCACCGCCCGCCTGCGAGGTGTGCCATTCGTACGCCTCGAGAATCAGCTCGGCATGGTCGTAGTCGGCCTGCCGCGGACTGAAGATCTCGTTTCCGGCGGCGATCTGGTCTGGGTGCAGCACCCACTTGCCGTCGTACCCCAGCGCCGCGGTCTGCCCCGCGACGCGCGTGAACGCCTCGGTGTCCTTCACCTTGAAATACGGGCCGTCGATTGCGTTGATGCCGTGTGCCCGCGCCGCCACCAGGATCGTCATCAACACGTGGTGATAGGCATCGCCGACGCCGTAACCGACGGGCTGCTCGCCGACGACGAGGGTGCGCATGTTGAGGCTCGCCATCAGATCGCCCGGCCCGAAGATCAGCGCCTGCACCCGCGGCCCGCCGGCGATGGCGTGGGCGTTCACGAGCCCCTTGGCGTCTTCGATCTGCGCCTCGATGCCGATGCCGCCGACCGGCAGCCCGAGCGTGCGCTCCAGTTGGGTCAGCAACAGATCGAGCGCCTGCACGTGCGAGACGTCGCTGACCTTCGGTAGCACGATGATGTCCAGCACGCCGCCGCCGTGCGCCACCGCGGTGACGACCTCGATCACGTCTGCGTACGTCCACGGCGTGGTCCAGTCGTTGACCCGGAGGCCGCGCAGCTGGCCCGCCCAGCCCGGCTCGCACAACGCCTGCGCCACCCGGGTCCGCGCCGCGGCCTTGGCGTCGGCAGCCACCGCGTCCTCGAGGTCGAGGAACACCTGATCGGCAGGCAGCGTCTTGGCCTTGGCGATCATCTTGTCGCTACTACCCGGAACGGACAGGCAGGTACGGCGGGGCCGATACAGGTTCTCCACGACCCCACTCTCTACCCTGTGGAGCATGGTGGCGGTCAACAGGGTCTACGTGGCCAGACTCGCTGGACTGGTCGTGCTGGGCCCCGACGGAGAGTCGGTCGGCCGGGTCCGCGACGTGGTCGTGAGCATGGGCATCGTCCGCCAGCAGCCGCGGGTGCTCGGCCTCGTCGTGGAATTGACCACGCGCCGAAGGATATTCGTCCCGATCCTGCGGGTGACCTCCATCGAGCACAACTCGGTCACCCTCACGGGAGCGACCATCTCGCTGCGTCGCTTCGAGCAGCGCCCCGGCGAGGCGCTGGTACTCGGGCAGATTCTGGACACCCGCGTCCGCGTCACCGACCCGGAGCTGCAACAGCTCGCCGGCATCGACGTCGTCGTGGTCGACCTCGCGATCGAGCAGGCCCGGTCGCGTGACTGGCTGGTGACCCGCGTCGCCGTGCGTCACCGCCGCCTGGGCCGGCGCACCACGGTGCACGTTGTCGACTGGAAGAACGTCACGGGGCTGACGCCGTCGGCGCTCGCGCTACCGGGACAGGGCGTCGCGCAGCTGCTGGAGCAGTTCGAGGGTCAGCGTCCCGTCGAGGTCGCCGATGCCCTGCGCGACCTGCCGGCCAAGCGCCGGCACGAAGTCGTCAAGGCCCTCGACGACGACCGCCTGGCCGACATCCTGCAGGAGCTCTCCGAACCCGAACAGGCCGAGCTGCTCAACCAGCTGGGTACCGAGCGCGCCGCGGACGTGTTGGAGGAGATGGACCCCGACGACGCCGCCGACCTCCTCGGTGAGCTCGACGCCACCCGGGCAGCCGTGCTGCTGGACCGCATGGACCCCGAGGATTCCGAGCCCGTGCGCCGACTGCTGCAGCACTCCCCGGACACCGCGGGTGGTCTGATGACGCCCGAGCCCGTCGTGCTCACGCCGGACACGACCGTCGCCGAAGCGCTGGCGCGCGTCCGCGATCCCGAGCTGACGCCGGCACTGTCGTCGCTGACGTTCGTCACCCGGCCGCCGACCGCGACACCGACCGGTCACTACCTGGGCTGCGTGCACACCCAGCGGCTGCTGCGCGAGCCCCCGGCCACCCAGCTCGGCGGCATCATCGACAGCGACCTGCCGGTGCTGTCCCCGACCAGCTCGCTGGCCGAGGTCACGCGCTACTTCGCCGCCTACAACCTGGTGTCCGCGCCGGTGGTCGACGACGAGAGCCATCTGCTGGGTGCCGTCACGGTCGACGACCTGCTCGACCATCTGCTGCCGTCGGGCTGGCGGAGCGCAGACGAACCGGGGCCGGATTCGACGCAGGCCATCACTGACAACATCTCGGGAGCGGGCCGGTGAGCGAGCCTTCGGCGCGGCAGCGTCTCGACGTCCCGCGCACGTCCCGCTTCCGGCTCACGCCGCGGGTCGACGTGGAGGCCGTCGGTCAGTTCAGCGAGTCGATCGCGCGGTTCCTGGGCACGGGCAAATACCTGCTCATCCAGACGGTGATCGTCGTCATCTGGATCGCGTTCAATCTCATCGCGGTCAGCCTGCAGTTCGACCCATATCCGTTCATCCTGCTGAACCTGGCGTTCTCGACCCAGGCCGCGTATGCCGCGCCACTGATCCTGCTGGCGCAGAACCGCCAGGAGAACCGGGACCGCGTGGCGCTCGAAGAGGACCGCAGGCGCGCGGCCCAGACCAAGGCCGACACCGAATTCCTGGCCCGCGAACTGGCCGCGCTGCGGCTGGCCGTGGGCGAGGTGGCGACGCGCGACTACCTCCGCCGCGAACTCGACGAGCTTCGGACGTTGATTGCTCAGCAGAACGGCAAGAGCGGATCCGGCAAACGCAAGACCGGGAAATCACGACCGCCCGTCGAAGATGACGACGCTTTCGGCGGCCCCGCGGCCGAGTCCGCCGACTCCGCCACCGCGGCCGAATGAGAGATTCCACTCTGCGGAATCAATAGGCCGACAACCGACCGCGGAGTAGGTATGGTGACTTGGGTCACAACACAGGTCACCGGGGTCACTCCGGTATTCCACTTTCATAGGATGGCTCAGTGCACATCGGGGGCGACACCGCTGATTCCGCGGACAACGCTGCGCCTACTACTGAATCCCACGCATTTCCCGGCGATTCCGAGCCGGCTGACGACGCCATCGAGGATTACGACGCCGCGGTTGGCGATGACAACGACGCCGCCACCGAAGCCGGGCCCGGTCGGCGTCGGCAGATCGCCAGGGCGCTGCGCCGGCCGTTGGCCGGTGTCGCGGTCGTCGCGCCGCTCGTCCTGATGCTTGCCGTCGGCGGTTCGGCGCCAACTCGGCAAACAACCGCGCACACCAGCGCCACCACGGGCGTCACGCCGCTGGCCGCCGTCACACCCACCACGCCCGGCCCCCGCAATCGGGCCGGGATGACGGTCGTCGCGTCCGATCAGATGCCCCGCGCGCTGCACATGGACCCGACCACTGCCCTGTCGCCGCCGCCGGCGTCGCTCGTGATGGCCCCCGGCGGGCTGCGCATCCCGCCGATCGTCCTCAACGCCTACCGCACCGCCGAGAAGATCATGGCGACCAGCGCACCGGGCTGCGGTATCAGCTGGAACCTGCTGGCCGGTATCGGCCGCATCGAGTCGGGCCACGCCAACAGCGGCGCCACCGACGCGCGGGGCACCGCGCTCACCCCGATCCTGGGGCCCGTCCTCGACGGCACGCTGGCCGGCAACGAGGTCATCGTGCAGAGCATCTCGGCCGGACGCGTGACCTATGCCCGGGCGCTGGGGCCCATGCAGTTCCTGCCCGGCACGTGGGCCCGGTACGCCGCGGACGCTGTCGGCGACGGCAAGCCCGACGTGCAGAACGTCTACGACGCCTCCCTGGCCGCGGCCCGCTACCTGTGCAGCGGCGGGCTGAACCTGCGTGATCCGTCCCAGGTGCTGACCGCGATCCTGCGCTACAACAACTCGATGCCCTACGCCCAGAACGTGCTCGGCTGGGCCAAGGCCTACGTCACCGGCATCGCGCCGGTCGACCTGCCGCCGATCGTCGGCCCGCCGCCCGCCATCGGCGACCAGCACCTGGACAACCCCGAGGGACTCGGGCCGGGGCTGCCGATCAACGCGATGGGACTGCCGTCCGACGACCCGCTGGCGATGACGCCCGCGCTGCAGATGGGCCGCATGGGTCCGCTGCCCGGGCCGGCCGAACCGAAACAGAACTGCGCGGTCTTCTGCCTGCAGGGCGGCCCCTCGCCGAGCGCCGTGCCCGTCCCCGCCCCGGATGCCCCGGCGCTGGACGCCCCGGCGCCGAACCCGTTCGGGCTGCCGCCGTTCCAGTTGCCGCCGGCCCCGCTCGCGCCCGCACCCGCGCCCGTCGCGCCGCTGCCTCCGGGTCCCATCCCGATCACCGCGGTCGGCGTCGGCACCCCGGCCGCCGGCCCGGTCGGCGCCGCACCGGGACCCGCGCCCGGCCCGGCAGCGGTCCCGGCAGTGCCGGCTCCCGCCGGCCCGTTGCCCGCGGAAGCCATGGGTCCGCCGCCGCCCGCCTTCCCGGGCCTACCCTGACCAGCTGCCGGTGCGCTGACCGGCAGTTATAAACTCGCGAGTAATGTCTGCTGAGCTGAAAGCCGCTGTGCGCGCCGCACTGGGCAAAGTCATCGATCCTGAACTGCGCCGTCCGATCACCGAGGTCGGGATGGTCAAGGACGTGACGGTCGAGTCCGACGGCGCGGTGCACGTCGAGATTTACCTGACCACGTCGGCCTGCCCGAAGAAGACCGAGATCAGCGATCGGGTCACCGCGGCCGTCACCGACGTGCCGGGCACCGGGGCCGTCAAGGTGACCCTCGATGTGATGAACGACGAGCAGCGCGCCGAACTGCGCAAGCTGCTGCGCGGCGACGACAAAGAGCCGGTCATCCCGTTCGCCCAGCCCGGCTCGTTGACCCGGGTGTACGCGGTGGCGTCGGGCAAGGGAGGCGTCGGCAAGTCCAGCGTGACGGTGAACCTGGCCGCCGCGCTGGCCGCCAGGGGCCTGTCAGTCGGCCTCCTCGACGCCGACATCTACGGCCACTCGGTGCCCCGGATGATGGGTGTGCAGGATCGTCCCACCCAGGTGGATTCGATGATCCTGCCGCCGGTTTCGCACGATGTGAAGGTCATCTCCATCGCGATGTTCACCCAGGGCAACACCCCGGTGGTGTGGCGCGGGCCGATGCTGCACCGCGCGCTGCAGCAGTTCCTGGCCGACGTGTACTGGGGCGACCTCGACGTCCTGCTGCTCGACCTGCCGCCCGGCACGGGCGACATCGCCATCTCGGTGGCGCAATTGATCCCCGGCGCCGAGATCCTCGTCGTCACCACACCGCAGATGGCCGCCGCCGAGGTCGCCGAGCGCGCCGGCGCCATCGCGGTCCAGACCCGTCAGCGCATCGTCGGCGTGGTCGAGAACATGTCCGGACTGACCCTGCCCGACGGCACCACGATGCAGCTGTTCGGCGAGGGCGGCGGCGCACAGGTCGCCGAAAGCCTCACGCGCACAGTCGGTGCCGAGGTTCCGCTGTTGGGCCAGGTCCCTCTGGACCCGCAGCTCGTGAGCGCCGGCGACACCGGTGTGCCCCTGGTGCTGTCCGGACCGGACACCGCCGCCGGCGCCGCGTTGCGCGGCATCGCCGACAAACTGTCCAGCCGCAAGCGCGGACTGGCCGGGATGTCGCTCGGGCTCGACCCGGCTGGGCGCTGAGCCTCCCCCGTCCGACAGGAATCCACAAGTGACACATATCCATACGCGCAGCGGCGCACAGAACGTCGGCCTGCTGAGCGTGGCGGCCTACCGCCCCGGCCGCGTCGTCACCAACGACGAAATCTGCGAGACCATCGATTCGTCGGACGAGTGGATCTACTCCCGGACGGGCATCAAGAACCGCCGCTTCGCCGGCCGCGACGAGTCGGCGGTCACGATGGCCTGCGAGGCCGGACGGCGCGCCTGTGCCGCGGCGGAGCTGTCCGGCTCGGACATCGACGCCGTCATCGTGGCCACCAGCACCAACTTCCGCAACACCCCGCCGTGCGGGCCCCAGGTCGCCACCGAGATTGGCGCGCAGGGCATTCCGGCCTTCGACATCGCCGCGGGCTGCGCGGGATTCGGCTACTCGCTGGGGGTGGCCGCCGACATGATCCGGGCCGGTAGCGGGGGCCGCATCCTGGTGGTGGGCTCGGAGAAGCTGTCCGACGCCATCGACATGACCGACCGCAGCAACGCCTTCATCTTCGCCGACGGCGCCGCCGCGGTGGTCGTCGGACCGACCGAGGAGCAGGGCATCGGGCCCACCGTCGCCGGCAGCGACGGCGAGCAGTCCAGCGCCATCGTGCAGGACCTCAGCTGGATCGATTACACCGAGAACCCTTCCGGCCCAAGACCTTTCCTGCGCATGGAGGGCCAGACCGTCTTCCGCTGGGCGGCCTTCCAGATGGTCGACGTCGGCAAGCGCGCGATCGCGGCCGCGGGCCTCACGGTCGACGACATCGACGTGTTCATCCCGCATCAGGCCAACGGCCGGATCAACGAGCTGCTCACCAAGGGCCTCGGACTCAGTCCGGAAACCGTTGTCGCCCAAGATATCCAGGATGCCGGCAACACCTCGGCCGCCTCGATCCCCCTGGCGATGTACACCCTGCTGGATACCGGCGAGGCCAAGCCCGGCAGCGTGGCGCTGCTCCTGGGCTACGGCGCGGGCCTGGCCTACGCCGCCCAGGTGATCCGGCTCCCCGGATAGCCGCTCAGCCGGCCACGGCGGCCAGCTTGCGCTTCTCCTCGTAGAACCGCGCGCGCTCGTCGAGCATCCCGAGGAACCCGATCAGTTCCTCACGAGCCTGCTCACCGACCGCACCGAAATCGTTGCGCTCGAAGATGTTCCAGAAACGCAGCACCGGCACCAGCACGTCGTCGTGGTGGATGCGCAGGTCGTAGATGCCGGCCTTGGCGATGGTGAGCGCGTTCTTCGCGAAGTCGGCCATTCCCACCCCCGGCATGGCGAAGTTGATGACCTCGTCGCGAATGGCGACCATCGCGTCGTCCGGTGCGATGTCGAGCGCTGCGGCCATCAGGTTGCGGTAGAAGACCATGTGCAGGTTCTCGTCGGCCGCGATCCGGGCCAGGAGCTGGTCCGCCAGCGGGCAGCCCGACGCCCGGCCGGTGTTGCGGTGCGAGACGCGCGTAGCCAGTTCCTGGAATGACACATAGGCCAGCACCGACAGCGCGCTGCGGTCCCCCGCGTCATAGCCGGCGACGGTGTGCTCCATGCGAAGCCGTTCCAGGGCAACGGGATCGACGCCGCGGGTGACCACCAGGTAGTCCCGCAGCGCGATGCTGTGGCGGCCCTCCTCGGCCGTCCACTGCCCGATCCAGGTGCCCCATGCCCCGTCACGGGAGAAACGGGTGGCGATCTCGCGGTGGTACGACGGCAGGTTGTCCTCGGTCAGCAGGTTGACGGTCAGGGCCGTCTTGGCGACCGGGTCGAGCGGCGAGTCCTCCGGCTGCCAGTCTTCGCCACCGAGGAACGCGAAGTCCCGCCCGCGGCTCCACGGGACGTAGTCGTGCGGGAACCATTCCCGCGACATCTCGAGGTGCCGGTCGAGGTTCTGCGCGACGACGGGCTCCAGTTCGTACAGCACGGCGGCCTGGGTATCCATGGGTCATTCCCTTCATCGGTGGTCGGCGTCAGGTCCACACCCTCTCGAACCTACGGTACCGTAACCTACGGTAGCGTAGGTTAGCGTTCGATGACCAGACGGTGACGACCACTTCATGAAAAAAGCCCGGCCTGTGGCATGACCACAGACCGGGCTTTGCCCGGGTAACCCCGAGAAACCCGTCAGCCCCGCAGTGCCGACACGAAGATCGCGGGCAGTTTGGCCCAGCTCGGCTTGCCGGCGAACGCGGTGAGGAGCCGGCCGGTCGAAGCGGCCGTACGGTTGTTGACGAACCACGGCGGCTTCGGCGAGATCGACAGCTCGCCGCCGATCAGCGAGCGCGGCGACGGGCGGAACGGCCCCCGCACCACGGTGCGCTCGGGCTTCTCGATCAGGAAACCGTTGTGCACCACACCGATTCCGCTCTGCACGTCATCGAGCGTGTGCCCGGGGAAGGCGCCCCAGGTGGCGTGCGGCGTCAGGTAACCGACGCCGGTCCAGGCGTTCACCGCGATGGTGCCGTAGTGCAGCGCCTCGATCATGGCGTCGAAGGCCTTTTCCAGCGCCTTGATGGTGGCGGGCGCCGCGACGATGTTGACGCCCAGCGTGCCGACGAAGTCCTCGTTGGCCAGGCGGGTGGCCTCGCGGAGGAACTCGACGCCGTCGCTGTCGAGGTCGACGACGCCGTACACCGGCGAGAAGTACTCGGTGCCCAGCAGCGCGGTGCGGTCCTCGGGGTCCACCACCAGCACGCGGTCACCGAGGCGCTGGGCTTTCGGGTAGGCGGCCTCGGCGCTGGCGACGCGCGCATCGGAGCCCGGGTAGTAGGCGGCGCGGTTGGGCGCGGCGGCGATGGCCTTGGTCAGGGCCGCGACGAACTCGTCGCGCTGCGCCCACTTCGAGGACAGCACCACGACCTGCGACGCCACGCAGTTGTAGCCGTTGTTGTGCAGCCGCTGGGTGGCGATGTGGTTGGCCTGGAACGCGATATCGGCCTTGCTCCACTTGCCGGGCACCACGATGGTCGGCGACACCCCGCCGAGCTCGCTGGTGATGTCCTTGTGGAGGATCGGCTCGCCCGCGGCCTTGCGCCGGGCACCCTCTTCGCCGACGCCGAAGACAATGGCGTCGTGCGTCAGGGCACTGCCCGTCATGTGCACGTGGTCGACCGCGTCGTGCTGCACCAGGTAGGTGCCGACGTCGGCGCCCCCGGTGAGAATCCGCACCGCGCCGAGCTCGATGAACGGCGCCAGCACCTTGGTCAGCACCGGCAGGATCGGATCGGTGACCGGGTTGAGCTTGAGCGCCACCACGCGGTTGTTGGCGATCAGCTCGTAGACGGTGTCGAGCGGGGCGATCGACGTGATGTTTCCGGCGCCGAGCACGACGCCGATTCCGTTGGTCTTACCGGGATCCCGCTGCGCCAGACCGGCGGTCCGTAGCGCCTCGTCGCGACTGACACCCGGCTGCAGCCACACCTCGGCACTGAATCCGGACAGCAGGAGCTTGTCGAAGACGTTGAGCGGCAACACGTTCACGGTCGTCCGGCCCGCTGCGGTGCTGAAGTCGGCCCCGTCCAGCGGGCTCTTGCCGGCCTCCAACTTGGCCAGGCTCGCGGACAGTGCGGCCGCCCCGGCCGCCAGCGGGTACGGGCCGGAAATCCACTCCTCACCGACCAGCGGCGACTCCGGATTCAGTTGCTTGATCCGGATCGCGGCCTCGACCCACTCGGCGCCGTGCTGCACCGCCAACTGCTGCACGTCGTCGAGAATCTCCCGCCGGCGCGCCAGAGGCGTTGCCGCCCAAGCCTTCTCGCCTTCGGCGAGCTCATTCAGCGCCTGATCCACCAGGGCCGTGTACGCGATGTCCGTCATATGCTGAATTCTCCCGGTGGTGCGGTCGGTATGGGCCGGAATCAGCCGGCGTGTGCTTCGAATTCCAGCAGCGCGTCGCTGTGGTTGTGCTCGTACGGCTTGGGGCCCTGCCCGAGTGCCCGCTTGGCCAGCAGCGCCTGATACTGCTCGAAGGGCGTGGTCCGGCCCCACTTCGCGCGGGCCTCGGCCGGCGTGTAGGTGACGGGGTTCTGGGCCGGGATCTTCATCAGCGTCGGGCCGACGATCGGCGTGGTGTGCGGGGTGGTGAAGTCCAGGATCGCCAGTTCCAGGCGCGGGATGCCCGCGACCGCCCGCAGCAGTGGCCGCGCGATGAGCTTGGCGATGACGTCGTCGGAGTAGTTCTGCGGGATGCCGCCGAGGGTGCGCATCCACTTCGGCATGGTCGCGATGATGGCCCGGCGCATCGGCCAGTTGAACACGCGGCGCATCCAGCTCGGCACCCGCTCGGGCAGGATGTGATAGCCCAGGTCGACGAGGTAGTTCATCATGTTCTGGGCCACCTCGGAGCCGGCCATCTGCGGCCGGTACTGCTCGAAGTACTGCTGGATGCCCTCGCGCGTGCGCGGCACGTCGTCGGGGTTGATGGTCTGGAATTCCGCGGCCCGCGCGCACTCTTCCCAGTACTGCAGTTCCTCGGCCTCGGTCAGCTTGCCCGGCCCGAACATCTCATAGGTGTAGAGGATCGAGTGCCACGCGGTCAGGTGGATCCACAGCTGCGAGTACGGGTCGTTGGCGTCGAACGGCTTGCCGGTGATCGGCTCGGTGCCGATGGCCTTGCCGTGGATCTTGACCAGAATCTCCGAGGCATCCAGGACCGCCTCGGCGTCACCGAACGCCACCAGGGCGAAGTACTGCATGGTGCGGTCGTAGCGCAGCCGGGTGCGGGCGTACACCTGACCACTGGCATCGACCGCCGCGGCGAGGTACGGGTCGAGGTGCTCGATGGTCACGGCGCGGGCGAAGCCCAGCAGCAACGAGGTCGGGTAGCTCCACACCCGCCAGGTGACCGAGTCGGGTCCGAAGAATCCGTAGTCGACCGCGGGCGTCAGTTTCGTGTCCGCAACCGGCAGACCGGCGACCCGGCGAAAAGTGGCGACAGCATCCATCGTCGTTCCCCTTTGAACATGAAGGCGCCCACCGGCGCGGTTTCGTAAATGGTACGGCACGTACCACTAGATAGCCAGAGTCCCACTGATTGGCTGCATCAGGTAACTCCCGGGCAGGTACATGAGGTAAACAAGGAGCCATGGCGGATGCCACCACCGGTCGCTGGGCCGGCCAACGCGAGCGCAGGCGCGCTGAGTTCATCGACGCTGCCCTCGTCGTGATCGAGCAACACGGGCCCCAGACCTCGACCGAGCAGATCGCCGCCCACGTCGGCGTCAGCCGGACCAAGCTCTATCGGCACTTCGTCGACGCCGCGGACCTGCAACGCGAGGTCGCGCACCGGACCAGCGAGATGATCACCGCCGAACTCGCGCCGGTGTGGCGGCCCGAGGGCAGCATGGCGCAGATCGTCAGGGCCGGCGTGAGCGCGCACGTCCACTTCCTGACGCAACACCCGAACCTGTACCGGTACCTGCAGCGATGCTCCATCGATGAGGGCTTCAACGCGTTCGCCGACATCAAGATCACCATCGCCAACCTGCTGACCGCGGTCCTCAAGGTGTACGTGGCCGCCTTCGATGTGAAGGCTGATGCCGAGCGGTTGTCGTATGGCATCGTCGGCCTCGTCGAGACCGCCGCGGGGCACTGGCTCGAACAACCGCTGCGCGACACCCAGGACGCGCTGGTCGACGACCTGACCCGCTGGATCTGGTTGATGCTCGACGACTCACTGCGCGCGGGCGGCGTCTACGTCGCCGCGGACGAAATCCTGCCGCCGGCAGCAGAGATCGCCGAGAACGCCGATCGCTACCGCGACCCGGCCCGCCTGCAGGCCCTGAATCTCTAGCGGCGTCAGGTCGCGTCGGGGTCGAACTGCGGCGTCTGCGACTGCGGGGCCGCCCCCGGAGCGCCCGGTGTGGGCGGGATGCCGTTGACCTCGGGCGTGGTCAGCGGCTTGGTCTGGTCCGGCGGCGCGGGAGTGTCGAAGGCGCTGGTGAGGAACGAGTCGTCACCGTCGAGCAGATGCTTGGTCAGCGCCGCGCGCGGTGTCATGCCGCGCAGTTTCTGCAGCTCACTGAGGGGCTGGCGCAGGTCCTCGAACTCCGGCCCGAGATCCTGACGCAGCTGACTGGTCGCACCGCTGAGGTACTCGCGCACCTGTTTGAGGCTGCCGGCCGTCCACCGGATGGCGCCGGGCAACCGCTCCGGGCCCAGGATCACGAGGCCCGCGATGACCAGCACGAGCATCTCGCCCCATCCGATGTTGCCGAACATCAGCTGGCCGGGGTGTCTGCGTTGGGAACGACGGTGAGCGTCACGTGCCGGCCGTCGCGGATCACCTCGATGGGCGCGGGCTGACCGATCTGCAGCTGACGCACCGCGACCACGAACTCGTCGGCGTCGGCGACCTTGCGGTTGCCGACCTTGACCACGACGTCGTTCTCGAGGATGCCGCCCTTCTCCGCGGGGCTGCCGGCGACGACGTTCACGACCTGGGCACCCGAGGCGACCTTGTCGCTGGCCGACTTGGCGTTGAGGCCCAGCGTCGGGTGGAAGATCTTGCCGTCCTTGATCAGGACCTCGACGGTGGCCTTGACCTCGTTCACGGGGATGGCGAACCCGAGACCACTTGCGCTGTCGGACAACGACTTTCCGGCCGTGTTGATCCCGATGACCTCGGAGTTCATGTTGATCAGCGGGCCACCCGAGTTGCCGTGGTTGATCGAGGCGTCGGTCTGGATGCCATCGATGACGGTGTCGGTGTCGGAGCCTTCACCGGACAGCGGCACCGGACGGTGCAGTGCGCTGATGATGCCGTGCGTGACGGTGCTGCGCAGACCCAGCGGGGCGCCGGCCGCGATGACCTCGTCGCCGACCTTGACCTTCTCGGCGTCACCGAACTTCGCCACGGTCAGGTTGTCGACGTTGTCGACCTTCAGCACCGCGAGGTCGGTCTTGGGATCCCGGCCGACGAGGTTCGCCGGCACCTGCTTGCCGTCGTTGAACACCACGGAGATGTGGTACTGGCTGGGGTTCTTGGCCGCGTCGGAGATGACGTGGTTGTTGGTGACGACGTAGCCGCGGCCGTCGACCACGACACCGGAACCCTGCGATCCGTCGGTGTCGCCCATCGCCTCGATGGTGACCACCGAATCCGCCACGGCGGCAGCGACTTTCGCGAACCGCCCCTCGGGCAGGTCGCCGCCGTCACTGGTCTTCAAGGTGACCTTGGACGTGGTGAAGGCCTCGACCACCTCGGCGGTCTTGCGCCCGACGACACCGCCGAGCACGCCGATGACCAACGCCAGCAGGGCCAGCACCGCGAGCGCCGTCATCGAGACCTTGCGGCCGAACAGCACGTCACGCACACCGAGCTTGCCGACAGGAGCGGCGACCACCACCGGCGGCGGCGGGGGCAGTGCCGGGGTGCCGAGCGACGGCGCGGCCGACGGATCCCGCCACGGGTCGGCAACAGCGTCGTCGTCGTCCTGGGCCTCGGCCTCCAGCGCGCCGGCGTCGGCGGGGTGGCGCTGCAGGGAATCGACGCCACCGGCGGGCCGGCCGAAGGCTTCGGCGAGCACGGGATCGGGCGCCTGGTTGGTCGGGGTGTACTCGCCCTGGTTACGAATCTGATCCTCGGCGAGGAAGGAACCGGTGAAGCCCTCTGGCCGGCCGAACGCGCGCTGCGACGCCGGGTCCACCGGGGTACGCGTCACCGGACGCGGAGCCAGACGGGGGCGATCTCCGGACATGTCCTGATTCGTCACCGGTTTTCCACTCCCCATCTGCTGGCTCTATCCGCACGACCCGCATTGACGGGCGTCTCGGTCACTCAAAATTCAGGGTCAACCCTACCGGCGCCGACGACGTTCCCGCGGCGGCCGATCGGCAAAGTCCTGGTCATCGATTCCGGATGTCTGGATTTCCGCGAACTGCATCGATGTGTCGTTGGGGATGTTCGCCAACGCACCCAGCAACGCAGTGGGCGCGATGATCGGGCACGAATCGCGCAATGCGCTCCGGGCTTGCCCCTGGGCATCGACCTCGGCGGCGCAATCCGGGCACTGGGACAGGTGATGGGCCGCACGCAGGTGCGCACCCATCTGCAGCTCACCGTCGACGAATGCGGCGATAGCCTCGATGGCCAGGTGCTCCGTGGACCCGAAGCGCCGTGGGCCGACGGGGCCGTCGGTCTGCGAGGCGAACTGCGCGGGCAGCCAGGAGAACGCACGACGGAACAACTGTCCCCGGTCGACCATCACCGAGCTCCTCTCCGCGCCACGCCTTCGTCCGTGTTGCCGTTACTACTGAATGTAGCGCGACAACCTGGGACGGATACGTCACAACGCTCAGGCGGACTTGGCGGAGATGGCCGCGGCCGCCTCGGAGTAGTCACCCGGATGGCTGGCGAGGTACTCGCGCAGGGCCTGCCGGCCACGGTGGATGCGGCTGCGCACGGTGCCGAGCTTGACGTCCAGCGTCGCGCCGATCTCCTCGTACGACAGGCCTTCGATGTCACACAGCACCACAGCGGCACGGAACTCCGGGGGCAGCGAGTCGAGTGCGGCCTGCAGGTCCGGCCCGAGCCGCGAATCGTGGTACAGCTCCTCGGGGTTCGGGTCGTCGGCAGGCACCCGGTCGTAGTCCTCCGGCAGCGCCTCCATGCGGATACGGGTGCGGCGACGGACCATGTCCAGGAACAGGTTGGTGGTGATGCGGTGCAACCAGCCTTCGAACGTGCCGGGCTGGTAGTTCTGCACCGAGCGGAACACCCGGATGAACGTCTCCTGGGTGAGGTCTTCGGCGTCCTGCGGGTTACCCGACAAGCGGTAGGCCAGCCGGTACACGCGGTCGGCGTGCTGACGGACCAGCTCGTCCCACGACGGCATGGTGGCCACATCGCCAGTGGCATCGAAGACGGCGGTGCCGGTCAATTCGTCGCTGACTTCAGCCCAATCCAGCTCGGCTTCGGCGACCGGGACATGGGACATGTGGGTCGGGGCAAGCTTTGTGGGGGCCGGCATGGCGGTCGTGGCAATCTCCAGTTCCGTAGGTTCCGCGTCGTCGACACATGACGCATCAGCAGAAACCGGTACCTGGAGTCCGATATTCCCGATCCCGCGAATGTCCGGCGACTGCCGGAGTCCGGAATCGGCTTGCAGATCGTTCACACTCGCGTGCATGGCGATTACGGTTCCCCACCCTGGTGAGGTTGATGTATGAGCAAACTGAACTTTTCCTGAGAAACCCCGCGCCAGCTCCATGACCTGCGAATACCCGTTATATGTTCGCCAAAACTTAACCTTGCACCCCGGGCGTGGCGCGCCGTCGCTCAGGATCGTTCCGCGGCCGGCTGAGACCACCGACCTATTGCGCGTGTACTGACCGGCGGCGTGCTGGGCGTTCGTTACGCTGCGCACATGTCCAGCACCGATGACCCGACGGTTTCGGCCGGCAGCAACCAGCCTGATCCGGCACAGCCGGCTCCAGCGGCACCCGCCCAGCCCGTCGCTGCCGCACCGGCCGCTGCACCCAAGCCGAGCACCGCCGAGGCCATCGTCAAGCATGCCGAGCGGTCCATCACCGAGGAGCCGATCACCGCGGCGACCCGGGAGCGCGCCGAGGAGAGCGGAGCCAACCCCGTCACCCCGGCCGTGGGCGCACTGCTGAGCGTGCTGGCGAAGATCGCATCGGCCAAGGCCGTCGTCGAGGTCGGCACGGGCGCCGGCGTCAGCGGGTTGTGGCTGCTGTCCGGCATGCGTGAGGACGGCGTGCTGACCACCATCGACGTCGAGCCCGAGCATCAGCGGCTGGCCAAGCAGGCGTTCGTCGCCGCGGGCGTCGGACCGTCCCGGACCCGGCTGATCGTGGGCCGCGCGCAGGAAGTCCTGACCCGGCTGGCCGACGAGTCCTACGACCTGGTGTTCATCGACGGCGAGCCCGCCGATCAGCCGCAGTTCGTCGCCGAGGGCGTCCGCCTGCTGCGATCGGGCGGCGTGATCGTGGTGCACCGCGCGGCGCTCGGCGGTCGCGCCGGCGACGCAGCCGCCAACGACCGCGACGTGACGGCGGTGCGCGAGGCCACCCGTGCCATCGCCGAGGACGAGCGGCTCACCCCGGTCCTCGTCCCGCTCGGCGACGGGCTCTTGGCCGCGGTCCGCGACTGACGCCACTGCGCGTCGGCCGCGTTGACCCTGTACTCAGGGCGCAAAAAGTCGAGTAACCCGCGCCCACACCACAGAGTCAACAGTGGGCACACCGGGAATCGCCTTGACCCTGCACCCAGGGCGTAGAAAGCCGAGTAACCCGCGCCCACACCGCAGAGTCAACGGTGGGCACACCGCGAATCCCGCTGACCCTGCACGCAGGGCACAAAAAGTCGAGTAACCCGCGCCCACACCGCAGAGTCAACAGTGGGCACACCGCGAATCCCATTGACCCTGCACCCAGGGCGCAAAAGGTCGAGTAACCCGCGCCCACGCTGCAGAGTCAACGGTCCGCGGCTGAATCTTTACGGGCTCTTGACGGTCAGATCCTTGACGCCCGACTGAACGCGTGTTTAACGTACTAAACATGCGTTCAGTCGAGGACCTCACCACCGTCGCCCGAATCCGCGACGCGGCGATCGAACAGTTCGGCCAGCACGGCTTCTCGGCCAGCGTCCGCAGCATCGCCACGGCCGCCGGGGTCAGCGCGGCATTGGTGATCCACCATTTCGGCTCGAAGGAGAAGCTGCGCGAAGCCTGCGACGCCTACGTCATCGAAACGGTTCGGGCCGCTAAAACCGAGTCGATGCAGAACGCCAGCCCGAGCGCGTGGTTCGCGCAGCTCGCCGAGATCGAATCCTTCGCGCCCATGACCGCCTATCTGATGCAGGCCCTGCAGACCGGCGGCGACCTCGCGAAGTCGCTGTGGCAGAGCATGATCGACAACGCCGAGGGCTACCTCGAAGAGGGTGTGCGCGCCGGGACTCTCAAGCCCAGCCGCGATCCCAAGGCCCGCGCCCGGTTCCTGGCTCTGACGAGCGGTGGTGCGCTCCTGACCTACATCCAGCTGCACCCCAACCCGACAGATTTCCGCCAGGTGCTGCACGACTACGCGCAGGACATGCTGCTGCCCTCGCTCGAGCTCTACACCAACGGCCTGATGGCCGACCCAACCATGTACGAAGCATTCCTGGCGCAGCGCGAAGCAGGCCAACCCATCGTCACCACCACTGAGGAGTGAATGTGAACGCCGCCATCGAAATCGACACCCTGACAAAGAACTTCGGGGCGGTCCGGGCACTCGACGGACTCAACCTGAGGGTCGAACGGGGCGAGGTGCACGGCTTCCTGGGGCCCAACGGCGCGGGCAAGTCGACGACGATCCGCATCCTGCTCGGGCTCGTCCGCGCCGACGCCGGCTCGGTCCGCCTCCTCGGCGGCGACCCCTGGACCGACTCCGTGGCCTTGCATCGCCACATCGCCTATGTGCCGGGCGATGTCACGTTGTGGCCGACGCTGACCGGCGGCGAGACCATCGACCTGCTGGCCCGGATGCGCGGCGGCATCGACGAAAAGCGCCGCGCCGAGCTCACCGAGCGGTTCGACCTGGACCCCACCAAGAAGACCCGCACCTACTCGAAGGGCAACCGGCAGAAGGTCTCGCTGGTGTCCGCGTTTGCCTCGAACGCCGACCTGTTGCTGCTCGACGAGCCCAGCAGCGGCCTGGATCCGTTGATGGAGAACATCTTCCAGCAGTGCGTCGCCGAGGCCGCCGGCCGCGGCACCACCGTCCTGCTGTCGAGCCACATCCTGGCCGAGACCGAGCGACTGTGCCAGCGGGTGACGATCATCCGCGCCGGCCGGACCGTCGAGACCGGGACGCTGGAGTCGATGCGGCACCTGTCGAGCACCACCATCAAAGCCGACATGATCAACAACCCGGGCCGGATCGACCATCTCCCAGGGGTTTCCGACATCTTCTTCGACGGCCGGACGCTCACGGCGCGCGTCGAATCGGAGAGCCTCGGCGCCGTCATCAAGGCACTCGGCGATGCCGGCGTGCGCTCACTGGTGAGCCAGCCACCCACCCTCGAAGACCTGTTCCTGCGGCACTACGACAACGGCCGGAGCCGCCGCGAATCCGAGCAGGTGCGGGCATGACCGCCGCCGTGGACCGCCCGGCCCGGCCCGCCCGGCCCGCCGCCGGGGCATCCAGCTTCACCGGAACCCTTGGGCTGCTTCGTCTTTACCTGCGCACCGACCGCATCGTGCTGCCGCTCTGGGTGCTGCTGCTGTCCCTGCCACTGTCGACGGTGTACATCGGCAGCATCGAGGCCGTCTACCCCACCGCGGCGGCCCGCGCCGGATTCGCCGCGAGCATCATGGCCAGCCCGGCCCAGCGCGCGATCTACGGCAACATCTACAACGACAGCCTGGGCGCGGCCGGCATCTGGAAAGCCGGCATGTTCCACGTGCTGATCGCCGTCGCCGTCATCCTGACGATGATCCGGCACACCCGCGCCGACGAAGAGGCCGGACGCACCGAGTTGATCGACTCGACGGCCGTCGGCCGCAACGCGAGCCTGACCGCCGCGCTGCTGCTGACAGGCGGCGGCTCGGTGCTCACCGGCTTGCTCGGCTTCCTCGGACTGCTGAATACCGATGTGCCCGTGACCGGTTCACTGGCCTTCAGTTGCGCGCTGGCGGCCTCCGGGCTGGTGTTCACCGCCGTCGCGGCCGTGGCCGCACAACTCTCCGCCAGTGCCCGCGTCGCACGCGGTACCGCCTTCGGCGTCCTCGGCGCCGCGTTCACGCTACGGGCAGTGGGCGACGCGAGCGGCAGCGAGCTGTCCTGGGTATCTCCCCTGGGCTGGTCACTTCTGGTCCGCCCGTACGCCGGCGACCGGTTCGGCGTGCTGGCCCTGCACGTGACGCTGACCGCCGCCCTGGTGGTACTGGCGTACCAACTTCAGAATGGTCGCGATGTCGGCGCCGGGATGTTCGCCGAACGGCGCGGCCGGCCACGGGCCAACGGGATGCTCCGTGGCCCAACAGGATTGGCGTGGCGACTGACCCGCGGCTCGGTGCTGGTGTGGACCGTCGGGCTCGGGCTGTACGGGCTGCTGGTCGGCAGCGTCGTCCACGGTATCGGCGACGAGCTGGGCGGCAGCGACTCGGCCCGCGACATCATCACGCGCCTCGGCGGTACCAGCGCACTGGAGGAGGCCTTCATCGCGATCGCCTTCAACATGCTCGGCATGGTCGCCGCCGCGTTCGCGGTCTCCCTGGCCCTGCGGCCCCATCAGGAGGAGACCGGCCAGCGTGCCGAGACACTGCTCGCCGGAGCGGTGAGCCGGATCCGTTGGCTGACGGGCTATCTGGCGATCGCGCTGGCCGGCACCACCGTCGCGATGCTGACGTCCGGGCTGCTGGCCGGCGTGACCTACGGCGCCGCGGCCGGCGACATCAGCGGCAAACTGCCCCTGGTGCTGGGTTCGGCAGCGGTGCAACTGCCCGCCATCTGGCTCCTGATCGCGGTGACGACAGTGTTGTTCGGGGCGGTGCCGCGGTTCGCCCCGGTGGCGTGGGGCGCCCTGGTCGGCTTCATCGCGGTGTATCTGCTTGGTTCGCTGGCGAATTCACCGCACTGGGTGCTGGACCTCGATCCGTTCAGCCACATCCCGCGGGTCGGGTCGGGCAGCTTCACCGCGACGCCACTGGTGTGGCTGCTGGTTCTGGACGCAACTCTGATCATCTTGGGCGCCTTGGCTTTCCGGCGCCGGGATCTACGGTAGGAGAAATCATGAAACTCGCTCTGCAGGCACTCGCCTCGGCGGCTGGGGGCATCGTCTTCTTCGCGGTGTTGCTGTGCGTGCCGGCCGGCACCATCCACTATTGGCAGGCCTGGGTTTTCATCGCGGTCTTCATGGTCGCCACCATGGGCCCGAGCATGTACCTGGCCGTCAAGCATCCCGAGGCGCTGGCGCGACGGATGCACGGCGGCCCGAAGGCCGAGACCCGACCGGTGCAGAAGGTGGCCATCTGGGCGATCCTCGCGTCGGTGGTCGGGACCGGTGTGGTCAGCGCCCTCGACTGGCGCTTCGGCTGGACCCACGTGCCCACGGCGGTCGTGGTCCTGGGCAACGTCGTCGTGGGGGTGTCCCTGGTCGCGGCCCAGTGGGTCGTCATCCAGAACAACTTCGCCGGCGCGAGTATCTCCGTGGAGGCCGATCAGCCTGTCATCTCGACGGGTCTGTACGGGATCGTGCGGCACCCGATGTACATCTGCGCCCTCATCATGATGCTCGCGACCCCGCTGGCACTGGGCTCCTACTGGGGGCTGGTCCCGGTGCTCGTCGCTGCCCCGGCGCTCATGGCCCGAATCTTCGACGAGGAGAAGATGCTGCGCACCGAGTTGCCCGGCTATCTCGACTACACCCGCAAGGTGCGCTACCGGTTGGTCCCCTACGTCTGGTGACACCGAGCGATTTGTGCACGAAAATCCGCGGACAGCGCGGGAAATCGTGCACAAATCGCGGAGACTGAACGGGTGGAACTGTTCACCGGGCTCGGTCTGGCCACCGCGTCGGGCCTCAACGCCTACATCCCCCTGCTGGCGATGGGCCTACTGGGACGCTTCACCAACCTCGTGGAGCTACCGCACCCGTGGGCGTGGTTGACCAACGGCTGGGTGATCGGCATCGTGGCCGTGCTGTTGGTGGTCGAGATCGTCGCCGACAAGGTGCCCGCACTCGACAGCGTCAACGACACCATCCAGACGTTCGTGCGGCCGACCTCCGGCGGCATCGTCTTCGGCTCCGGCACCGCGGCACAGACCGCCGCGGTCACCGATCCGGGCGCGTTCGCCAGTTCCGGCCAGTGGATTCCCGTGGTGATCGGGGCGGTCACCGCACTCGTGGTGTCGCTGACCAAGTCGACGGTGCGGCCCGTCGCGAACGTCGCCACCGGCGAGCTCGCGGCGCCCGTGCTGAGCACCGTGGAAGACGTGGCCAGTGTCGGCCTGGTGATCGTCGCGATCGTGCTGCCGGTGCTGGTTCTGGTCGCGCTGGCGCTGCTGATCTGGGCGGCGGTGGCGCTGCTGCGGCGTAGAAGGCGCCGGAGCACGACCGACGCGACCGTCTAGATCCAGACGCCCTTACCGACCGCGACCACGCCGCCGGCACTGACCGAGAAGCGTTCGCGGTCCTTCTCCAGGTCCACGCCGACCATCTCGCCGGGGCCGACGACGACGTTCTTGTCCAGGATGGCGTGCCGCACCACGGCGCCGCGACCGACGCGCGCACCCGGCATGATCACGCTGCCCTCGACGATGGCGCCGTCGTCGATCACGACGTTGGACGACAGCACCGAATTGCGCACGGACGCAGCCGAGATGATGCTGCCCGCGCCGACGACCGATTCCTGCGCCGAACCGCCGTTGACGAACTTGGCGGGGGCCAGATGCTCCGACTCCCCCAGGATGGGCCAGCGCCGGTTGTAGAGGTTGAACACCGGGTGCACCGACACCAGATCCATGTGGGCGTCGTAGAACGCGTCCAGCGTCCCGACGTCACGCCAGTAGCCGTGGTCGCGCTCGGTGGCGCCGGGGACCTCGTTGTCGTTGAAGTCGTAGACGGCCGCCATCCCGTCGGCGACCATCTGCGGGATGATGTTGCCGCCCATGTCGTGGTCGGAGTCGTGGTTCTCGGCGTCCACCCGGATGGCATCGATGAGCGCCTTGGTGGTGAACACGTAGTTGCCCATGGAGACGAACGTCTGCTCCGGGTCGTCGGGCGTGCCCGGCGGATCGGACGGCTTCTCGATGAAGCTGCGGATGCGGCCCGACTCGTCGGCGTCGATGCAGCCGAACGCCGACGCCTCAGCCCGCGGCACCCGGATGCCCGCGACCGTCGCGCCCGCTCCGCTCTCGATGTGGAACCGCACCATCTGCTCGGGGTCCATGCGGTACACGTGGTCGGCGCCGAAAACCACGATGTAGTCCGGGTCCTCGTCGTAGATGAGGTTCATCGACTGATAGATGGCGTCGGCCGAGCCGGTGTACCAGCGCGGGCCCAGCCGCTGCTGCGCCGGGACCGGGGTGATGTACTCGCCCGCCAGACCCGACAGCCGCCAGTTCTGCGAGATGTGCCGGTCCAGTGAGTGCGACTTGTATTGCGTCAGAACGCAAATCCGCAGGTATCGGGCGTTGACCAGGTTGGACAGGACGAAATCGATCAGTCGGTAGGCGCCGCCGAACGGAACGGCGGGCTTGGCGCGGTCCGCCGTCAGCGGATACAACCGTTTGCCCTCACCGCCGGCCAAGACGATTCCCAGCACCTGCGGCTGTTCCCTCATGCCACCAAACCTAGTAGCCACCAACCGAAGCGGCCAGACATACGCCCCAACCCGCCGCACGCGTTAACGTCATCGACATGCGGGTGGCGATGATGACGCGGGAGTATCCACCGGAGGTTTACGGCGGCGCGGGCGTGCATGTGACCGAACTCGTCGGCCAGCTCACGAAGCTGTGCGACGTCGACGTCCACTGCATGGGAGTCCAGCGCCGGGACGCCTTCGTGGCCCAGCCCGATCCGCTGCTCGCCGGGGCCAACGCGGCCCTGACGACGCTGTCGGCGGACCTGGCGATGGTCAACAACGCATTCGCCGGTCCGGCTGCCATGCCGGACGTGGTGCACTCGCACACCTGGTACACCGGCATGGCCGGACACCTCACGGCACTGCTGCACGGCATCCCGCACGTGCTGACCGCGCACTCGCTGGAGCCGCGGCGGCCGTGGAAGGCCGAGCAACTCGGTGGCGGCTACCGCATCTCCTCGTGGGTCGAGCGCACGGCGATCGAAGCGGCCGACGCCGTCATCGCGGTCAGTGCCGGCATGCGGGCCGACGTCCTGGCCACCTACCCGCAGCTGGACCCCGCGCGAGTGCACGTGGTGCGCAACGGGATCGACACCGACGACTGGTATCCGGTCGAGGCGGGCCAGACCCTGGTTGACCTGGGGATCGACCCGGACCGGCCGATCGTGGCGTTCGTCGGGCGGATCACCCGGCAGAAGGGTGTCGGTCACCTCATCGCGGCGGCCCACCGGTTCGACCCGGACGTGCAGCTGGTGCTGTGTGCGGGCGCACCCGACACCCCCGAAATCGCCGCCGAAGTCGCGGCCGCCGTGAAAGAGCTCAGCGCGACGCGCGCCGGGGTGCACTGGATCCAGGAGATGCTGCCGCTCGAGAAGATCCGGGAAATCCTGGCGACGGCAACGGTTTTCGTCTGCCCCTCGGTCTACGAGCCGCTCGGCATCGTCAACCTCGAAGCCATGGCGTGCGGCACGGCCGTGGTCGCCTCGGACGTCGGCGGCATTCCCGAGGTGGTCGACGACGGCACCACCGGATTACTGGTGCACTACGACGCCGAAGACGCGGTGGGGTTTGAGACAGGGCTCGCGGACGCGGTCAACGCGGTGGTCCGGAACTCGGAACAGGCCCGCACATTCGGGCAGGCCGGCCGTCGGCGGTGCATCGAGGAGTTCTCCTGGATGCAGGTCGCCCAGCAGACGCTCGACATCTATCGGAGCGTCTGCGGCTGAACTAGCTGGTGACGTTCTTCAGTTCGTCGCCCAGGGCTGCGGCCTCATCCGGGGTCAGCTCGACCACCAGACGACCGCCACCCTCCAGCGGTACCCGCATGACGATGCCGCGCCCCTCTTTGGTTGCTTCCAGTGGACCGTCGCCGGTCCGGGGCTTCATCGCCGCCATCGGGTGCTCCCTCCGCACGCGCCCGGACCGCATCCACGGTCCCGGATCAAGGCCGGAGCCAACCCACTCAGCGGGTCGGCTCACGGCACTGAACTGCAACTGAACTATGTCTATTGTTCCCTATCGCTACCGGAGGGTGTGAAAGACCCGCCCGTCACGCCTCCGACAAGCTGTACCGGGGCACCCAACAGGCCTCGACATGGTCGTCGACCATCCCGGTGGCCTGCATCAACGCATACGCCGTGGTCGGGCCGACGAACCGGAAACCGCGGCGCTTGAGTTCCTTTGCCATGGCCACCGATTCGGGTGTCGTCGCCGGGACCTGCGCCAGCTCGGCCGGCCGCGGCCGCGATGGTGGCGCGAACGACCACAGCAGCTCATCGAGGTCCAGACCCTCGTCGATCACCCTGGCGTTGGCGATGGTCGCCTCGATCTTGGCGCGGTTGCGGACGATGCCCGGATCGGCCAACAGCCGGTCGATGTCCTTCTCCCCGAAGCGGGCGACCGTGGAAACGTCGAACCCCTTGAACGCCGCCCGGAAGTTCTCCCGCTTGCGCAGGATGATCAGCCAGGACAGGCCACTCTGGAACGCCTCCAGCGAGACGCGCTCGAACAGCGCCTGCGTGCCGCGCAGCGGGCGGCCCCATTCGGTGTCGTGGTAGTCGCGGTACTGCGTCGCGTCGGCGGACTCCCCGATGTTGACCCAGCCGCACCGGACCCGGCCGTCGGGAGCCGTCATTGCTCGGCGTCCGCGGTCTGCGCCCGCAACGTCGTCAGCTCGCCGCGCAGCGAGTCCAGCTCCTGCGCCAGCCGGTCCAGCACCCAGTCGACCTCACTGGTCTTGTAGCCGCGCAGGGTCTGTGTGAACTTGACGGCGTCGACGTCGGCACCGGTGACACCGGATGCCGGCAGCACGGTGGCTGTGGTGCCCCGCGCCAGCGGCGGCAGCTGCTCGCTGCGACCGAACAGCACGGTGCCCAGGGCGAACAGCACCACCGCGACCAGGATCAGCACCACGAGGTAGATCAAAATCAGCGTCACACCGACGATCCTGCCGGATGGCACCGACAAGTGCCGCCGAGGCGGGTCAGCGCAGGGTGTTCATGGCGGGACGGTCGATCAGTGACACCGTCGACGTGCGGGGCGTGAAGGTGTCGCCGTCGGCGAAGAACTGCGTCAGGCCGACGCCCGAGTCGCTGATGCCGCAGCGCGACAGCAACGTCGCGATCACCTGACGGCTCATCGAGGCCAACTCGTTCAACGGCCGGTTGCGGTGCGTGCGCACCCCGAGATTGACCTGCGCGATGGCGTCGAGGCCCAGCTTGTCGTAGGTGTCGATCAGCAGACCGATCTCGACGCCGTAGCCCGGCGCGAACCCGACCGACGTCAACAGCTCCCGGGTACCGGCGTATTCGCCGCCCAACGGCTGCAGCAGGCACGTCAGCTCGGGCCGCAGGGATGCCAGCAGGGGCCGTGCCACGAGTTCGGTGACCCGGCCGCCGCCGTTGGCGTCTTCGGTGCCGCCGACCTTCAGCGGCCGCCGGTAGAAGCCCTTGACCAGATGCACCCCGTCGGCGAGCAGCAGGGGGCCCAGGAGCTTGGGCACGAACATCGGGTCGGGGTCGAGCAGGTCGGAGTCGACGAACACGATGATGTCGCCGGTGGTGGCAGCCAGCGAGCGCCACAGCGCCTCACCCTTGCCGGGCTGTACCGGCACCTCGGGCAGCGCCTGTTCCCGGCTGACGACCCGGGCGCCGGCCTCGATGGCACGCAGTTCGGTCTCGTCGGTGGAACCGGAGTCGAGCACGACGAGCTCGTCGACCAGACCACCCAGCAGCGGGCTGATGCTGTCGATGACGTCGGCGACGGTGTCTTCCTCGTTCAGCGCGGGCAACACGACAGAGACGGTGCGGCCGGCCTTGGCGGCCTCGAGCTCGGCGATGGTCCACGCCGGCCGGCTCCAGCTGCGTTCGGCCAGCCACGCATGGCGAGCGATGGATTCAGCAGTCATCTCGGGCATTAGGGTCACGCGAGTCCCCTCACTGTTCGGCTCGGTGGACGCCCGCCCTGGATCGACGCGACCATTTCCAGCACGCGTCGGGTGGGGCCCACCTCGTGCACCCGGAACATGGCGGCGCCGTCAGCGGCGGCGAGTGCCGTCGCGGCCAGCGTCCCCTCCAGGCGCTCGGTCAGTTCGACACCTAAAGTCTCCCCCACGAAATCCTTGTTGCTGAGGGCCATCAGGACTGGCCATCCGGTATTTACAAGATCTTTTACGTGGCGCAACAAACTAAGACCGTGGTAAGTGTTCTTGCCGAAATCGTGCGTCGGGTCGATCAGGATGGCGTCCCGCGCGACGCCGACATCGACGGCGTGCTGCGCCGCTGAGGTGACCTCGGCGATGACGTCGTCCACCACACCCCGTTCGGTGACGCCGTAGTTGACGCGAAAGGGCCGGGTTCGGGGCACGGCCCCGCCGGTGTGCGAGCAGACCAGCCCGGCGCCGAATTCGGCGGCGACCTCGGGCAGTCCCGGATCGGCGCCGGCCCAGGTGTCGTTGATCAGGTCGGCCCCGGCCGCGCAGGCCTGCTTGGCCACGTTCGCGCGCCAGGTATCGACGCTGATGAGTTGGTCGGGGTACTCGCCGCGGAGCCATTCGATGAACGGCACGACGCGCGCGATCTCCTCGTCGGCGTCCACGGTGCTGCCCGGCCCCGCTTTGACGCCGCCGATGTCGATGACGTCGGCCCCGTCGGCGATCTTCTGGTGTGCGGCGTCCTTGGCCGCGCCGTCGCTGAAGGTCGCCCCCCGGTCATAGAAGGAATCCGGGGTGCGGTTGACGATCGCCATGATCAGCGCGCGATCGCCGGCCACCTGGCGACCCAGGAACTGGCCCCTTGCGGAGGACTGCACGACTCCCAGGCTATCGGGCTGCCGCAAATCCGCTGATTCCGCGGCCACCGCTGTGGCAAATGCCGCGAAGTGTAGGGAATTCCCTGATTCGAGGAGGTGCCGCGGTCAATAGGTTCGATTCACGTCCAATCGGATCGAGAGCAAACTCCCAGGAGGCCGCAGATGAGCAAGCGAGCACTGTATTTCACGCGCGTCGCCGTCGTTGCCGCGATGACGAGCTTCCCCGTGTTGGCACCGGCGCCCGCCGGGGCCCTACCCAACGGTCTCGACGTGAACTGCAATCAGGAACCCGGCGAGATCACCACCGCGATCTGCGTCATCAGCGGCTGCCCCCGGGTGCACGGCGACTATGTCGTCGACGCGGTGCACTGGAAGATCGACGGCGGCGAGCAGCAAGAAGAGGGCTTCAAGTGCATCAACGGCGCGACCACCCGATTCACGCTCGGTGGCGGCCCGGGTGCCCACTGGAACATCGCGGTGCAGGGGTGCCGCAAGAAGGATCTCGAGGGCGACTGGTGCGGTCCGTGGTCGAACACGACGTTCACCATGCCCGGGGACGCGAAACCCACCCCGAAGGCACCGCCGGTCGTGACCCCGCCACCGGCGGAGAAGCCCCCGGTGCAGTGCCCCGCGGGCTCGCCCACCCCGACGGTGCCGGCCGGCCAGACCTGCGCCCCGATCCCTGACGTCACCAACGCCATTCAGGCGTCGTTCGGCGCACCCGGCGTGTCCAGCATCGCGTTCAACGTCACCAACACCTCCAACATCACGGCGACGTGCAACTACACCGCGACGGCGGATTCGATCAACCCGCTGGTCCCGAAGAAGACGACGCGGCAGTTCAACGTTCCCGCCAACGGCAGCCACACCGAATCCTTCAGTGGCGCACCAACATTGAGCACCTACAACGTGGTGCTGTCGTGCAAGGACGCCAGCGGCAACCAGAAAGCCGAACTCGGCCACGTCGAGACGTCGGTGACGTGGTGATCAGCTGACCGAATTCGGCTCGCCACCATGTGATTTGTGCACGATTTTCCGCGGTACGCGCGGAAAATCGTGCACAAATCCCTGACTAACGCGGCTTCTTGCCGTCCTTCACCTCGGCGGGGTACTCGGGGTAGAACGGCACGTAGCCCTCGTCGCGGCCGGCCAGCACGTAGATCGGGTCCTTCACCTCGTCGCCGTAGCCCTGCTTGCGCAGGTCGACCTTCTGGCTCTTGAACGTCGAGGTGTGTGCCAGGGCGGGCACGACCCGGATGAACAGCGGTACCGCGTAGGCGGGCAGGTGCTCGAAGCCGGCCTTGGCCAGGCGGGCGCCGTCGAACTCGGCGCCCTCGCGCAACTGCACCGACGCCATGCCGGCGCGGCCGCCGCAGCCCGGCACCTCGACGCCGTACACCGTGCACTCCTCCACCTGGTCGTCGGCGCCGAGCGCGGCCTCGACCTCGGTGGTGGCGACGTTCTCGCCCTTCCACCGGAAGGTGTCGCCGAGACGGTCGGCGAACGCGGCATGCGCGAAGCCCTGCGACCGCATCAGGTCACCGGTGTTGAACCAAACGTCGCCGTCCTTGAATGCGTTGCGCACCAACTTCTTCTCGCTGGCGGCCTTGTCGGTGTAGCCGTCGAACGGCTGCAGGTTGTTGACCTTGCTGAGCAGCAGGCCCGGCTGGCCGCGCTTGACCTTGCGCAGCCGGCCGTCGGGTCCGCGGGCCGGCTCGCCGGTCTCCAGGTCGTATTCCACGTAGACGACGGGCGACGGGCAGATGCCCGTCGTCTTGTCGATGTTGAAGACGTTGACGAAGCCGGTGTTGCCCTCGCTGGCGGCGTAGAACTCGCACACCCGCTTGATGCCGAAGCGCGAGGTGAACTCGTCCCAGATGGCGGGGCGCAGCCCGTTGCCGGCGATGACCCGGACCTTGTGTGCCCGGTCGGTGGGCTTGGGCGGCTGGTTCAGCAGGTAGCCGCAGATCTCGCCGATGTAGATGAACGCGGTGGCGTCGTACTTGATGACCTCGTCCCAGAACCGCGAGGCGGAGAACGACTTACCCAGCGCCAGGGCGGCGCCGGCGTTGAGGGCCGACGACGTCGCCACCGTCAGCGCGTTGTTGTGGTACAGCGGCAGGCAGCAGTACAGGGTGTCGCTGCTGTTCAGACGCAGCCCCAACCCGCCGAACCCGCCGAGGGCGCGCAGCCAGCGGTAGTGCGTCATGACGCTGGCCTTGGGCATGCCGGTCGTGCCCGAGGTGAAGATGTAGAACGCCTTCTCCTTGGCCAGGATCTGGCTGGTGCCCACCGGGTTGGCGGTCGACTGGCCGACGGCCTGCTCGCGCAGCTCCTCGACCGACATGAGGCCCGCGGTCAGCTCCGGAGCGGCACCGCACTCGATGACGGGCTCGTGGAAGTCCGGCTCGGTGACGAGCACCTTGGCGCCGAGCAGGCCCAGGCTGTGCGCCAGCACGTTGCCGCGCTGGTTGTAGTTGATCATTCCGGCGATCGCGCCGCACTTGACCGTCGCCAGCATCAGCAGGACGGCGTCCGGCGAGTTGCGCAGCATGATGCCGACGACCGAACCCGGGCCGACGCCCTTGGCCGCCAGCACCGCCGCGTAGCGGTTCACCGTCGCGTTGGCCTGGCCGTAGGTGATGCGCTGGTCCTCGAACTTGATGAAGACCTTGTCCTTGTTGGCCTCTGCGCGTTCCTGGAAAACCTTGCCGATGGACGTCTTCGCCGTCGGGGTCGCACCGAAGCCGGTGATCAGGCCGCGCAGGATCACCGGGGCGTCGGACAGGAAACCGGGCAGTTGCTTAGCAATATCGAGCAGCCCGACGCCGGTGCGTGATGTCTCGTCACTCATGCCCGGTGAGCCTAGTGAGCGATGTCACGCGGCGCACAAGCAGCCATGGCCGCGTCGACGTCTTTGACGACGATGAGCCGGTCGAGCGCGGCCCGCTGGACATAGCCGGTGTCGACCAGCGTGTGCAGCCACGCCAGCAGGCCGTCGTAGTGGCCGTGCGGATCGAGCATCACCAGCGGCTTGTCGTGCATGTTGAGGTAGCCGGCCGTCCAGGCCTCGAAGAACTCCTCGAGGGTGCCGATCCCGCCCGGCAGCGCGATGAACGCGTCGGACCGGTCCTCCATGATCTGCTTGCGCTCGCGCATCGTGTCGGTGACG
This sequence comes from Mycobacterium sp. SMC-21, assembly GCF_045310825.1. NCBI lineage: Bacteria > Bacillati > Actinomycetota > Actinomycetes > Mycobacteriales > Mycobacteriaceae > Mycobacterium > Mycobacterium sp. SMC-21. The sequence goes on along the minus strand of NZ_JBJIAO010000021.1, from coordinate 56,175 downwards.
ATCAGTTCGCTGGCGTTCACATCGGCCAGCTCACGGTGCACCAGCTTCTTCGGGATGACACCGATGGTGCGGCCGCCGTTCTCCCGGGCTCCGTCGGCGACGGCGCCCATGGCCGAGACGTTGCCGCCGCCGGACACCAGCGTCCAGCCCCGGGCCGCGATCGCCCGGCCGACATCGCCGGCGAGGGTGAGCAATTCGGGATGACGGGGACCAGCGGCGCAGTAGACACAGACGGCGTAGGCGTTTTCGGTTGTCACACCGCAACGCTAATCGAGCCGTGCCGGGCATCGCGCAGCCATAGGATCGGACCGTGGTGCTGAGCCAGCTCGAAGCGGGCGTCGAAACCCGGTCCGGTGCGCTGCTCACCGGTGCCCGCGGGTCCGGCAAGACCACATGGGCACGGGCCGCATACGACGAGCTGGCGCCCGGCTTCGAGCGCGCCGCCTGGATCACCGGCACCGCGGCCGACTCCCGCGTACCGTTCGGCGCCTTCGAGCGGTTGTTCACGGTGCCCGAGACCGGCCGGACGGTTCAGGTGCTGAGCGCGGCCCGCGAGGCCCTCGGGACCGGACTGCTGTTGGTCGTCGACGACGGGCATCTGCTCGACCGGTTGTCGGCGTCGCTGGTGTACCAGCTCGCGGTCTCGGGTGCGGCCCGGGTCATCGTCACCGCGGAATCGAATCAGTCTCTGCCCGAGGGCATTTCGTCACTGGTACGGGACCGGCTGGTGGTGCCGGTGACCGCCGACGGGCCGGTCCCTCCTGCCGAGTCCCCCGCTGCTGACCCACTGCCGGCGCCGGACGACGACGGTGTCGTCGGCCGGCTGCGGCGCGCGGTGCGGGCACTCGACGGCGGTGACGCCCTACCCGTCGCCGAGTTGGCTGCCGCCGCCGACGATGCCCTGCGGCTGGGTGATCTCGAGCTGGCGGAACGCCTGGGCCGCGCCGCGCTGCCGGGCGGCGGCCTGGCCACCCGGGTGACGCTGAGCTACGCCCTGGCCTGGCAGGGTCGCGGTCCGGATGCCGATGCCGTGCTGGCCGAGGTCGACGCGACCGCACTGACCGAACCCGCGTTGCTGATGTGGGCGCTGCCCCGCGCGGCCAACCAGTTCTGGATGCTGTCCGAGCCCGAGCGGGCGACGGCCTTCCTGCGCACCGTCCGCAGCCGGGTCCAGACGCCGACGGCGAAGGTCACGCTAGACGCCTTGTCGGCGACGTTCGCGATGAACGCGGGCAACCTCAATCGGGCCATGCAGCTGGCCGACTCGGTGCTGTCCAGCCCTGACCCGAGCGACACCGCCGTCGGCTGGGCGGCATCGGCGGCGGCGCTGAGCTGTGCCCGCACGGGCCGGTTGACCGAGGTGGACGGCTTCGCCGAGCGCGCGCTGGCCGCCGGCCAGCCGGGCCTGTTGCGGTTCACCAGTGGCTTCGGACAGACCACGGCCCTGCTGTTGGCCGGCGAGCCCGACAACGCGCAGCAGCTGGCCCGGGAGCTGATCGATTTCACGCAGTCCCAACAGCCCGGGCGGGCCATCGGTGAGGTGCTGTTGGCCGATGTGTTGATCTCGCGGGGCGAACTCGACTCGGCGATCGAACTGCTCGAGAACGCGGCGAAAGCGCTGGCGCGCACCGGATATTCGTGGGGCCCGCTGGCATGGATGCTGCTGGCGCGAGCCCTCGGACAGCGCGGGGCGACCGCCGAGGCGGGCCGGGCGCTGGCCCGCGCCGAAGCCAGGCACGGCTTGAAGTCGATGTTGTTCGCTCCCGAACTGGCCCTGGCCCGCGCCTGGACCAACGCGGCGCGGCGGGACCGGCACGGCGCGATCGCCGCCGCCCGCGAGGCGTTCCGTGCCGCCGAGCGGGGCGGCCAGTCGGCGGTGGCGCTGCGCGTCCTGCGCGACGCGGCGTTGTTGGGCGATGTCCGGGCCGCGGACTGTTTCGACCGCGTCGGCGTCGACTGTGCGTTCGGCAGGCAGGCTCGGGCCGTGGCGGCGGAGGTCGCCGCCGATCGCGCCTGACCATTTGCCGCAGGGCATGTCATCGACGTCGCCATAGGATTGACCGCAACAGGTCTTCGAGGGGGCAGATCATGGGCGATCCGCTGTACGTCAATACCGAGGGTGTGCTGGGCATGGCCCGGGTGCACGACGCGGTCGCGGCCGGGCTCGGTCAGCTCCAGAACGGCGCGGGTCTCGGCCAGTCGGTCGGCCCGGCCGGTCCGGCGACGACGCACGGGCTGATCGCCCACGGCATGAATTCGGCGCTCGGTGGGGTGATGGCGCGGCGCGACAGCATCCTGCAGTCGACGGGCGCGGCCGGCCAGCAGATGTCCGAGCAGTTGCACCGCGCCGCCGAGGCCTACCGGGCCGGTGACGAGCAGGGCGCGCGTGGGCTGTCTTCGGCCGCCGAGGGCATCCCGGGCGGCGGGGCCGGTGGCGGCGTCAGTGCCGGCACGCCGGGTGGGCTCGGCGCGGCGGTCCCCGGCAGCCCCGCCGCCGGCGGTGGCGACGTGGCGCAGACGCTCGGGCAGGTGGGCCAGCAGGCCGGCCAGATCGCCCAAGGTGTGGCGCAGACATTGGGACAGATTCCGGGGCAGATCGCCCAGGGCGTGAGTGGCGTGTTGGGCGGGTTGCTCGGCGGACTGGGCGGGGCTGACGGTGTCGGCGCCGGCCATGCGGCGGGCACGGGACTGGGCGGAGCGAGCGGCTCGGGTGGCGTGGATTCCGTTGGGGAACATGACAAGCCGGACACCGACGACCGGGAACGGGAACGCCGGGATCCCGAACGCCACGAGAAGGGTGACGACGACAAGCGGATCCTGTCGGTCGAGCACCGCGGTCCGGCAAGCGGCACCGCCGACGGGAGCGGGGACCCGGCGGCCGGTCCGTCGGGCGTCGCCGCTCCCCCGCCGCGGCGTCCGGCCCAGACCCGGCCGCAGGACATCTAGATCGGGGCCGGGGCCTCACCCGGTGACCCGGAGCTGTCACCAAACCCGACATTGTCAGCCGATGTTGACAGTTTCAAATCGCAAGCGCCGCAGGAGAGCCGACACGCGGACCCGTGCACGCCGGTTTCACTCCAGCGTCATCCGCCGCTCGATGCCGATCGCATCGAGGAAGCGCTCGTCGTGACTGACCACGATGAAGGCGCCGCGGTAGGCGTTGAGCGCCGACTCCAGCTGCGCGACGCTGACCAGGTCCAGGTTGTTGGTCGGTTCGTCGAGCAGCAGCAGGTGCGGCGCCGGTTCGGCGTACAGCACGCACGCCAGTGTGGCGCGCAGCCGCTCGCCGCCGGACAGCACCGACACCGGTAGGTCGATCCTGTTGTCCTGGAACAGGAACTGCGCCAGCAGATGCCGCCTGCGGGTGATGCTGAGGGTCGGCGCCCAGGCCATCAGGTTCTCCAGGACACTGCGCTCCTCATCGAGCAGGTCGAGGCGCTGCGACAGGTAGGCGATGCGGCCGTCGCCTCGGATCAGGGTTCCGGCGTCGGGTTCGAGGTCGCCGTTGATCATCTTGAGCAGCGTCGACTTGCCCGCACCGTTCCGGCCGGTCAGGGCGATCCGCTCGGGTCCACGGATGTCGAGGTCGATTCCGTTGCCGGCGAACAACGTCCGGCCGCCGCGCTGGATGTTCAGGCCGGCCGCGCTCAGCACCGTCCGGCCTGCGGGCACTTCCGTGTCCGGCAGGTCGAGGGCGATGACGTCGTCGTCGCGCACCGCACGCTCGGCGGCGTCGAGGCGCGCCCGGGCATCGTCGACGCGCTGGGAGTGGACCTCGTCGGCGCGGCCTGCCGACTCCTGGGCATTGCGCTTGAGCTTTCCGGCAATGATTTTCGGCAGCCCGGCGTCCTTGACGTTGCGGGCAGCAGTGCCGGCCCGGCGGGCGGCGCGCTCGCGGGCCTGCTGCATCTGCCGCTTCTGCAGCTTCAGTTGCGACTCGGCGTTACGCATCTCATCGACAGCCGCTCGCTGCAATTCAGCGATCGCATCCTGGTACGCCGTGAAGTTGCCGCCGTAGAACTGGACGTCACCGTCACGTAGTTCGGCGATGCGGTCCATGCGGTCCAGTAGTGCGCGGTCGTGACTGATCAGCAGTAGAACGCCTGGGTAGCGGTCCAGCTCGTCGTAGAGCCGTTGCCGTGCAGCAGAATCCAGGTTGTTGGTCGGTTCGTCGAGCAGCAGGACATCGGGACGCCGCAGCAGTTGCGCGGCCAGGCCGAGGGTGACGACCTCACCGCCCGACAGCGTGCCGAGCACCCGATCGAGCGGGACGTCGAGACCGAGCCGGGCCAGCTGCGCCGTGCTGCGTTCCTCGATGTCCCAGTCGTCACCGATGGTGGCGAACACGGCCTCGGAGGCGTCACCCTCGGCGAGTGCCGCCAAAGCCGCCAAAACGGGTGCCACGCCGAGCATTTCGGCGACGGTCAGATCGGTGGCGAACGGCAGTGTCTGCGGCAGGTAGCCGAGCGTGCCGTCGACGGTCACATTGCCGCCAGTCGGCTGCAGTTCTCCGGCAATGAGTTTGAGCAGCGTGCTCTTCCCGGCGCCGTTGGGAGCGACCAGTCCGGTGTGACCGGCACCGACCGTGAACGACAGATCCGAGAACACTTCGGTGCCATCGGGCCAGGAAAACGACAAATGGGAACAGGAGATAGAAGACATGCAAGAGCTCTCGTGAGAGTGACAGGGCGAGGGCGTACTCCGGTTATCCGGAGATGTCTTCTCCCAGCATGTTTCGGCCCACCTCGGTTGGCAGCAGTTGCAAAGCCCACAGTACTCACGGGCGCAACTGATTTATTGCCGCTCAGTACCCGCGCAACTGATCCAGCTGTCGCCGTTCACGTTTGGTGGGCCGGCCGGCTCCGCGATCCCGGACGGGCACTGCCGGCATCGTCTCTTTGGCCGGTGGCGGCGGGCTGCGGTCGATCAGGCATTCCGGCACGACGGCCGCGCCGACCCGCTTGGCGATCGGGCGGATGACCTCGACGATGCGCTCGCGGCCATCGAGCCGGACCCGGACCTCGTCGCCCGGGCTGACCAGCTGCGCCGGTTTGACGGTGACGCCATTGACGCGGACGTGGCCGGCCCGGCAGGCGGCGGCCGCCAAAGACCGGGTCTTGGTGATCCGGACGGCGAAAATCCAGCTGTCGACGCGGACGCTACTCAACTTGTCAGATACCGCCGCAGCATCTCGGTGACGGCGGTGATGTCCGCCGTCGTCACGCGCTCGTCGACCTTGTGCGCCAGGTTCGGGTCGCCCGGTCCGTAGTTGACGGCCGGAATGCCCAGGGCGGCAAAGCGTGCCACGTCGGTCCAGCCGTACTTGGCTCGCACCTGGTCCCCGGCCGCGGCCACCAGCGCGGCGGCGGCCGGCTGCGTCAGACCGGGCAGCGCGCCGGCGGCGGAGTCGGTGAGCTCGATGCGGACATCGACACCGGCGAACACCTCGTGGACGTGCGCGAGGGCCTGCTCGACGCTGCGGTCCGGCGCGAACCGGAAGTTGACGGTGACCGACGCGGCGTCGGGGATGACGTTGCCGGCGATGCCGCCGTCGATCCGGACCGCGGACAGTCCCTCGCGGTAGACGCAGCCGTCGATGTCGACCGAGCGTGCCTGGTAGGCGGTGAGCCGGTCGAGGACGGCACCGAGCTTGTGAATCGCGTTGTCGCCCAGCCACGATCGCGCCGAATGCGCGCGGGTACCGGTGGCGTGGATGATGACGCGCAGGGTGCCCTGGCACCCGGCTTCGATGAGACCACCCGACGGCTCGCCGAGGATCGCGACGTCGGCTTTGAGCCAGTCGGGCAGTTCCCGCTCGATGCGGCCGAGACCGTTGGCGCTGGATTCGATCTCCTCGCAGTCGTACATGACGAGGGTGATGTCGTGCGTCGGCTCGGCGATGGTGGCCGCCAGGTGCAGGAACACCGCGTCGCCGGCCTTCATGTCGGAGGTGCCGCAGCCCCAGAGCTCGCCGCCGACGAGCCGACTGGGCAGGTTGTCGGCCGCCGGGACGGTGTCGGTGTGCCCGGCCAGCAACACGCGCGACGGCCGGCCCAGGTTGGTCCGGGCCAGCACCGCGTCGCCGTTGCGGATCACCTCGAAGTGCGGAGCCTGGGCCTTGATCGCGGCCTCGATCTCGTCGGCGATGAGCTGCTCGTGCCGCGATTCGCTGGGGATGTCGACCAGGGCGGCGGTCAGAGCGATCGGGTCGGCGGTGAGATCCAGCATTCAGCCAGATTAGCTGGTCACCTTTCACCCGCGAGCAGACGCAAAACTGTCGTTTTCACGGCCGAAAACGACAGTTTTACGTCTGCTCGCGAGGGGAGAGTGCCCCAGCTCACGAGGTTCAGGCGACGGCGCGCAGGGCCCGGATGGCAGGTGCCGTCGAGGCGCCGAGCAGTGTCGAGCGGTCGGCCGGGTAGCGCACGTCGATGACGGCGTCGTCACCGAACCGGTAGGGCTTGCCGAGAATCAAGCCCGCCAACTGCTTTCGCATCCGGGACAGCTCGGCCCGCACCGTGACCACCCGGCTCCGGTCGCCGTACAGGTCTTCGGCGAGCTCCGACGCCGAGCGCCCGTTCCGGTGGATCGCCAGCACCAGCAGGATTTCGGCGTGCCGTAGCGAGATGTCATGGCGCCATCCCCCGAACTCCCCGGCCATCTCGAGGACCGGGGCGGCGCGCAGGTCCAGGACGACGCGGGTGGCGGTGGCGTCGTCGTCGGCCGCGGCGGTGGACGGCCGGACCAGCCACCCGCCGGGCAGCATCTCGACGTCGCATCGTCCGAGGGTCGGGATCCACGCCCGCCCCGGGGCCAGTTCGTCGGGCAGCAGAATCCGATTGTGCAGTGGCATCTGGTCGACGGCGGCCACCCAGCCGTCGGCGTCGACCGCCAGCGCCGGACTGCCGATGCGGGCCAGGATGGGCGCGGCGACCATCCGCAGCCGGTTCAGCGTGCCCTCGTGCTGCTCGCGCAGGTGCGCTTCGGCCAGCCGGGCGACCGCGTCGACGAGCGCGACGGTGGTGGGATGCACCGTCGCGGCCGGGCCGGAGACGTCGACGACGCCGATGACCTGGCCGGTGCGCGGGTCACGGACCGGGGCGCCCGCGCAGGTCCAGGCGTGGTGGCTGCGCAGGAAATGCTCGGCGGAGAACACCTGCACGGCCCGGTTGGACGCCAGCGCGGTCCCGATGGCGTTGGTGCCGACGGCGCCCTCGCCCCAGTTGGCGCCTTCGACGAACCCGAGCCGGTCGGCCTTGCCCAGCACGGCCGCGGACCCGGACCGCCACAGCACACGACCCCGCGCGTCCGCCAGCACGAGGATGTTGTCGCCTTCGGCGACAATGGATTCCAGCCCGCGCGACACGTCGTCGAGCACGGCGAGCAAACCCGACGACTTGCGCAGCGCATCCAGACCGGACGATTCGATGACCGGCGGGATGTGGGTGTCGGGGTTGACGCCGCGGGCCAGCATCCGCTGCCACGACTCGCCGATGACGTCGCGGGGCCGCGCCGGCGCGCGGCCGCCGGACATGGTCGCGTCGTAGACAGCCGACATCAACCGCGCGTAACTGCGCGGGTCCTCGCCAACAGCTACCGCTGGTTCAGGCACGGCCGGGCTCTGCATCAACGCCGATTGTGCTCCGCATGTCAGCGATAAACCAGGCCGCCGTCGATGAGACCAGCCTGCCCGGTCATGTAGTCGGCGTCGGGCCCGGCCAGGTACGACACGAACCCGGCGACGTCATCCGGGGTTTCCGCACGGCCCAGCGCGATGCCGCCGACGAACTTCGCGTACGTCTCGCCGACCGGGGCGCCGGTGAGTTCGGCGAACCGCTTGTCGATCTCCACCCACATGTCGGTACCCACCACGCCGGGGCAGTAGGCGTTGACGGTGATGCCGTCGGCGGCGTGCTCCTTCGCGGCGGCCTGGGTCAGGGCGCGTACGGCGAATTTGGTGGCGCTGTACGGCCCCAGCATGGCGAAGCCGTCATGCCCGGCGATCGATGAGGCGTTGATGATCTTGCTGACCTTGCCGTGCGCCTGGTTGCCGAGTTCCTTGAATTTCGCGACCGCGGCCTGGATGCCCCACAGCACGCCGTCGACGTTGATCGACCACAACCGCTGCAGGTCCTCGGGCGTGACGTCGGCGAGCGGGCCGACCAGTGCGACACCGGCATTGTTGACCATGATGTCGAGCCCGCCGAGTTCGGTTGCCACATAGTCGACGGCGGCGAACACCTGGTCCCGAGCACTGACATCGGCGACGAAAGTGGTTAATTTGGAACCGATTTCGGATATCTCGGCGGCCACCTCCGCCAAGGGATCGGCTTCGACGTCGACGAGTGCGACGTCGGCGCCGTCACGCGCCAGCCGTAGTGCGATACCGCGCCCGATGCCACGTCCGGCCCCGGTGACCAGGGCTACCTTTCCTGCCAATGTCATTGCTGTTTCTCCGCTCATCGCGTCGGGTCGACCAGAACTTTCATCTTGTTCCCCGCATGCAGGGCCTCGAATCCTTCGGAAACCACGTCACCGATCGGGATCTGGGCCACCCATCCGCTGGTGTCATAGGCGCCCTGCGCCATCAACGCGATGACGGCCTCGAAGTCGGCGCCCGTGTAGCACAGCGAGCCCTGGATGCGGGACTCGTTCATCACCAGGTTCAAAAGCGGTGTCTGCAGCGGCTTTTCGTAGATCGCGACGCTCACCATCGGCTTGCGGGATCCGACGCAGGCCAGTGCCGTCTCCACAGCGGGCGTGACGCCGGCGGCGTCGTACACCGCGTCGGCGCCGGCGCCGTAGGTGTGGTCGGCGATGAAGCCGGGCACATCGATGACCGTCGGGTCGAGCGTGACGGCGCCGAGCGCTTCGATGGCCGCGCGCCGTGTCGGCGACGGCTCGACGACGAAGACCTCCTGAAGTCCCTTGCCGCGCAAGGCGAACCACAATCCGATGCCGATGGGACCGGCGCCGAAGACCATCGCGGTGTCACCGGATTCGACGTCGCCGAGGGTCGCCGCGTGGTAGGCCACCGACATCGGTTCGACGAGCGCGCCGAGTTCCAGCGAGACGTTGTCGGGCAGCCGGTGCAGCATGTTCGTCGGCACCACGGTGTACTCGGCCATGCCGCCGTCGGACATCAGGCCGTGGAAACCGATCTGCTGGCAGACGTTGTAGTTGCCTGCCGCACACGGGCCGCAGTGGTCGCATTTGTAGATCGGTTCGACGGCCACCCGGTCGCCCTCGCGCCAGTCCGTCACCCCGGCGCCGACCGCCGTGACGGTGCCGGAGAACTCGTGGCCCAGCGTGAGCGGGAGTTCCTGATGCGTCAGGGGGTGCGGCTGCGTGGGGACGAAGATGGGGCCGGCGTAGTACTCGTGCAGGTCGGTGCCGCAGATGCCGTTGAATCCGACCTGTAGTTGCACCTGGCCCGGCCCGGGAGTCGGGATGGCGACGTCCTCGACCGAGACTTTGTTGGGTCCGTAGTAGACAGCAGCTCTCATGCGACCAGTTGTATGTGACCGCGGCCACACCCCGACAGAGTTGCAGGAGGTTGCAACGCTGCAACGTGATGCAACTCTTGTCGGGAGTTGCGCCCTGGCTGTGTCCTGAGTCACATGACCGCAACACTGGAACCCACCACCGCCATCTCGCCGCAGCAGCGCGTCGAGAACTGGCTCGCCAACTTCGAGGCGGCACTGGCCGCACAGGACATCGACGCCGTCGTCGGGATGTTCGCCGTCGACAGCTTCTGGCGTGATCTCGTCGCCTTCACCTGGAACATCAAGACCGTGGAAGGCCGCGACCAGATCGCCGGCATGCTGCGCGCACGGCTGGCCGACACCACCCCGTCCGGGTTCCGGACCCGTGAACCCGCCACCGCCGACGGCGACGTGACATCGGCGTTCATCGAGTTCGAGACGGCCACCGGGCGTGGCTCGGGGCACCTGCGGCTGCGCGGCGACGAAGGTTGGACGCTGCTGACCACGCTGCAGGAACTCAAGGGCCATGAGGAGCGCAAGGGTGCGACGCGGGTGCTCGGCGCGGTGCACGGGTCCGACCCCGACTCGCGCTCGTGGGCCGAGAAGCGCGCCGAGGAAGAGGCGACGCTGGGGCGCGAGAAGCAGCCCTATGTACTGGTCATCGGCGGTGGTCAGGGCGGTATCGCGTTGGGTGCGCGGCTGCGGCAACTCGGAGTGCCGTCGATCGTCGTCGACAAGCACGAACGGCCCGGCGACCAGTGGCGCAAGCGGTACAAGTCGCTGTGCCTGCACGACCCCGTCTGGTACGACCACCTGCCCTACCTGCCGTTCCCGGCCAACTGGCCGGTCTTCGCCCCAAAGGACAAGGTCGGCGACTGGCTGGAGTTCTACACCAAGGTCATGGAGGTGCCGTATTGGTCGCGCACCGAATGCCTCTCGGCCACTTACGATTCCGAGGCCGGCCGGTGGACCGTCGAGGTGAACCGCGACGGCGAGCGCATGACGCTGCACCCGACCCAGCTGGTGCTGGCGACCGGTATGTCCGGAAAGCCAAGCATCCCGACACTTCCGGGTCAGGACATCTTTGCCGGGGAACAGCACCACTCGAGTCAGCACCCGGGCCCGGACCGGTACGTCGGCAAGAAGGTCGTCGTGGTGGGGTCGAACAACTCCGCGCACGACATCTGTAAAGCCCTGTACGAGAACGGCGTCGACGTGACGATGCTGCAGCGCTCGTCGACACACGTCGTGAAGTCCGACTCACTGATGGAGCTCGGCCTCGGCGACCTGTACTCGGAGCGCGCGGTGGCCGCCGGTATGACGACCGAGAAGGCCGACCTGACGTTCGCGTCGCTGCCGTACGCCATCATGGCCGATTTCCAGCGACCGATCTACGACGCGATCCGGGTGCGGGACAAGGACTTCTACGACCGGTTGGAGGCGGCCGGCTTCGAGCTGGACTTCGGCGACGACGACTCCGGCCTGTTCATGAAGTACCTGCGCCGCGGCTCGGGCTACTACATCGACGTCGGTGCGTGCGAGCTGGTAGCCAACGGTTCCATCAAGCTGGCGCACGGCCAGGTGTCACACCTGACCGAGAACGCGGTGGTGCTGGCCGACGGCACGGAACTGCCCGCCGACGTCGTCGTCTATGCGACCGGCTACGGCTCGATGAACGGCTGGGCCGCCGACCTCATGGGCCAGGAGATCGCGGACCGCGTCGGCAAGGTGTGGGGCCTGGGCAGCGGGACCGCCAAGGACCCCGGCCCGTGGGAGGGCGAACAGCGCAACATGTGGAAGCCGACGCAGCAGGAGAACCTGTGGTTCCACGGCGGCAACCTGCACCAGTCGCGGCACTACTCGCTGTACCTGGCGTTGCAGCTCAAGGCCCGGTACGAGGGCATCCCGACGCCGGTGTACGGGCTGCAGGAGGTCCATCACCTGCAGTGACGCGCGGTTCTCCCCGCTAGTCCTCTTCGCGAGCAGACGTAAAACTGTCAATTTCACCGCGAGAACGACAGTTTTGCGTCTGCTCGCGAGTGGGTGGTGCCCCCAGTTCAGCGCTGGTTCAGTAGCCTTTAGCAACGTGACTTCTGCATCCGGCATCGGCATCGCCACCATCACCTCCGACGGAACCGTCCTCGACACCTGGTTCCCGGCACCCGAACTGAACGCCGACGCCGCGGCCGGCCCGGTCCCCGCTGAGCTGGAAGCCCTCGTCGGCACCGACGAGGACCGCGGCGTGCGCACCGAGATCGTGCGCACCACCATCGCCTCGCTCGACGACAAGCCCGCCGACACGCACGATGTCTGGCTGCGCCTGCACCTGCTGTCGCACCGCCTGATCGCGCCGCACGGCGCCAACCTGGACGGCATCTTCGGCCTGCTGACCAACGTGGTGTGGACCAACTTCGGCCCCTGCGCGGTCGAGGGCTTCGAGACCGTCCGCGCCAAGCTGCGTCGCCGCGGCACCGTCACCGTGTTCGGTGTCGACAAGTTCCCGCGCATGGTCGACTACGTGCTGCCGAGCGGTGTGCGCATCGCCGACGCCGACCGGGTCCGCCTGGGCGCGCACCTCGCGTCGGGCACCACCGTCATGCACGAGGGCTTCGTCAACTTCAACGCCGGCACCCTGGGCACCTCGATGGTCGAGGGCCGCATCTCGGCGGGCGTCGTCGTCGATGACGGCTCCGACGTCGGTGGCGGCGCGTCGATCATGGGCACGCTGTCGGGCGGCGGCAAGGAGGTCATCTCGGTCGGCAAGCGCTGCCTGCTGGGCGCCAACGCGGGCCTGGGCATCTCGCTGGGCGACGACTGCGTCATCGAGGCCGGCCTGTACGTCACCGGCGGCACCAAGGTGACCACCGCAGACGGCCAGACCGTCAAGGCCAAGGAACTGTCCGGCTCGAACAACCTGCTGTTCCGCCGGAACTCGGTCAGTGGCGCGGTCGAGGTCGTCAAGCGCGACGGCACCGGCATCACGCTCAATGAGGCGCTGCACGCCAACTAGAGTTGGCTCACCGAAAGTGAGCTTGTGTGCGCGGTTTCATCGAAAGCTCGCACACAAGCTCACTTTCGTCGTTCAGGCCCAGGGGCCGACGCCCGTCACCTTGTCGATGGTGATGCGGGTGAGGTATCCCGGCGGCGCGCCGGCCGGTGGGAACTGGCCGTTGAACTCGGGCGCCATCACGTTGGTCAGTCGGGTCAGCACTTCGGGCGCCCCACCCTCGACGATGCGGGCGGTACCGCTGATCGCGAGGTACGGATTCACCGATGCGGCACCGCGGTCGGTGCCGATGATGGTGACCGCGACCCTGGGATCGCGGCGCATGTTGCGCAGCTTCTTGTAGTCGCCGAGGTGCGCGCTGACCAGTTCGTCGCCCTGCAGTTCGACCCACACCACCGAAACCTGCGGGCTGCCATCGGCATTCAGAGTCACCAGCGTTGCGTTGGCCCCGTCCCCGATCAGGGCGCGGGCTTCGTCTGTGAGTTGCATGGGATCTACAAGGCCGCGGCGGCGTGTGGCATTCCCGCCGGGAAAGAGCTTGTGCGCGTGGATCCGCCCAGCTCGTCGCCGCCGGGAAGTTGGAGGTTTTCCCCCAGGGACATCGGCGCACATTCATCGCTAGCGTCAATCCGGTGAGCACGACGACCGGCGACGCGGACACCTTGACGCCTACCGACCCCGAGGAGATTTCGGCACCCGAATGGACCGGCGCGCAGAAGCTGGCGTTCCGGCTGTTCTTCACCATCGGCGGCGGAATCCTGATCCTTTCGGTGTACGGCAATCTGGGCCTGAGCGTCTTGATGGCCCCGCTTCTGCAGGGGCTCGCAAACCTGGGCAGTTTCGTGACCCGCGGCGAGGGCGCGTACCTGAACATCGACGGCGGCGCTGATTCCCTGGCGGAGTGGTGCCTGCACCTCGGCTGGATCCTGGTGGCCCTGGTGATCACCGCGGTGTGGACCGCCCTGGACCGGCATCGACCGAACTACCGCAGTCTTGCCGCGCTGCTGCTGGTGTTCGCGCGGTTCGGTCTGGCCGTCTCGATGCTGCTCTACGGTCTGGCCAAGCTCATTCCGACGCAGATGGCCTACATGATGCTGCCCGGCTACCAGATCCAGATGGTCGGCGACGTCAGCATGATGAACACGCTGTGGGGTTTCATGGGCGCCTCGGACCCCTACTCGGTGGCCACCGGTCTGGTCGAATTCGCCGCCGGTGCCCTATTGCTGTGGCGGCGCACGTGGCTGCTGGGCGCGCTGATCGCGATCGTGGCCATGGCCCAGGTGTTCCTGCTCAACCTCTTCTACGACGTCCCGGTGAAGCTGGTGTCCGGCCAGCTGTTGTTCATCGCCGTCGCGATCACCACGCCGTACTGGAAAAGCCTGGCTCAAACGGTATTCCAGCTTGGCGCTCCCGAACCGGTCGCGCTGTGGCCGGCGCTGGGTTCCGGCAGGCGGTGGTTGCGCCGGACCGGCATCGTGGCGAAGTTCGCCATCGCAGGCGTCGTCGTCGTGCTGGTCACGACGTTCAGCGTCGTGACCTACCAGCAGATTCGGCACCGGGAATCGGACATCGACGGAGTCTGGCGCGCAACGTCATTCACCGTGGAAGGCGAACAGGCGACGCTGCAGCAGACCTCGCCGGCGCCATGGACGAATGTCGCGATCGCGGACCGGCCCGGCGACTACACGAGCTTCGTCACCCAGGTCCCGGCGGGTTATGTGACCGTCTACCTGTTCGAGATCCGCGGCGACCGGCTGGAGATCAAGAGGCACGAAGCGGATCCGCCCACGGTGCTGCACTTTCGCCTCGACGGTCCCGACCGGCTGACGTTGACCGGCACGGTCGACGGCAAGCACATCGAAGGCGACTACCAGCGACGGCACATGCAGCGCAGCGAATCTCACTTCCGGTTGATCCAGCCGGAGATCGAGGGTGGACCGGCCAGTCGTCTGCCCTAGACGAGGAGCTTCTTCTGCACCTTGCCCATGGCGTTACGCGGCAGGCTGTCGACGAGGCGCACCTCGCGCGGCCGTTTGTGCACCGAAAGCTGTTGCGCCACAAAGTCGATGAGTTCCTGCGCCGATGCGGACCCGACCACGAACGCGACGATGCGCTGGCCCAGGTCGTCGTCGGGCACGCCGACCACCGCGGCCTCCGATACACCCGGGTGCCCCAGCAGGACGGTCTCGATCTCGCCGGCGCCGACCCGAAAACCACCGGACTTGATCAGGTCCACCGACTCACGGCCGACGATGCGATGCATGCCCTCGCCGTCGACGACGGCCACGTCGCCGGTGCGGTACCAGCCGTCGTCACCGAGCACCTCCGCCGTCGCCTCGGGCCGGTTGAGGTACCCGCTGAACAACGTCGGCGTGGAAACCTCCAGGCGGCCAATGGTTTCCCCGTCGTGCGGTACCGGCGACCCGTCCTCGGCGACCAGCCGGGTCTGCACGCCGTCGAGCGGCAAGCCGACCCAGCCGGGCCGGCGTTCGCCGTCGACCCGGGTCGACAGCGTGATCAGCGATTCGGTGCTGCCGTAGCGCTCGACGGGTGCGTGCCCGGTGAGCCGCACCAGGTCGTCGAACACCGGTACGGGCAGCGCCGCACTGCCGGACACCAGCAGGCGGGCGCCCCGCAACGCCTCGGCCGCGGCGGCATCGGCGACGACGCGGGACCACACGGTCGGCACGCCGAAGTACAGCGAGCCGCCCGCCGCCGCATACGCGGCTGGTGTCGGTTTCCCGGTGTGCACGAAGCGATTTCCGATGCGCAGCGAGCCCAGCAGGCCGAGGATCAGGCCGTGCACGTGGAACAACGGCAGGCCGTGCACCAGGGTGTCGGCCGGGGTCCAGGCCCAGGCTTTGGCCAGCGCATCGATGTCGGCCGCGATGGCGCGACGGCTGATCAGCACGCCTTTCGGCAGACCCGTGGTGCCCGAGGTGTACATGATCAGCGCCGTCGAATCCGGCGAGGGCTCGGCGTAGCGGTGCCAGGACCGGGCGTGCAACCGGACCGGAACAACCGGTAGCCCTTCGGTCTCCTCGGGCGCCTCCCCCAGCCACGCCTGCGCCCCGGAGTCGGTGATCATGTGCCGGCGTTCGGCGGCGCCGACATCGGCCGGCACCGGAACCACCGGCACCCCCGCGATGAGGCAGCCGGCGATGGCCAGCACCGTCTTGGCGGTCGGCCGGGCCAGCACGGCCACCCGCGACGCCCCCGCGACGCGCTCGGCCACCGACGTCGCGGCCCCGACCAGATCGCTGCGCGACAACGCCGTGCCATCGATGCGCACCGCGTCTTCGAGATCGTGTCCGGCGGCGACGGCGGCCGGGTTCAGAGAGGTCAGCAGCACATCGCGAGGCTACTCGCCTGTCCGGATGCACCGAACGTCCAGCGTCGGTAAATGACTCGCGCAGGACAGTCGGCGCCAATATGTTCGGTGCCGTGAGTGTGGCACATCGTCCATTCAGACGGACAACCAGGAACCGGCCGCGATGAGGATCCTCGTGACCGGCAGTTCGGGTCACCTGGGTGAGGCACTGATGCTGCGCCTACAGCAGACGAACCACGACGTCATCGGTCTCGATGCGACGGCGTCGAGCTTCACCCACCACCAGGCATCGGTCGCCGATACCGTCGCCGTGGCCGAAGCGATCCGCGGCGTGGATGCCGTCGTGCACACCGCGGGCCTGCACAAGCCGCACGTCGCCACGCACACCCGCCAGGAGTTCGTCGATACGAACATCAGCGGCACGCTGAACCTGCTGGAAAACTCGATTGCGGCCGGGGTGACGCGATTCGTCTACACCAGCACGACGAGCGCATTCGGGGACGCGCTGATTCCGGGCCCGCACGAGCCCGCCGCCTGGATCACCGAGGACGTCGCGGACAGGCCCAAGAACATCTACGGCGTCACCAAAGCAGCCGCCGAAGACCTGTGTGAACTGTTTGCGCGCCGGCGCGGACTCCCCTGCGTGGTGTTGCGGACCGCGCGGTTCTTTCCGGAATCCGATGACAGCAAGGATATTCGGGACAGCTACGACGACGCCAACGCAAAGGTCAACGAGTTCCTCTACCGCCGTGTCGATCTGGAAGACGTCGTCGAAGCCCACCTGCGGGCCATCGAGCGCGCACCTGATATCGGGTTCGGGCGCTACATCATCAGCGCGACGTCGCCGTTCACCGTGGCGGATCTGCCGCAGTTGCGGCTGGACGCACCGGCGGTCGTGGCACGCTACGTGCCCGGGTACGTGGACGAATACCGGCGCCGTGGTTGGACCATGTTCCCGTCGATCGACCGGGTCTATGTCAACGACCGCGCCAGGACCGAACTGGGTTGGCACCCGCGGCACACCTTCGCCGAGCTGATCGGACGACTCGCGCAGGATCGCGAGTTCCGCAGTTCCCTGGCGGTGTCGGTCGGCTCGAAGGGATATCACTCGCAGGTCTTCACCGACGGCCCATACCCGGTCGAATAGCGGCACTCCGCGATACTGGAGCTGTGATCGAACGCGTCGGCTCCCGTGAGGTCTACCGCAACGCCTGGATGTCTGTCCGAGAAGACGACATCCGTCGTCCCGACGGCACCACCGGCGTCTACGGCGTGGTGGACAAGCCCACCTATGCCCTGGTGATCGCCCGCGACGGCGACCGCTACCGGATGGTGGAGCAGTTCCGCTACCCGATCGGGTTGCGGCGCTGGGAGTTTGTGCAGGGCACCGCGCCGGGCACCTTGGACGGCGACGAGCCTGCGCCCGGCGATCTGGCGGCGCAGGAACTCCGCGAGGAGACCGGGCTGCGTGCCGAGACGTGGGAGGTGTTGGGCCAGTTGGACGTCGCACCCGGGATGTGCAGCCAACGCGGCTGGGCCTACCTCGCGACCGGCATCACCGAGGGCGAACACGAACGTGAGCATGAGGAGCAGGACATGCACAGCGAGTGGTTCACCGCCGATCAGATCGAGGACATGATCCGCCGCGGCGACATCACCGACGCACAATCGTTGGCGGCGTGGACGTTGTTGCGGTTGCATACGAGTCGATAAGCGATCCTGCCAACTCGGATAAACATCGCGCCACCTGGGATGATGCCGATTCGGGCGCCTGTTGATCTGGGCATCGCACCCAGGCACCCAGCAGGAGGCAACGGCATGAAAACGATGAGCAGTAGTACACGGCAGGCGCTGGGCCGTTACGTTCTCGCAGGCGCACTCGGAGTCGGAGTCCTGGTGTCCCCGATCGTGTGGTCGTTCGGCGAGGATACACAGAAGGCGCTGCCGGAAACCGTTGTGGCATCGCACAACAACCACGGCATCGACCAGCTGGAGTGGCTCCAGGACATCCAGCCGCACGCGCAGGCGCCACGGGTCGACACCACGGTGCACCAGAGCCAGTAGTCGGCGTCACAGACCGACGGTGTTGCGCGAGAAGAATTTTCACACTTGATCTCAACTTAGGTTGAGGTTCTAGCGTCGACAGCATGACCCAACAAGAAGTGATCGTCGACCGTGTCGTCCTGCAGGACGGCTTCGTCCCAGTGATAGACATCAGCAGCGCCCGCACCGGCGACCCGACGCACCGCCAGGCGGTGGCCGATGCGATCGGCCGGTGCTGCGAGACGAGCGGCTTCCTGATCCTGGTCGGGCACGGCGTGCCGTACAAGGCCATCAACGACGTCAACCGCGCCCTGCGCGAATTCTTCGCGCTACCGCAGGCCGAAAAGGACCGCGTCCGAGCACTTCCGGGCGACCCACTGGCCCGTGGATTCAGCAGCGCGGGCAAGCTCGCGGCCACCAACGATGGCGCGGACGTCGCGGCCGAACACCAAGCGCCGGACCGGGTCGAGAAGTTCGTCCACTTCCCGCTGGGCAACCCGGAGGGCCTGGGCGGCGACGGCTGGACCGACGAACGGGTGGCCGTCGCCGACCGCTGGCCCGACCTTCCGGGCTTCCGTGCGGCCTACGAGCGCTACTACGCCGAAATGGAATTACTGGCGACCGAATTGTCGCGGCTGTTCGCGCTCGCCCTCGGCCTGCGCGAGGACTGGTTCGACGCGTCGATCGACCGCCACAACTCCAACCTGATGGCCAACTACTACCCGGCCGACGATCGGCCGGCCGGCGAAGTCCGGCTGAGTCAGCACAGCGACTGGGGCAATCTCACGATCCTGTTGCAGGACGAATCTCAGCGCGGGCTACAGGTTCGGGGTGACCAAGGTGAATGGATCGATGTGCCCATCGTCCCCGGATCGTTCGTCATCAACATCGGCGACCTGCTGGCCCGGTGGACCAACGACCGCTGGGTCAGCACCGTGCACCGCGTGGTGAGCAACGGCGCGGGCGGAGAGCGGTTCAGCCTGCCGTTCTTCCACCAGCCCAACTTCGACGCCGTCATCGAGTGCATCCCCACGTGCGCGACGGCCGACAATCCGCCGCGCTACGCACCGGTGGTGTCGGGACCCTATCTGCTCGACAAGTTCAAGCTCGCCTACGCGCTCTGAGTGACGGCGTCACCGAACAGGTTCTCGGACAACGGCGTCGGAGAACCGAATCGGTGCGCCGTCACGGCGATCGCCTGCTCGTGCAGGAAGGTCAGCAGCTCGACGCGCCCGGCTTCGACAACCGGCCCCGCGTAGAGCGCGGTGCCGACAGCGCCGGCACTGTCGCGCGCAAACTGTTCGCGGCTGCCGCCGAGCAGGCGAACCCGTCCAGGTGCGTTGTCGCGCAGGGTGTTCCGCCACGACACCGCATCCTCCACCCGGTACACGACGCCGGCGGTGGCCAGCGTGCCGGCGATCGCCGGAGCGAGCGGAACCGGGGTGGAGACGGTCACGCGGGAGCCGGCCAGGATGCCCGCGCCGACCACGCGCAACAAGGCTGCCGGATCGGCATTCTCGGCGCGCACCGTGACCGGGACGGGCAGGTACCGGAAGACGTTCTTCTCCGCCATCAGGCCGGAGACATCGCGCGCGACGCCGAACTCCGTCGCCCAGGCCTGTGCGTCGGATCCGAAGGACCGTTCGAGGAAATCGATTTCCGCGGAATCCAGCGCGAAAGTCTGTGCGGCGTCGAGGATCGCTCGTACGGTCGGCGATACCGGAGCAGTCTGGGTCGCGGGCGCGGAACGCCAGTCATTCAGCCCGACAAGGTAATTCGGCCCACCCGCCTTCGTGCCCGCCCCGACCGCCGATTTCTTCCAGCCGCCGAAGGGTTGACGCTGCACGATCGCGCCGACGGTTGAGCGGTTCACATAGGCGTTGCCGGCCTCGACCCGGTCGAGCCAGCGTTCGATCTCCTCGCGGTCCAGACTGAAGAGGCCTGCCGTCAGTCCGTAGTCGACCTGATTCTGGATGGCGATCGCCTCGTCGAGATCGGCGGCGGCGATGAGGCCCAGAACCGGTCCGAAGTATTCGGTGAGGTGGAACTCCGAGCCGCGCCGAACCCCGGTCTTCACTCCCGGCGACCAGAGCCGGCCGGTGTCATCGAGTTGGCGGGGCTCCACCAGCCACTGCTCCCCCGGTCCGAGCTGCGTGAGCGCCTTCAGCAGTTTGCCGTGCGCGGGTTCGATGACGGGCCCCACCTGAACGGTCGGGTCCGACGGGTAGCCGACCTTCAGCGACGTGACGGCATCGACGAGCTGGTCGCGGAACCGCGCGGACCGCGCGACCGAGCCGACCAGAATGCCCAGCGACGCTGCCGAACACTTCTGTCCGGCATGCCCGAAGGCCGAGTACACCAGGTCTTTCACCGCGAGATCGAGATCGGCATGCGGCGTGACGATGATGGAGTTCTTGCCGCTGGTCTCGGCCAGCAGCGGCAGGTCGGGCCGGAAGCCGCGGAACAGTTCGGCGGTCTCGAACGCGCCGGTGAGGATCAGCCGGGCGACGCGCGGGTCCGATACCAACCGGGTGCCGAGATCGCCCTCGTCGAGATGCACCAACCGCAGCACGTCGCGCGGCACACCGGCGTCCCAAAGCGCTTGCGCCATAACGGATCCACACCGCCTGGCCTGCGTGGCGGGTTTGATGATGACGGGACTGCCCGCGGCCAGCGCGGCCAGCACCGATCCGGCGGGGATCGCCACCGGGAAATTCCATGGCGGCGTCACCACCACCAATCCCGCAGGCACCGCGACGGCGCCGTCGACAGCATCGAGTTTTTCCGCCTGTGCCGCATAATAGTTCGCGAAATCGATGGCCTCGGAAACCTCCGGATCACCTTGATCCAGCGTCTTACCGCACTCGGACGCCATCACCTCCAGCAACACCGCCCGCGCTGCCTGCAACGAGGCCGCCGCGCGCCGCAGGACCGCCGCCCGCTCGGCACCCGTCCGCGCCGCCCAGGTCGCACCCGCGGCGACGGCGTCGGCGATGATCCCGTCGAGCGCGGCCGTGCTCGTCACGGTGTGCTCGGCCACCAACTCCACGCCGGTCGACGACGCGGCGATCCGCTCGGTGATCGCCCGCCCCCACAACCGATTTCCGGGCAGCGCCGGATCGGTGTCGGCGACATTCGCGAACCGGCCGGCCGGGCACATTGCCGCGCGCGGATCGTCGGTACGGCGATCCTGACGACGGTTGGGCACCGGAATGACAGTCTCCCCCACGAGATCCGCGAGCGACGCGATGAACCGGTCCCTCTCGCGCTGGAACAGCGACTGGTCGTCGTGCAGCTCGAACACCGCCGACATGAAGTTGTCCTGGCTGGCACCTTCCTCCAACCGCCGCACGAGGTAGGCGATCGCGACGTCAAAGTCCTTGGGGTGCACCACCGGTACGTACAGTAAAAGACCGCCGACGGTGCGCCGGACGGCTTCGGCCTGCGCCTCCGCCATCCCCAGCAGCATCTCGAACTCCACCCGGTCCCGGACGCCGCGACGCCCCGCGAGCGTCCACGCGTACGCGATGTCGAAGAGGTTGTGCCCCGCGACACCGATCCGCACGTTCGCCGTGTGTTCGGGCCGCAGTGCGTAATCCAGCACCCGCTTGTAATTGGTGTCCGTGTCCCGTTTGGTCGGCAGCGTCGCCACGGGCCAGCCGTGCAGCGAGGCCTCCACGTGTTCCATGGGCAGGTTGGCGCCCTTGACCAACCGGACCTTGATGCCGGCGCCACCCCGCTCGCGGCGCGCGCGAGCCCAGTCCTGCAGGCGCATCATCGCGCTCAGCGCATCGGGCAGGTAGGCCTGCAGCACGATCCCGGCTTCGAGGTCCAGCAGGTCGGCCCGGTCGAGCAGCTTGGTGAACACCGCGATCGTCAACTCCAGGTCGCGGTACTCCTCCATGTCGAGGTTGATGAACTTCTTCGTCGGCGCGGTCGCCGCCTGCGTGAACAACGGCAGCAGGTTCTGCGCGATGTGGTCGACGGCTTCGTCGAACGCCCACGGCGAGTGCGGCGGCACGGTGGCCGAGACCTTGATCGACACGTAGTCGACGTCGGGGCGGGCGAGCAGGCGTTCGGTGCCCTGCAGCCGTCGGGCCGCTTCGGCCTGGCCGAGCACGGCCTCACCGAGCAGGTTGATGTTGAGTCCGACGCCACGATTGCGGATCCGTGCGATGGATCGTCCGAGACGGGCATCGGTCGCGTCGACGAGAAGGTGACCGACCATCTGGCGCAACGCCTTCCGGGCGACCGGGATGACCAGGCCGGGCGCGATCACCGACACCAGGGCGCCGAGCTTGATCAACAGCCGTTCGTGCAGCGGCAGGAAGGCGGGCGCGTTGCGCGCGAGGGCGCGGAGGTTGGCTGCCGCGACCCGATGGTCTTCGGGCCGGATCACCCGGTCGACGAAGCCGACGGTGAAATCCAGGCCGTGTGGATCGCGCAGGACGTCGGCCAACCGTCTGCCGGCCGGGGCGACAGGCAGGCGGGCGGCGTCGTCGAGCCACGACCGGACCTGGCTCACGACATCGGTCAGCAGATCTTCGTCACTGCCTAGCTGGGTCATCTGCCCATCATGGGCTCGTCAGACACTTAAAATAAAGCGATGATTTCTGACAGAAAAGATTAAGCAGAAATGAAACATCAGCGCGCTGACCTGCTCGACACCCGACGGCTGCGTCTGCTGCACGAGCTGAGCCTGCGTGGCACGTTGTCCGAGGTCGCCGAGGCACTGCACCAAAGCCCGTCCTCGATATCGCAGGCGCTGAGCCAGCTCGAACGCGAAGTCGGCGTGCCGTTGCTCGAGAAAGTCGGGCGCCGGCTGCGGCTCACGCCCGCCGCCGAGGTGCTCGTCGAACACACCGCGGTCATCTTGGCGCGGCTCGAGCAGGCCGCCTCCGATGTCGCGGTGCAGAGCGACGAGGCGTCCGGCACCGTTCGGCTGGCCGTCTTCCAATCGGCGGCCTCGGCCTTCATGCCGCAGATGTTGACGGAGCTGGCGACCCGCCATCCGCGGCTGCGCGTGACCATGTCGCAGCGCGAGCCGGAGCAGGCGCTGTACGAGACCTGGCTGCGTGAGTTCGATCTGGTGATCGCCGAGGAGTATCCGGGGCACGCCGCGCGCGCGTACCCCGATCTGCACCGGGCACCGCTGACCACCGATCTGCTGCGGCTGGCCGTCCCACCGAGCGGAGATCCGTGGGACCACATCTCCTCGGTCGAAGATGCCGCCGAGCTGCCGTGGACGATGGAGCCCGAAGGCACCGCTTCCCGGCACTGGGCCGAACAGCTCTGTCGGAAAGCAGGTTTCGAGCCCGACGTCCGCTTCGAGACCGACGACCTCGAAGCCCAGATCGCCCTGATCGAGAACGGCAACGCCGTCGCCATCCTGCCCGACCTGATGCGCGTCCGGCGCCGTCCCGATGTCCGCGTCATCGACGTCGATCCGCGCCGGCGCGTGGTGTTCACGGCGACGCGGACCGCCATCAGCAAGACGCCGGCCATCGTGGCGTGCCGGGCCGCGCTGGCTTCGGCCGTGCCCGCGCAGCTCGACGTGGATTGAACGCCCTAAATCGGGGTTTCCTTGGTGTCGTTGACGAACCTGTTCAGCAGCACGTCGAGCTGACGCAGATCGTCGGCGCTCCAGTCCGCCAGCGCACGCGCCAGGTGTTCGCGACGCACTTCCTGCAGCGCGTCGGCCGCCCGCTGCCCCGCCGCGGTGACCTGCACGATGGACACGCGCCCGTCATTGCCGTCGGCGTGCCGGGTCACGTGCCCGGCGTCGACCAGGGCCTGCACCCGCCGCGTGGTCATGCCGACGTCCATGTGCGCGGTGGTCGCCAACTGCCCCACGGGCTGCGGCCCGTCATCGATCAGGACCCGCAGCAGCGCGTACGACGGCTGCGACAGTTCGGTGTCGGCACTGGCGGCCTGCCGCTTGAAGGCCGCACGGCTCAAGCTCAACCGCACCACCTGGGCGAGGGCGGCGCTGATCGAATCCACCGATTCCATCTTGCGTTTCGACGCCCTAATCGAGGCCATGGCGCGCTCCGTTCTGCAGGTCCCGGACGCAGGCCCGCACGGGTTGATCCTCGTTCTCGTCCGCACCGACCGGCGGTAGTACCACCCCGTCCGCAATGCCGTCGTACTTGGCACGCAGCAGATTCGGCAGCTGATCGTATCGCCCGGCCGTCACGAGCTGATCGAGTACGGCGTCGTCGAGGACGGTGGTCAGGTCTTCCCACCGTTGCTGTTTGATGAGGGCGCGAAGGTCGTCGGCCAAGGCGTGCCAGCCTTTTCGTTTCAGTGTCGCCGCGTAGGCGGGTGTCGAGAGCAGGAAGGCCAGCATCCGGCGTTGGCGCTCGCGGTCCTGCGCGACCCGCAGGTCGGTGCTGCCGGTGGCGACCGCGGTCGATGCCACTAGCGCCGGCAGGTCCGTGCGGCCCGCCGCCTCGGCGCCATGCTGAAGTGCCGGGCGGACAACGTCTCTCAGGTAGTCCGGGTCCGAATTGGTGGAATGGGTGACGACGCCGTCCGCCACCCCACCGGCCAGTTCACACATCCGTCCGTTGACTGCGCCCAGCCAGATGCGTGGTGGCGCGAGGTCATTCGGCCCCGGGTTGAAGTACGGCTGGAGCCGGGTGATGCGGTAGGCGTCACCCTCGTAGCGGACGGACTCGCCAGTGCGGAACGCTTCGAAGATCGCCTTGAGGGCGCCGACGTATTCGGCCATCCGTGCCCGCGGTTCGCTCCAGGGCATGCCGAAGCGGTCTTCGATGTTCTGCCGAATCTGCGTGCCCAGGCCCAATTCGAAGCGCCCGCCCGAGAACGTCTGGAGGTCCCAGGCCGCATAGGCCGTGAGCATGGGGCTGCGGACGAAAGCCAGCGTGACGGCCGTGCGGATGGTCAGCCGCTCGGTGTGTTCGGCGGCCAGTAGCGCCACGGCCAGTGAGTCATGCGTCGTCTCGGCGATGTGCAGGCCGTCGAAGCCGAGTCGCTCGATCCGGCGTGCGTAGGCCGGCACCTGGGTCAGCGGCAGCTCGGGCGACATGGCGGCGAATACCTGCATACGCCAGGACGCTAGCCAGCCTGGTTGACATTGTCAATTGATTGACAAAGTCAACTAAAGGTACTTACGTTGTGGCCGGTCCCATTCCGACTCCACGCTCGAGGAACACCCGTGTCGCGTTTCTACTTCGACTGGTCCAACTACTTCACGATGCTGCGCCTGCTGCGCCGTGACGTCCGTTCGCAGCGCCGGTGGGCGCCCTTCGTGCGATTCGCCGCCGGGGTACCACTGATGGCCGGCCTGCATGCGCTGTGCTTCGCACTCGACCCGCTCCTGTTTCCGTCATTGCGCCGCACCGAGGTTCGCGCCCCCACGTTCTGTATCGGGCACGCGCGCAGCGGCACGACATACCTGCACCGCTTGATGGCGCAGGACCCGCAGTTCAGCTACGCCCTGATGTATGAGCTGTTCTTCCCGTCGCTACTGGAGAAGAAGCTGCTGCGCTTGTTGTTTCGTGTCGACGCGGCGACCGGCGGGCGGTTGCGTCGCCGGCTCGACGAGATCGAGGAGCGGGCTTTCGCGCCGACCGAGGACATCCACAAGACCGGTTTCTTCGTACCCGAAGAGGACGACGCGTTCCTGACGTGGTCGCTGAGTTCCGGATTCTGGATCGTGGCGTTCCCCTACATGGGCGAGTTGGACTTCTATCACGTCGACCGCTGGCCCGCGGCGAAGCGGCGCCGCATGATGGCGTTCTACAAGGAATGCGTGCGGCGCCAGATCGCCCTGAACGGCGGCGGCACCCACCTGAGCAAGAACCCGACCTTCTGCGGCCGCGTGGAGACCCTGATCGAGACCTTCCCCGACGCGAGAATCATTGTGCCGATGCGTAATCCGTACGAGACCATACCAAGCCTGCTGAAACTGATGCAGACCGAATGGTCGCTGCGCGGGCGCGATGACCAGCTGGTCGCCGGCTCGCTGCGCGTGCTGGCCGACCAATCCGTCGACACCTACCTGCATCCGCTCGAAGTGCTGGCGCGCCATCCCGAGGTGCGTGCCAGCGTCGTCGACTACCGCGAACTCGTCGGCGCGCCATCCGCCACCATGCGCCGCGTCTACGCCGACCTCGGCCTCGACGTCGGCGCGGAAGCCGAGCAGGCCTTCACCGCTGCCGAACGCCGGCCCGGCCACGAGACGACGCACCGGTACAGCCTGGCCGAGTTCGGGCTCGATCCGAACGACATCCACCGGCGACTGGCCGGCCTGTTTGACGAATACCAGTGGGCCACCCTGGTAGAGGACAAAGGAGAAAGCAACGCTCATGTCAGCTGAACTCGAAACGATGCGCGCGGCGTGGACCGACATGATGGCCGCGCTGGACCGCGCGCGCGATGCCGTCGACTCCCCCGACCTGCACGCACCACCCGTGTCATCCCTCGGGGTCGCCGAAGGCTACCGGTATCTCCTGGGTTTCGCGTTCAGCGCCATCGAACGCGCCTTCCACGAAGACCCCGCGTTCCCCTATTTCCGCCGCACCATCCAGCCCGTCGACAAAGCCACCATCGACAACGCCGACGCGCTGTACCTGTCGGCGGCGATCGACGGCGCCCACAATTACCTGATCCGCGGATCATTGGGACCAAATGCACCGCACTACCTCATCTTTGAGACGCACACGGTGTATGCGGGCGATACCGGCACGTTGGCCGAGCTGGGGCCGGGTGGGCGCGTCGTCACCGGGATGCTGGACTCTGCAACGCTTCTCGTCGACGACGGCGGCCGGTTCGAAATCCTGCTGGCCCCGGAGCGGCCGGCCGGCCACACCGGCAATTTCATCGCCACGGCGTCCGACGGGAACACCGCCGGATATGTCATCGCGCGCATGCTCTTTCATGACTGGGAGCACGAAACCTGCCCCGATCTGCACATCGCGCAGATCGGCGCCGAGGGCACGCATCCGGCAGCGCTGACACCGTCGTCCACGGCGGCCCGGCTACGGCGCACCGGTGAACTCGTCGAGAATCAGATGAAGTTCTGGAATGAGTTCTACGACGTCGTCCTCGAAGCACACGGCGACAAGAACGGCGACGGCATCACCTTCATGCCCCGCAACGCACTCAACGCACCCATGCCCGCCAACCTCGCGACGGGCGGCGGCCAGTGCACCAACGTCTACTCGGGCGGTACCTACGATCTGGGACCCGACGACGCACTGCTGGTCGAGCTCAATGTCCCTGTGCCACCGGCATATCTGGGTTTTCACCTGTCGAACCTCTGGGGTGAGTCACTCGACTACGCCAATCACGTCAGCAGCCTCAACGGATTTCAGACCGAACCCGACCTGGACGGCCGGCTGCGCTACGTCATCACCGGTGTCGATCCCCAGGTGCCGAATTGGCTTGACACCGCGGGACATTCGCAGGGCTTCCTCACGGTGCGGTGGACGTACAGCGCGCCGCCCGCGGAGTTGCCGACGGCGACAGTGACGGTGATCAGCCGCGACGAGGTGCGCAAGCATCTGCCCGAATCCACCCGCACCGTCAGCGCCGACGAACGTCGCGAGCAGATCAGAATCCGGCAGGAGCACGTCCAGCGGCGCTACCGCCAGTACTGATCGCGGGGTCACCACCCACTCGCGAGATGGGGGTACCTCCCGCTTGCGAGCAGACGCAAAGCTGTCCCTCTTCTCGAGAAGAGGGACAGCTTTGCGTCTGCTCGCGGAAGAACTAAGCCAAGCGGGAAACCGCGGCGGCGATGCGCTCGTCGGTCGCGGTGAGTGCGATGCGTACGAACTGCTCGCCCGCGGGGCCGTAGAACTCGCCGGGGGCGACGAGGATGCCGCGTTCGGCCAGCCACGCGACCGTTGCGCGTCCGGACTCACCGCGGGTGGCCCACAGGTAGAGGCCGGCCTCGGAGTGCTCGACGGTGAAGCCGGCGCCCCGGACCGCCGCCAGCAGCGCGTCGCGGCGCTTGGCGTACCGGTCGCGCTGGACGCGTTCGTGTTCGTCGTCGTCGAGGGCCGCGACCATCGCGGACTGCACGGGCGTCGGGACGATCATCCCGGCGTGCTTGCGCACCGCCAGCAGTTCCGCGACAAGTTCCGGGTCGCCGGCGACGAAACCGGCGCGGTAGCCGGCCAGCGAGGAGGTCTTGGACAGCGAGTGCACGGCCAGCAGACCGGTGTGGTCGCCGTCGCAGACGTCGGGATGCAGCACCGACAACGGCTGGGCATCCCACGACAGGCCGAGGTAGCACTCGTCGGACGCGACGACGACGCCGCGCTCACGCGCCCAGCCGACAACCTTGCGCAGGTGGTCGACACCCAGCACCCTGCCGGTCGGGTTGCTGGGCGAGTTGAGGTACACCAGCGCGGGCACCTGGGGCCCGACCTGGGTCAGCGAATCGGCCCGCAGTACCTGTGCGCCGGCCAGCCGCGCGCCGACGTCGTACGTCGGGTAGGCCAGCTCGGGCACCACGACGGTGTCGGCGGCTCCCAAACCGAGCAGCGTCGGCAGCCAGGCGATGACCTCTTTGGTGCCGATGACGGGCAGTACCGCCTGCTCCGGCAGGCCGGTGATGCCGTAACGGCGCTGCAGGGCAGCCACCGCCGACGCGCGCACGGCCGGCGTACCGGCCGTCGTCGGGTAACCCGGTGAGGCACTGGCAGCGGCCAGCGCGTCCCGGATGACATCGGCGACCGGATCCACCGGCGTGCCGACGGACAGATCGACGATGCCGTCCGGGTGGGCACGAGCGGTCGCGGTCGCCTCCGCCAGGGTGTCCCAGGGGAACACCGGCAATGCGGCCGAGACCTTGGCTCTAGCGGACAGGGTCACTCGCCCTGCGGCGCGAGATCCTTGACCGCCTGCGGGTCGTTGTCGGTCTGGCCGACCTTCGACGCACCACCCGGCGAGCCGAGCTCGGCGAAGAAGTCGGCATTGTTCTGGGTGTACCCGCTCCACTGATCGGGGACGTCGTCCTCGTAGTAGATGGCCTCGACGGGGCAGACGGGCTCGCACGCGCCGCAGTCCACGCACTCATCGGGGTGGATGTACAGCATGCGTGCACCCTCGTAGATGCAATCGACCGGGCATTCTTCGATACATGCCTTGTCTTTGACGTCGACGCAGGGTTCGGCAATGACGTACGTCACCGGTAGTTCTCCTGTTCCAGTGGGCTGCTGGCTCGTCAGGATTACAACGAGCAGACGTCAGTATGGTGCGCCCGTACCGAAGCGTCTGGCTCAGTGTTACCTAACTTTACGCGCCGCCCGGGAAGGGTGGCGCGTGGTTACTGATACTAGACGTTGCACATACCGTCCGACTAGTTCCCACCACAGCTTTTTACGCGTGTCATTTTTGGCTTTGCAATTTGTTGCATAGGACCGTCGGTAGCACCTACGCTCATGCCGTGGCCCTCCCCCACGCCATCCTCGTGGCGTTGTGCGAACAAGCCGGTTCCGGTTACGAACTGGCCAGCCGGTTCGACCGATCGATCGGCTACTTCTGGGCCGCCACTCACCAGCAGATCTACAAGACGCTGCGCACCATGGACACCGAAGGCTGGGTCAGTGTCGAGGTCGTCGCGCAGCACGGCCGTCCGGACAAGAAGGTCTATTCGGTGACCGACGCCGGCCGGGCCGAACTCGAACGCTGGATCGCCGAACCGCTCACCGGCCGTGGTAGTTCCGTGACCGACGCTCGCACCCGCGAACTCGCGGTTAAGCTGCGCGGCGCGACGTACGGCTCCGCGAACAGCACCGCCGCCCTGCGCGAGCAGATTCGCGCGCTGCGCGCCGAACGCGCCGCGCTGCTCGACACCTATCGCGGCTACGAAAAACGTCAGTTCCCCGATCCCTCCGCACTGACCGCCAGCGCGCTGCACCAATACCTGGTGCTGCGCGGCGGTATCCGCGCCGAGCAGGGATCGGTGGACTGGTTGGACGAAATCCTGTTCGCCCTAGAAGGAACACCATGACCAACCCCTATCCGAACCTGTTGTCGCCGTTGGACCTTGGCTTCACCACGCTGCGCAATCGAGTGATCATGGGCTCGATGCACACCGGCCTCGAAGACCGCGCCCGCGACACCGGAAAGCTGGCCGAGTACTTCGCCGAGCGGGCCCGCGGCCGTGTCGGCCTGATCATCACCGGCGGCTACGCCCCCAACCGCACCGGCTGGCTGCTGCCGTTCGCCGCCGAGATGCTGTCGTCGAGCGACGCCCGCCGGCACCGCCGGATCACAGGCGCGGTGCACGCCGAAGGCGGCAAGATTCTGCTGCAGGTACTGCACGCGGGACGCTATGCGTACCACCCGCTTTCGGTCAGCGCGTCGTCGATCAAGGCCCCCATCAACCCATTCCGGCCGCGGGCCCTGCGCGATGTCGAGGGCACCATCAATGACTTCGTGCGGTGCGCGCTGCTGGCCCGCGAAGCCGGGTACGACGGCGTCGAGATCATGGGCAGCGAAGGCTATCTGCTGAACCAGTTCCTGGCGCCGCGCACCAACAAGCGCACCGACGCCTGGGGCGGCACACCCGAGAAGCGCCGCCGCTTCCCGGTCGAGATCGTCCGCCGCACGCGCGAGGCCGTCGGCCACGACTTCATCATCTGCTACCGGCTGTCGATGGCCGACTACGTCGAGGACGGCCAGACGTGGGAGGAAATCCTCACGCTGGCAACGGAAATCGAAGCCGCTGGGGCGACGATCATCAACACCGGCATCGGTTGGCACGAAGCGCGCGTACCCACCATCGTCACGTCGGTCCCCAACAGCGCGTTCGCGGACATCAGCAACGCGGTGGCGCAACACGTCACCATCCCGGTGGTCGCGTCCAACCGGATCAACATGCCCCAGTCCGCCGAACAGATCCTGGCCGACGGTGCGGTGCAACTGATCTCGATGGCGCGACCGCTGCTGAGCGACCCGGATTGGGTCCGCAAGGCACAGCGCGATGCCGCCGACGAGATCAACACCTGCATCGCCTGCAACCAGGCCTGCCTGGACCACGCGTTCGTGCACAAGACCGTGTCATGCCTGCTGAATCCGCGGGCCGGGCACGAAACCACGTTGGTACTGGGCAAGACTCGGGTGACGAAGCGCGTCGCAGTCGTCGGCGCCGGCCCCGCCGGCCTGGCCGCCGCCGTCACCGCCGCCGAGCGCGGCCACGATGTGACACTGTTCGAGGCCGGCGACCACATCGGCGGCCAATTCGATTTGGCCCGAAGGATTCCCGGCAAAGAGGAGTTCAACGAGACCCTCCGCTACTACACCACGATGCTGGCCAAGCACCGCGTGGATGTCCGGCTGAACACCCGGGCGTCGGCCGACGAACTGTCCGGCTACGACGACGTCGTGCTCGCCACCGGCGTCGCGCCGCGCATGCCTGCGATCCCGGGCATCGATCATCCGATGGTGCTGTCGTACGCGGAGGCCCTCACGGGCGCAGCGGTCGGCAAGCGCGTGGCGGTGATCGGCGCCGGCGGAATCGGTTTCGACGTCAGCGAGTTCCTCACCGTCGACGAATCGCCCACCTTGAACCTCAAGGAATGGCGCGCCGAGTGGGGCATCGCCGACGGCGGCGACTCCCGCGGCGGGTTGGCCACGCCGATCCCGCTGCCACCGGCCCGCGAGGTGTACCTGCTGCAGCGCACCAAGGGCGCCCAGGGACGCGGGCTCGGCAAAACTACGGGCTGGGTGCACCGGGCATCGGTCAAAGCCAAAGGCGTCCAGCAGCTTTCCGGCGTGAACTACGAGAAGATCGATGACGCCGGCCTGCACATCAGCTTCGGCCCCGACCGGTCCGATGCCCGCATCCTCGAGGTCGACAACGTGGTGATCTGCGCCGGCCAGGAGTCGGTGCGTGACCTCGAGGAAGGCCTGCGGCGCAACGGGATCACCCCACACGTCATCGGCGGTGCAGCGGTGGCCGCCGAGCTCGACGCCAAGCGCGCCATCCGCCAGGGCACCGAGTTGGCGGCCAAGCTCTAGTCGGCCGCTGTCCCGGCCACGGCCCTACGTCGAGCGTGGGCGTTGCCGCGCTCCGTGCGGCGTGTCGTCACCACCAAGCGCCACGCTCGGCGTAGGACGGCCGCCTTGTCGGGTTCGGGCTACAGACTGAAGCCGCCCCAGACGGCTCGGGCCCCGGTGTGCCCGATCCGCACGATCTGGTAGATCGTGGCCACGCCGACGACCACAGCCAGCACCGCCACTATGACGCGGGCCAGCGTCTCCTTGTCCCCCAGTCGTGCACCCCAGCGGTGCAGGAAAGCCACGGCCAGCGACACCACGAGCAGACCGATGACGAAAAAGACTGCGGTATCGCCGAGTTCGGCGTGCTCACGCAGCACCGGGTTGTCGGGGAGCTGCTTGATCAGCGCCTCGCCGGCCTCGATGGCGAACGGTGTCAGAATGACCGTCGCCACGGACAGCGCCAGCGTCAGCCACACGAGCCGCTCCCGGGCGGCCGTCCATACGGCGCACATGATCGTCAGGACCGCCGTCAGCGGCGTCAGGACGATGATCGCGTGCACCAGCAATGGGTGGGCGGGCAGGTCACCGATCGTGTTCACGCATCACAGCGTGACACTCGCCGCCGACGAGCGTGCGCAAAATGCACGCGACACACCGCGAAAGCCCGTACAAACTCCCCCGCAAGCGGGTGGTGCCCCCAGGCCGGCTCGCGGGAGGTGGTGGTGCGCCCCGGCTCGCGGGAGATGGGGCTAGGCGGCCAGGGGCGAGTAGTCGGTGCTGCGTTGGCGGGCGGGGCGGCCGATGCCTTCGGCGATGGCGACCAGCTCGGCGACGGTCTTGGCCGAGCCGTTCTCCGAACCGGCCATGCGCGAGATGGTCTCCTCCATCAACGTGCCACCGAGATCGTTGGCACCGCCCTGCAGCATCACCTGCGTGCGCTCGACGCCGAGCTTGACCCACGAGGTCTGGATGCTCGGAATCCGGCCGTGCAGCATGATCCGCGCCAGCGCGTGCACCGCGCGGTTGTCGCGGTGCGTCGGCCCCGGGCGTGCCCCACCGGCCAGATACAGCGGCGAGGACTGATGCACGAACGGCAACGGCACGAACTCGGTGAAACCACCTGTGCGGTCCTGGATTCCGCGCAGCACGTTCAGGTGCCCCACCCAATGCTTCGGGGTGTCCACGTGCCCGTACATCATCGTCGACGACGACCGCAGACCCACCTCGTGCGCCGTGGTCACCACATTGATCCACTCGGCGGTCGGCAACTTGCCCTTGGTCAGCACCCAGCGGACCTCGTCATCGAGAATCTCGGCCGCGGTGCCCGGGATCGTGTCCAGGCCGGCCTCCCGCAGCGAGGTCAGCCACTCGCGCACCGACAACCCACTGCGCGTCACGCCGTTGGCGATCTCCATCGGCGAGAAGGCATGCACGTGCATCGACGGCACCCGATTCTTCACCGCCCGCACCAGATCGGCATACCCCGTCACCGGCAACTCCGGATCGATACCGCCCTGCATGCAGACCTCGGTCGCCCCGGCGACATGCGCCTCCCACGCCCGGTCGGCGACCTCGTCGACCGACAGCGAGTAGGCATCAGCGTCACCCTTGCGCTGCGCGAACGCGCAGAACCGGCAACCGGTGTAGCAGATGTTGGTGAAGTTGATGTTCCGGTTCACCACGAACGTCACGTCATCACCGACGACATCCCGCCGTAGCGAATCAGCCAGCGCGGCAACAGCATCCAGCGCCGGACCGTCAGCGGTGGCCAGGGCCAGATACTCGTCGTCGGAGCAGCCGCCCGGGTTGCGTTCGGCCGACCGCAGCGCGGCCAGCACGTCGGTGTCGATGCGCTCGGGGGCCCGGGCCGCCAGCTCGGAAACCTTCTCCCGGATGGACTCCCAGTCCCCGAACGCACTACCCAGATCGCTGCGCGTCTCGGTCAGCCGGCCCTCGGTGTCGATCGCAGAGTGCAGATCGGTGCGGCCCAACGACTCTGACGCCTCATCGGGTTCCTGCCACGGCAGGCCGACAGGGTTGACCTCGCGTGCCCAACCGGTCTCCGGGTCGGCCAGCGCATCCACGTGGCCCCGCACCCGCGGGTCGATCCACGCCGCCCCGGCCTGCACGTACGACGGCTGCGCCGTCAACCGCTGCACCAGGTCATAACCCGCCTCGGCCGTCACCGCAGCCAGATCGTCCAGCGCCGGCCACGGCCGTTCGGGGTTGACGTGGTCGGGGGTCAGCGGGGACACCCCGCCCCAGTCGTCCACGCCGGCGCCGATCAGCGCCAGGCATTCCTCACGGGACACCAGATTCGGCGGCGCCTGAATCCGCATCTTCGGGCCCAGCACCAGGCGGGTCACCGCGATGGTGGCCAGGAAATCGTCGATCCCGGCATCGGGAGTCGCGGCCATGGCCGTGTGGTCCTTGGCCCGGAAGTTCTGCACGATGACTTCCTGCACGTGCCCGAATTCCTTGTGCGACTTGCGGATGGCATGCATGGTCTCGGCCCGCTCGGTGAGATTCTCACCGATACCGACCAGCAGGCCCGTGGTGAACGGGATCGACAACCGGCCCGCGTCATCCAGCGTGCGCAACCGCACCGCCGGATCCTTGTCGGGGCTGCCGTAATGCGCCAGGCCCTTGGTCTCGAACAGCCGCCGCGACGTCGTCTCCAGCATCATGCCCATCGACGGCGCCACCGGCTTGAGCCGCGACAGCTCCGACCAGCTCATCACACCCGGATTCAGGTGCGGCAGCAGACCGGTCTCCTCCAGCACCCGGATCGCCATCGCCCGCACATAGTCGAGGGTGGAGTCATAGCCCCGCTCGTCGAGCCACTGCTTGGCCTCGTCCCAACGGTCCTCCGGCCGGTCACCCAGGGTGAAAAGCGCCTCCTGGCAACCCAACTCGGCACCGCGACGAGCCACGTCGAGAATCTCGTCGGGCTCCATGTACATGCCCATACCCTGCGCGCGCAGCTTGCCCGGCACCGTCACGAACGTGCAGTAATGGCAGGTGTCGCGGCACAGATGCGTGACCGGGATGAACACCTTGCGCGAATACGACACCGGCAACCGACCGGTCGCACCCCGCCGTCCCGCGGCCTCCAGCCCGGCGTCCCGCACCCGGGCAGCGCTCGCACAAAGGTCGGCCAGGTCGTCGCCGCGGGCCGTCATCGCGATCGCGGCCTCATCCACATTCAGCGCCACACCATCACGGGCGCGGCGCAGCACGCGACGTAAGGCGGACGACGATGCGGGGGCGGCGAGCGGTGGGACCACGGGAAGAGGCAGGTCTGCGCCGTTCTGGGGGTTCAGAGCCACTTCCGTGTAACCCCGCTGAAGTCGACGTTCATCCACGCGTCTCACATTCTGAAACCACTGCGCCTGGCATACCGGCCACAGTAGCGCCAGCTCGCCGGCGCGGCGCGGGCCCCATACCCGGACACACACAGCAAACGCGCAGACTATTCGCCGAATTTGGTGACGACCGCGTAAGTTCAGAGGGTCGGGACGCGATCATTTCGAGGAGCCACGGTGTCCGTTTCAGTCCGCTCGTATGTCATGGCGGGCGCCGCCGCTGCGACCGCCACAGCTGTCGCATTGACCCCCATCCAGGTGGTTCCCGCCGACGTCGCGGTCCCCGCGCACTCGACCACAGCCCAACCGCACCTGACCGAGGCCATGGTCAAGCTGCTGGCCGCGGCAAGCAACATGACGCCGCCGGTGCCGCCCAAGCTGCCCGCCGCGGGCGTCGTCCCCAAGGTCGGGCCGAACCCGCTGGCGGCCGCACCCACGGTGACCGGGCCCGTCGTCACCCCACAGAACGCGGCCAGTGACTGGCTCACCAACGCGTACACCGGCATTCAGGCATGGGTCGACTGGGGCGTCGACTACGCCACCGACGTTCTGTATTGGCTGAACTGGTTCGTGCCATTCACCGGCACGATCGCCGCCCAGACCGACATCTTCTACTGGACGCTGATCCGGCCCGTCTCGGACGACATCTTCTACCAGGCGGTCGTCCCGATCGTGAACGATCCGCTCAACCTGGGCGTGTGGGTCAACGGCATCGGCAATGCGATCCGCTATTCGGTCAATGACGTCATCAACTTCGGCATCGCGGAGTTCAACTACTTCTTCGGTTGGATCATCCCGCCGATTCCGCCGCTGCCGCCCATCGGGTCGTTGGCCGCCACGCAGACCACCCTCGAGTCGATCGCCAAGACGGTGCAGACCACACTGACCAGCCTGGCCGCCGGTCTGGTCCCCGCCAAGGCCGCCGAGAAGGCCGCCGCCGCGGACGCCGACCCGGCGAGCAAGCTCGCGCCGACCGCCGCGCAGTCCCCGGCGGACAAGCCGGCAGACAAGCCGGCCGAGAAGCCTGCCGAGACGCCAGCGGTGACGCCGGCGAAGGCGGACGACAAGGGCAAGTCCGACGACAAGGGCACGCAGCCCGCGGGCACCGAGGCCGGCCAGCAGCCGACCGACCCGCAGGCCGAGCCCAAGACGGACCCCAAGGCGGAGCAGCCCAAGACGGACCCCAAAGCCACCGACCCGAAGACCGAACCCAAGGCCGATCCGAAGACCGAACCCAAGACCGGCACTGCGACCGGCGAGGCCGAGGGTCCGGCCAAGCAGCAGGACGAGGTCAAGGCACCGAAGCCCGTCAAGAAACCCGGCAAGAAGGCCGGGGATAAGACCGAGGCCACCAACAACAACGCCGGCACGGATCACCCGACCGGCACGACCGGAGCGACGAAGCCCGGCAAGGGCGACAAAGCCGGAAGCGGCAAGGCCAAGGGCGACAAGGGCGCCGGCCAGTCGCAGGGCGCTGCCGGCGGCCAGAAGGCCGGTTCGGGAAGTCACACAGCCAATAGCTGAGCCAGGCGCCCAGGTTCGCCTGCTCTTGTCACACGTCGATCGCCGCGCCCTGACCGCAGAATCACCGACACCGTCGTTGGCTCTGCGTCAGCGGCGTCAGGCACTCGACCTTTCCCGCCACAACCGCAGGACCAACCAGGCACCGCGATCGACCCTGCGGCCACAGCGGCATCTACTCGATAGTTGTCGCCCTCAGTGCGGAGTCGATGCGGAAATGCCGGAGACCGGACGCTAGTCCGGCGCTGCCGCGCGCCGCTGGGCATTTCGCCACAGCACCACGCCGGGCGGCGTCGCCCCGAGCAGCAAGAAGATCAACGGTGAGGCCTGCATGATTCCGGCGCCGCCGAACACGATGTCATCGCCTGGCCCACCGAGCAGCAGGAGCACGACGGTCGTCAACCAGGCCCACATCGGCAGCGCGGCCAGGCGGGGATGGGACGTCCACTGGAGGCCGGCCCAGACCAGCGCCGCATTGACGAGACCACTGAGCAGGCCACTGATCGGGAACGGCACGGGGCCGAGGTAGAGCGGCAGGAACAGTGCGCCGGCGATGGCCGACAAGGCGCCATCGAACGCCAGCACACCGAGCATCAATGCGCGCGCCCGACCGGAGTCGGCGCGCACCGGGGCAGACGTCAGGTCGGGATGCTGTCGAGCAGACCGACGAGGGAGCCGACGACCCACTGATAGTTGTCGCCGAGGCCCTGCAGGTGCTGCAAGTTGGGGTCCAGATCCGAGTCCATGGCGGCTACCCTACTCCCCCGCTTCCCGGTCTCACGCGAGGTTTATCCCGCTGAGTAGGTCAGTTTCCACACCACGGGCGTCGCGTTCGCCGGCCGTGCCGTCGACCAACACGTAGTGCTCGACGGCACTGATCGGCAGTGCAATGTTGTTGGACAGCGCAAAGACCCGGCCGCTCGGCTCCACCGTCACCTGCGTCTGGTGGGCCCGCATGGCGGCGACCTTGGCCGGCAGGCTGTCCTGCGCGTCGATGACGGCGTCGATGCGGTGGCCGAGATCGAACGGCAGCGCCGTGGCCGGGATCCGCACCCAACTCTCGGGCAGCTCGATCCCATTGATCGACTCCAGGGCCTCGGCCATCGACTCACCGTCCATCACGGTCCAGTAGAACTTCGGGACCTGCCACGGCTCACCGGGATGGCCGTCGCCCGCCGACGCGGCGACCGCAGCCGTCGTCACCCGATGCGCCTGGATGTGGTCGGGGTGCCCGTAGCCGCCGTTGGGGTCGTAGGTGACGACGACGTGCGGGCGGAAGTCCCGCAGCACCGCCACCAGTTCGGCGACGGCCTCGTCCATGTCGGCGTCCGCGAACCGCTGACGGTGCCGCGCCGGGCTGCCTTCCATACCGGAGTCCCGCCAATGCCCGGCCCCGCCCAGATACCGCGGCCTGTCGACGCCCAATGCCCGTAGCGCCGAGGTCAATTCACCGATCCGGTAGCCGCCCAGCTGGTCAGCTCCGTCGACC
This sequence comes from Mycobacterium sp. SMC-21, assembly GCF_045310825.1. NCBI lineage: Bacteria > Bacillati > Actinomycetota > Actinomycetes > Mycobacteriales > Mycobacteriaceae > Mycobacterium > Mycobacterium sp. SMC-21. The sequence continues at coordinate 17,951 of NZ_JBJIAO010000021.1, read as the reverse complement.
GCCAGCTGTGCCCACTGCGAACCGATGACCTCGCCCTCTTCGCCCAGGGTGCAGGTGAGCACCCGCACGTCGGCGCCGCGGGCCGCGTAGTGCGCGATGGTCGCTCCGGTAGTCAGTGTCTCGTCATCCGGATGGGCATGGACGAACAGCAGCCGTGGGGTCTCCATATCCCCCAGGCTGGCATACATTCACCGGGTGACGCGACGTGCGCTGGAGTTCGGCAGTGCGGTGCTGCTCACCGGCCTGCTCGCCGGGGTCGCCGGGGCACTGACGGTCTCGTTGCTGCACGCCGTCGAACATCTCGCCTACCACTATTCGTACGGGCTGCTGCTCGACGGCATCGGCGCCAGTTCGCCGGTTCGGCGCGCGCTGGCACCGGCGATCGGCGGAGCGCTGGCGGGGCTCGGCTGGTGGATCCTGCGTCGCCGCAGCGGGACTCCGTCACTGTCGGCGACCATCGCCGGGAAGAAGCCGATGCAGCACCTGCCGATGGCGGCCGACGCGGCGCTGCAGGCCGTGGCCGTCGGCAGCGGTGCGTCGCTCGGCCGCGAGACGGCGCCGCGCCAATTGGCCGCGGTGCTCAGCAGTTACGGGACGACGTGGCTCGGGCGGCTCACGTCATCGACGCTCGGGACGCTGACGGCCCGCGACCGCGAGATTCTGCTGTCCTGCGCCGCGGGCGCCGGCCTGGGCGCGGTGTACAGCGTGCCGCTGGGTGGGGCGTTCTTCGCGGCTCGCGTCATGATGGGCACCTGGCATCCCAAGGTCGTCGGCACGGCGCTCATCACGTCGAGCCTGGCGGTCGCGGTGTCGCATCCGGTCACGCATTTCGAGCGCGATCTCATCTGGCCGGATCCGGCACTGTCGTACCAATTCGCCATGCTGGCGCTGGCCATCGCACCGCTTGCGGTGGTGATCGGCCTGGTCTTCAACAAGCTGATGGCGGTCGCCGGGCCCAAGCCGCAGCTGACGTCCTGGGTGCTCGTCCCGGGTGTCGCGCTGGCCGGGCTGGTGACCGGCATCTGCTCGATCTACCGGCCCGAGTTGCCCGGTAACGGCCGCAGCGTGCTGATCGTCAGCGTCGACGCGCAACTGAGTCTCGCCACCGCGGCGGTTCTCCTGGTACTCAAGCCGTTGCTCACCGCGCTGTATCTGCGGGTCGGCGCGGTCGGCGGCCTCATCACGCCGGCGCTCGCCACCGGCGCGGCCGCGGGCACCGTCGCGACGTTCGCCCTCAACGGTCTGGCCGGTACGCACCTGCACGTACCCGCGGTGGCATTGACATGTGCGGCCGGCGTCCTCGCCATCACGCAGCGGGCGCCGGCGTTCGCGGCGTTGTTCGTCTGGGAGCTGGCGCATCCGCCGATCTGGCTGCTGCTGGTTTTCGCGGTGGCCGCGTACTCGTCGCACGGGATCCGGCTGCTGCGGGAGCAGTCGGCGGCCCGGGCGGCCGCCGTCGCGTCGCCGGTTCACGAAAAGCTCAGGGAACCTTGACCCACTTGCCGGCGTCGCCGACGATCCCGACCGGGACGGCGCCGGTGAGGCTGACGTTCTGCACCGTCGGCCCCGCGGCGACGATCGTGGTGTCCTGCAGGATCGGCAGCACCGTCTCCATCGCCCAGAGCTTGGGCTCCAATTCGTTGAGCACGTCGGCGATCTTCTCGGTGCCGGCCAGCGCCGCGTCGATCTTCGGCTGAATCGCGTGGTCGCAGATGCCGGTCAAGTTACTGGGCGCCTGCACCAACTGGTCTCCGCCGAGCGGCTTGGGCAGCGGGAGGGTGGGCGCCGTCGACGTCACCGTCGGCGTCGATGGCTGCGGCACAGCGGTTTTCGACGTCGACGTCGACGTCGGCTGCTGGGGCGGCACCGGGGGCGTCGCGGTGGAGACGGCCGTCGCGTCCAATCCCGGGCAGCCGTAGCGCGATGCCAGCACCGTCGCCAGGTCGCCGCCGGCATGACGCCAGCCGACGATGGCGTCGACCCGCTCCAGACCCTCGGCGTACAGCGCCACCGGATCCATGGCCAGCACGGTGGCCTCGATGCCGACGCTGCGCAGTTGGTCGGCGGCCGTGTTCGCCACCGCGACCGACGTCGGGTCGTTGGCGGCGACGCCGATGGCCAGCCCCAGCGGCTTGCCGTCCTTGACCAGCCGATCGTGGCCCGGCGGTGGTGGCACGCCGGGAGGTGACGGTGGCGCGACGTCCGGCTCGATGTTGTACCCGGCGCGCACCAACAGGTCCATCGCGGCGTTGCGGTCCAGCGCCGGTGGCGCCGTCGGCACGTAGCCGGGGTCCGACGGCGTCCGGATCTGAGCCTGCGCCAGCGTCACGGTGTTGTCGCTGCCCGCGCCGACGGCGGCCAGCAGGCCGACGTCGAGGAGACCCAGCAGTGCCTTGCGGACCTGGACGTCGGTCAGTGCGGGCCGCTGCGCACGCAGCGTCAGCTGCATGACCCGCGGCGTGACGATCCGCGCGGTCCGCACGCCCGGGATGGCCGCGAGTTGCGCGAAAGTCGCCTGCCCACCGTGCACCTGGGCCACCTGGGTGTCCCGGTTACGGATCGAATCTGCAAGCGCCGCAGGCGATCCCCCGCGCCGGAACAGCACCTGGTCGGGCACCGACGGCACACTCCAGTACCGGTCGTTGCGCGCCAGCAGGATTTCGTCACGCTGCGGGTCGATGCTCTCGACACGGAACTGGCCGCCGGTCACCGGCATGGCCCGCGCCAGCCCGGCGCCGAACCCGCCCGGCACGTCCTTGACGATGTGCGCCGGCAGGATGTTGTTGAACAGCTCCCGCCACGCCGGGTAGGGCTTGGCGAACGTCACCACGGCCGTCTTACCGCCGTCGACCGACTGGACACCGGTCACCAGGTCGTAGCCGGCCGGATCGACGACGCCGGGCTGACTGACCATCTGGCGCCACTGGTACCAGTAGTCGTCGGCGGCGATCGGCGCGTTGTCGGTCCACTGCGCCTCGGGGCGAATCTTGTACGTGACGGTGAACGGGTTCTGGTTGGTCACGTCGGCCGACAACAGCAACGACGGGTCCAGTTCCCAGCGCGAACCCGACGGTGCGGCCGGGTCGGCGATGGGCCGGAACGAGCTCGGCAAGACGAGCGCCGAGATGGCCGCGTTGACCGGCGACTGGTCGGACTGCAGATGCGGATTGAAGCCGGGGCCGATCCAGTCGATGGCCATGATGATCTGGCTCATCTTCGGTGGCGGTGGGACGACGGTCTTCGTCGTCTCGGTGCTGCGCGGCGCCGGCGGCGGGCTCACGGTGCAGCCCGCAAGCGCCAGAACCGACACCAGTGCCCCGGTCGTCATCAATCGGCGGCGGGCGGTCGGCACGACAGTCAGGGTATCGGCACGGTGAGCCCGAACCACCATCCGAGGCCACCGATGCAAATCCCCGTCGCTCCGCTCGCCCCTGATGTGGTCCACAATCTCCGGTATGGGACTACTGCCTAAGCCGTACACCCCGCTGTCCGATGCCGACGTCGCCGACGCGCTGAGCCGCGCCGTCGCTGTCATCAACCCATTGCTCAACGTGCTGTCGCAAGCCGATCCGATCGGGCTGCGTAAGCGCTCCCATCGTCTGCTGAGTCCGCCCCGCGGGCTGACCGACCGGGTCCGGCGGCTGCGCCTGCGGCTCCGGCGCGTTCAGGCCGGCCGTAGCCCCAACGCCGCGGACCTGGCCATGAACGCCGGCGCGCAGCTGATGAACGCCGCCGACCTGCCCGGCACCGCCGCCTGGGAGCGGATGAGCCGAGACGAGCGCATCCACTGGTGGGTGCACCGCGTCGGCGCGTTGAACACCGTGCTGGTGGCCACGCCGGGCGCATTCGGTGTGCTGGCCCGGGTGCTGCCGGTGAGTGAGCTGGCCGGGTTCGTCAACCACGCCATCGTGTTGTGCGCGGTGGCCCGCGAATACGGCGTCACCGATCGGCGCGAGCAGGTGCGACTGCTGGCCGCGGTGTTGTGCGGACGGCAGCTGCCCGCGGACTTCGATGTGCCGCAGCCCCCGGAGCCGGAGCCGCTTCCCGACACCCCGCCGGACGGCTGGAAGCCCCTGGAGGCCATCACGTCGTCGCTGCCGGTCGTCGTCGTCAAGAGCATCTGGCAGCTGGCCGGCATCTTGCGCGCGACGTTCGACGAGATCGCCAAGCGGCCGCAGCCGAACAAGTGGTGGCAGCGTTTGAGCGCGCTGCCGTGGGTCGGCGCGGTGTCGACGTACTTCGGTGAGCGCGGGGCGCTGATCAAGGCGGCCGACGAGGGTGTCGCCTGGCTGGACCAGAACCAGAAGGCCGGTTAGCACTCCGCGAAAACGCTTGTGCCGACCGGCCTTTCGGTTCGGTGAGAGTTAGTTGCGGGCCTTCTCGCGGGCCTTGGCGCGAGCGCGCAGGCTCGCGGTCAGCTCGACCTTGCGCACGCGCACGACCTCGGGCGTGACCTCGACGCACTCGTCCTCGGCGCAGAACTCCATGGCCTGCTCCAGACCGAGCTCCAGCGGCCGCGCCAGCGTCTCCATGACGTCGGCGGTGGAGCTGCGCATGTTCGTCAGCTTCTTCTCGCGGGTGACGTTGATGTCGAGGTCCTCGGCGCGCGGGTTGATGCCCACGACCTGGCCCTCGTAGGTGTCCTGGCCCGGCTCGACGAAGAACTGACCGCGGTCGGCCAGCTGGATCATGGCGAACGGCGTCACGGTGCCGCTGCGGTCCGAGACCAGCGAACCGGTGTGCCGGGCGCGGATCTCGCCGGCCCACGGGCGGTAGCCGTCGAACACGGCGTTGGCGATGCCGGTGCCGCGCGTCAGGGTCAGGAAGTCGGTGCGGAAGCCGATCAGGCCACGCGACGGCACGATGAAGTCCATGCGGACCCAGCCGGCGGCGTGGTTCGTCATCTCTTCCATGCGGCCCTTGCGGGCGGCCATCAGCTGGGTGATGGCGCCGACGAACTCGTCGGGACAGTCGATGGTCATGGCTTCGAACGGCTCGTGCAGCTTGCCGTCGATCTGCCGGGTGACCACCTGCGGCTTGCCGACGGTCATCTCGAAGCCTTCGCGGCGCATCTGCTCGACGAGCACGGCCAGCGCCAGCTCACCACGGCCCTGGACCTCCCAGGCGTCCGGACGGCCGATGTCGACGACGCGGATCGAGACGTTACCGATGAGCTCGGAATCCAAGCGGGACTTGACCATTCGCGCCGTCAGCTTATGACCGGAGACCTTGCCGGCCAGCGGCGAGCTGTTGGTGCCGATGGTCACCGAGATGGCGGGCTCGTCGACGGTGATGCGCGGCAGGGCATGCGCGTGATCGGGGTCGGCGAGGGTGTCGCCGATCATGATCTCCGGCATACCCGCGACAGCGACGATGTCGCCGGCGACGGCCTCGGTGGTCGGGGTGCGCTCGACACCGACGGTGACGAGCAGCTCGGTGATCTTGCCGGTGGTGATGACGGGCGCGCCGTCGACCTCACGCATCCAGGCCACCTGCTGGCCCTTCTTGAGCTTGCCGTTGTAGATCCGGACGAGCGCCAGACGGCCGAGGAAGGCCGACGCGTCGAGGTTGGTGACCAGGGCCTGCAGCGGGGCGTCGGGGTTGCCCTTGGGCGCCGGGATGTGCTCGAGCAGCACGTCGAACAGCGGGTCGAGGTTCTCGCTGTCGGGCACCTCGCCGTTGGCGGGCTGAACGGTCGAGGCGACGCCGGCGCGGCCCGAGGCGTACAGGGTCGGCAGGTCCAGGGCCTTCTCGGCCGCGGCCTGGGCTTCTTCGTCGAGGTCGGAGGCGACGTCGAGCAGCAGGTCGTGGCTCTCCTCGACGACCTCGGCGATACGGGCGTCGGGCCGGTCGGTCTTGTTGACCACGAGGATGACGGGCAGGTGCGCGGCCAGGGCCTTGCGCAGCACGAAGCGGGTCTGCGGCAGCGGGCCCTCAGAGGCGTCGACCAGCAGCACGACGCCGTCGACCATGGAGAGGCCGCGCTCGACCTCGCCACCGAAGTCGGCGTGGCCGGGGGTGTCGATCACGTTGATGACCGTCACGGTGCCGTCGGCGTTGTGCCGGTGCACCGCGGTGTTCTTGGCCAGGATCGTGATGCCCTTTTCCTTCTCCAGGTCACCCGAGTCCATGATGCGTTCGGTGGAGTCGTCACCCCGGTCCAGGGCTCCGGACTGCCGCAGCATGGCATCGACGAGGGTCGTCTTGCCGTGGTCGACGTGTGCGACGATGGCGACATTTCTGAATCCGGCACTGGCCTGCTCACTCACGCCCAAGATTGTCGCAGCGAGGGGGTCGGTTTGCGAAACCGCGAACGGCCTGGCAAAACTGCTAATCGATGAAGGCCAGCAAGCTCGCCGGGGCGAAACCGAAGAAGAAGTGCTGCCGCAGCAAGCCCCGGTGCAAGCGGTGTCCGCTGGTGCTGCACAAGGTCCAGAAGGCGGCGCACCACGGGGTCCACGGCAAGGACCTCGAGAAGGTTTTCAAGCGCGCCCGCAAGGCCTGATATATACGCATTGACCTGCCTCTATGCCTGTTTCGCGAGTACCGTGGAAACGTCTCGTCAGTTCGGGGAAACCAGCGCGAGGAGGTCGCCATCATGACCATCTACGAAGTGTTGACCGGAGTCATCGGGTTCGTGCTGGCGCTCGGCGCAACGGCCGCGATATTCGCCGGATTGGCCAATTGGGCCGGCGGATTCTTCGTGGTGCGGTGTGCTGCGTGTCACCATTTGGCGTTCTCCACGGTGAACAAGCCGAAGACCGACTGCCCGCATTGCAAGTACCCCGCGCTGCTGCACCCGCTGTACACCGCGCAGCACGGCACGGCGATGGCGTCGGCGCGCGTCGTCGGCGACAAGCTGCACTACTGAGTCAGCGCGTCCTTCAACTCCGCGAGCCAGGCGCGGTCCGCCGGCACCCAGGGCAGGTCGTCGAGTTCGGCCGCACCCACCCAGCGCACGGCATGGTGATCGTGGGCGTGGGGCGCGTCGTCGGTCGACACCCGGTACGCCCGCAACGTGACGGTGTCGGACAACGGCACGTCCTCGCCCACCTTTTCCCCGACGGTCACGATGACGCCAAGTTCCTCGTGGAGTTCCCGGGCCAGCGCCTGCGCGTCGGTCTCCCCCGGCGCGACCTTCCCACCCGGCAGCTCCCAGAGGCCCGCGAGTTCCGGCGGCCGATTGCGCTGAGCGACCAGCAGTCTGGCGTCGGCGATAAGGGCTCCGGCGACGACGATCACGTCGGCCAGGCTACTGGCTCGTCGAACGTGGGGGTTTACGCGAATATTCGGCCGAAGTACCTCGTAAACCCCCACGCTCGGCGTCAGACCGGGCATCCGGCGGCTCGCAGCTTCGCGCGCACTCTCGCGACCAGCTTTTCGGGCTCGCGCAACATCGCCGCACTGACCCGGATGACCACCCACCCCATGGCTTCCAGGATCGCGAGACGTTCGATATCCCAGGCCCGCTGCCGACTGTCGTTCCAGTGCTGGACACCGTCGTACTCGACTGCCACCTTCCACTGACGCCACCCCATGTCGACGCGGATGAACGCCTCGCCGTAATCGTCGAAGAAGCGGATCTGCGTCTCGGGAAACGGAAGGCCGCCGGCGACCAGCCCCAGCCGCAGCCGCGATTCCTGCGGCGATTCAGCACCACCGTCCACCAACGTCAGAGCAGACTGCGCCCGATGCACACCGCGGGTACCTGGATTCGCCGCGATCAACGGTTCGATGTCGACGAGTTTCAGATCGGTTGCGTTCATCAGCGCATCCACTATCGGCACGGCCCGGTGCTGCGGCAGCAGTCGCGCGAGGTCGAAGGCCGTGCGGGCGGCAGTTGTGACACGCATACCGCGCCGCACACAAATGTCTTGCGGAGCAAGGGCATACGAATGAGTCGTCAGCCCTCGTGGGCTATGGCGATCTGGCCGGACCACCACCGCGGGCGCATCGGGGTCGAGCCACTTCGTACCGTGCACCGCAGCCGCAGACACCCCGGCAATCACCGCATCCGGCCCTGCGAACAGCCAACCGGCGCGCGCCTTCAACTCGGCCGTCATCTCGACGCCCTTGGCCAGGTACACGTTGCGATAAACCATGCGATACCGGGTACGCAACTGATGCTCCGTCAGGCGTCCTGTCCGCAGCGCCTGCGACCCGAGGATGAGTTGGTCCATGACGTCACCCTCGACGGGACGGGCGACAAATCTGACGCCCAGCGACCCGGTTATCCACAGGTCAGGCCGTCGAGCGTGGGGGTTTACGCGGAAAATCGCAAACGATTCCTCGTAATCCCCCACTCTCGCCGCAACAATGGGGTCATGGCCGTCCTCACCGATGAACAAGTAGACGCCGCACTGCCCGAAGGCTGGGAACGCGCCGACGGCGCGCTACGCAGGTCCGTGAAGTTCCCGGCGTTCCTCGACGGTATCGATGCCGTCCGCCGAGTGGCGATCCACGCGGAAGCCAAGGATCATCATCCGGACATCGACATCCGTTGGCGGACAGTTACTTTCACCCTGGTCACACATTCCGAGGGTGGTATCACCGACAAGGACGTGGAGATGGCCACGGACATCAACGGACTGGTCGTCTAGTCCTGGTTCGCAGGGCCATCCACGCCAGCGTCACCACCGTCATCACCGGGTAGATCAACCCCGCCCAGGACAGGTACCACGGACGGCTGATCACCCAGATCGTCGGCTGCGCGAAACTCAGCAGCCACGGCACGCCGACCAGCAGCAGCACCAGCCAGATCCAACGCAAGACGCGCGCGGAAGCGAGCTCCGCGAACGGCCCGTGCCACAACCACATCATCAGCGGGATCAGCCACACCCAGTGGTGGGTCCACGAGATCGGCGAGAACAGCAGGCCGAACAACTGCACGACGAGCAGCGCGCCCAGTCGATCCGGCCGGCCGGGACCGTAGACGGCGCGCCAGGCGAACACCGCCAGCACGGCCGTCAGCACCACCGCGATCAGCACCGCGGGCTCGAAACCGGCGTCGTGGCCGACGATCCGCGAGATCGCGCCGCGCCAGGACTGGTTGAACGACGTCGCGACGGGACCGATCCGGTGGGCGTCGCCGAGCAGGTCCGTGAAGTAGTAGAGCGCCTGGTCGCGCAGCACCAGCCACGACACCAGCACGGTGCCGGCGAAGGTGACGGCCGCGAACACCGCAGCGCCCCACCGGCGGACGCCGAGGAAGTACAGCCCCGTGACCGCGGGCGTCAGCTTCACCCCGGCGGCCAGACCCACCAGCAGACCGGACCACCACCAGCGGGTGCTGTAGACGGCGTAGAGAACGGCCAGTACGAGGACGACGTTGATCTGCCCGTAGTCGAACGTGCTGCGCAGCGGCTCGGTCCAGATGCCGACGGCCGTCCAGGCCATGGCCAGCCGGTGCGAGGGATCGACTGGACATTTCCCGTCGCTTCGCTCGCCCCGAAACCCGATGAGCCGCAAGCTGATCCACACCACGCCGTAGAGCGCACCGATGATCCCGACCTGCCAGCAGAACGCCAGCAAACCGAACGGCACGAAGTGCAGCGGATAGAACAGCACTGCCGCGAACGGCGGATAGGTGAACGGCAGCGGGAAGTCCGGGGTCTGGTCGGCGTAGACGTAGTCGTACAGCGGGCGACCACTGCCGAGGGTCGCCGCGCCGCCGAAGTAGACGTGGAGGTCGACGAAGTTGGCCCCGTTGGGGACCAGGTAGGTCCACGCGAAGCGCGCGGCGACGCTGAGCGCCAGCATCAGCGGCGCCCATCGGAGAACTGATCGCGTGGCGGTGTTTATCGCATGACTGTAACGGTCGGTCACCCTTCGCCTTCCGATCAGTAACGGATCCATAAATGCCACACGTGTCACTTGAGTAACACCAGTAACTGAATAGCTTCGGTGATGACGCGCCACGACTGGACCGGGAGGACCCCCAAAATGCGCACACGCACCACTGGAAAATTGTTGGCCACCAGCATGATTGCCGCCGCCGGCGCAGTCCCGGTGGCGATCGCCCTGAGCGCGGTCGCCGCCGCCGACCCGGCCCCCGCGGCCCCGGCCCCCGTCGTGCCCGGCACGCCGCTGGTCAACGAACTCGCCCAGGCTCCGGTCCAGGCGCTGTCGGGTGTCACCCAGGCCCTGACCTCGGGCGCGCCGGCCGCCGCTCCGGCCGCTCCGGCCGCCACTGCATCGGTGACCCTGCCGCAGAACCTGGTCCCCGGCGCCACCGCTCCGGCGGCCGCTGCCCCGGCCGCCGCTGCTGCGCCGGCCCCGGCCCAGGGCCTGATCCCGTCGGCCAACATCAACCTGCCGCAGATTCCGGGCTCGCCCGTCCCGCTGCCGAAGCAGGTCGCCTTCCCCGGTGACCTGACCTCGCTGCTGCCGGCCGGTACCCCGCTGGCGAACCTGCTGCCGCAGCCCGCTGCTGCTGCCGCGCCCGCTGCGACCGCCGCAACCGCTGCGACCTCGCCGCTGACTGCCCCGCTCGCCGCCGCGACCGCACCGCTGGCCGCACCGCTGGCTGCCGCTGCTCCGGCCGCTGCCGCCCCGCTGGCCGCCGCCACGGCACCGCTCGCCGCTCCGGCTGCGGCGGCGTCGCCGCTGGCCACCGCACCCGCCGCCGTGGCGGCTGCCGCACCGGCTGCACAGGCCATCCCGGGCGTCGTCCCGGGGATCATGAGCCTGACCAGCCTCGCGCCGGTCATCACCTCCGGCTTGCCGTGATCCGCGCCGTAACCAGATAACCGATACGAAACCGGGGAGAGAGTCATGCAATCGAGGAAGCTGTTCGTCGCACTCGGCGCATCCGTCGCACTCACGATCAGCGCGGCCACCGTCGCCCACGCTGATCCGGCGTCGCCACTGCCGTTGCCGCTGCCCATCGATGGCCTGCAGGCTCCTGGTCTGCCGGCCATGCAGACTCTCGCCCCGGTGATCCAGCAGGCCGCCGCTGACCCGGCGGGCGCCGCGGAGCTGCTCATGGCAGCAGCCCGGGCGTTCGCCGGGAACAAGGCGGCACCGTCGGATTCGAAGAATCTGGCCAACGCCGTGAACCAGTTCGCCGCCGACCCGGCCGCGAACCACGTGCCCGCCCCGGGCGCCGTTCCTGGTGCCGAGGCCCACCTGCCGGCCGGCGTCGACCCGGTGCACGCCGTCGGCCCGGTGGCCGAGGCCGCTCCGGCACCGGCCCCGGAGGCTGCCCCGGCTCCGGCCCCCGAGGCCGCACCCGCACCCGCCGCAGCGCCTGCTCCGGCACCCGCCCCTGCCCCGGCACCTGCGCCGGCGCCGGCTCCTGAGGCCGCCCCGGCCGCTGCCCCGGTCACCCAGGCCGCGGCGACGGTCCCCGCCCCCGAAGCCGCCCCGGCCGCTGCGCCGGCCCCCGCGCCGGCCGGCGCGTTCGGCCCGGGCACGCCGATCACGCAGGACTTCATGTACCCGTCGATCAGCAACGGCTGCGGCGCTGACGGCGGCAATGTGCTGGCGACTGCGATCAGCGTGGCGGGCCCCGCGAAGATTCCGACCCCGGGCCCCGGCCCCGGCCAGACCGCCTACGTGTTCACCGCGGTCGGCACGCCCGGCCCGGCCGCCGAGCAGAAGCTGCCGCTGAACGTCACCTGGGTCAACCTGACGACCGGCAAGTCGGGCAGCGCGACCCTCAAGCCGCAGGCCGACATCAACCCGCAGGGCCCGACGACGCTGACCGCCATCGTCGACACCGGCTCGGGCAGCATCATGTCGACCATCTTCGGTCAGGTGACCACGACCGAGAAGCAGTGCCAGTTCATGCCCACCATCGGTTCCTCGGTGGTGCCGTAATCACAACATCGCTCGGGCCTGCTGTCGGCACGCGTCGGCTATCCGCTGTTCGCGGCCGTACAGCAGGCCGAAGGTGAAGCCGTTCTCACCGGCCGTCGTGCCACTCGCCAGCGCCAGGCGGCGCAAGATGTCAGATGCGACCACGGTGTCCTGGTGATCGCCCAGGATCGACTGAAATCGCTTGTAATGCTTGACCGTTCGCTTCGAGCCCTCGACATCGCGGCATAGCTCCGCCGCGTACCGGGCGCGCTTGGCGGCCTTGCGGGCGCGGTGCAACAGCGCGGCGTCGACGTCATCGCCACCGAGCGCTGCGACGAGCCGTCGGTCAGCTTTCCGTTGGGCCTTACGTGCCCGCTTGACCAGTGCGGCGGTGCTCGTCTCGAGATCGACCGGTGGCGCCGTGCGCCATGACCGCAGCACCGTCATCATCGCCCGGTAACGCGGCGAGTCCATGGCCTCGGTGATGCGCGCCCGCGCGGGCAGCTCGACGGCCTGCAGGTCATTGCGGATGCGGGCCCGGACCGGACCCAGGATCAATTCTTCCGGCAACTCTTCGAGCGCTTCGGTGAATCTGAACTGCTGCACCTGACAATCACGAACCTCGCCGAGCAGCCCCGCGAACCATCGCAGGTCCTCATCGAGCTCTTCGACAGCGGCCTGATCCAGCAGCTTGCCGAACACCCGCAGCGTGCTCCGCAGCCGCCGGATCGCCACCCGCGTGTCGTGGATGGGGTCCTGTCCCCGCCGTAATTCGATGTCGCCCAACACGATCTGGTCGATCTGGGCGTTGAGGTACCCGAGCAACGCACGCGCCGCGGGCGACACGCGCTCGACGGACCGAATCTGCGGCAGGACGTGGGCGAGCTTCGACGGAAAGCGCGACGGCCGGGCGCCCGCGGCTTTCAGACGGCGGACGAGGCGCTTCGGCATCGACGGGGTGTGCGGCCCCAGTTCGACTTCGACCTCACGCCAGGCGAGTAGCCGCTCGTTCGCCGACGCCCGCACCGAATCGTCGGCAATCTCGGCATAGAGTTCGCCGGACCCGGGCTCGGCGAGCCGGTACCGATCCCGGACGGTGTGGATCGTGGCGACGCTCGCCAGTTGCTTGCCGAGGCTGATGCCGCCGAGGAGCTCAGCGGCCGCATCGGGCAACTTCTCCGTCAACGCCCAGTGCAGTTCGACGCGCCCATCGGCGGCCGGCACCTTCAGCTGCCACCCCGTGTCACCGTCGCCGGAGCGACGGCGCAGCTGGACGCGGTGCGCCAGCAGGTCGCGGTCGCTGGTGTCGTAGTAGTCGCTGGTGAGGTCGACGGTGTCGTGCTCGATGTCGGCGTCCGGGACGATGCCGCGTAGGTCGGGCAACCGAAACCGGTCATCGACGTCCCACTTGCCTTCGCGTTCCAGAACCTCGTGCATACCCAGGGGCATAGCCGCGTGCTCCGGCGATCAAACCAGCCGTGGTGTCGAGACGATGCCGAGGTCAACCAGCCGACGGCATCGTCTCGACGTGGCGGTCAGAGCTGGATCTGGCCGCCGTCGACGGCCAATTCGGCACCGGTCATGAAGCTGCTCTGGTCCGAGGCCAGGAACAGCACCGCGGCCGCGATCTCCTCAGGGCGTCCCAACCGCTTCAGCGGCACCTGCGCCGCCATGCCGTCGAGGAGATCCTGCTTCTGCTCGGCCGGTGCCAAGCCGGTCAGTCCAGGGGTTTCGATCGGTCCCGGGACGACGGTGTTGACCCGGATCTTGCGGTCGGCGAGCTCCGCTGCCCACGTGCGACCGAGCGACCGGATGGCAGCTTTGGACGCGGCGTAGAGCCCGAACGCCGGAACGCCTTCGGACGCGGCGGTGGAGCCGGCGAGGATGATCGACGCGCCGTCGTTCAGCAGCGGCAGCGTCTTCTGCACGGTGAACACCGTGCCGGCCACATTGCGGTCGAAGTTGTCGCGGTAGTGCTGGGGTGTCACATCGGCGAGGGTGGCGAAGTCGCCGCCGCCGGCATTGGCGAAGACGACGTCGAGGCCCGCGCCGTGCTCGGCGATCGCGGCGGCGAGGACGTCGAGCTCCTCTGGCTTGCTGATGTCGCTCTGGACACCGTGCGCGCCGATGGCTGCGGCCGCCTCATCGAGCCGCGTGCGATCACGTCCGGTGATGAACACGTACGCGCCCTCATCCGCGAGGCGCTTTGCGGTCGCCAGGCCGATGCCCGACGTTCCCCCGGTGACCAGTGCTGTCTTGCCGTCGAGCTGTCCCATGATCGTTGTCCTCACTGTTGTGTGCCGTTCGGCAGTCACAACATAGGTGATGTGTCACCTATTCCGCGGCATTCAGCACAGTCCACAGCCGAACGATGCGCTCGTCGACGATCTCCGCGACGTCGAAACCCGACGCCACCGTGGCGTCGTCCGGAGTACGTACCTCCCACGCCAGGAAGCCCAGGCCACGGGTCCGGCGCACCGGGCCGGCCTTCACGAAATGCAAGCCTGCCAGCTTTTCCTGCAGCTCAGCCACCTTGGCATTCAACCGGTCGCGGCCGACGGTCACGCCGTCATCATCGACCCACGTGACATCGTCCGAGTAGGTCTCCGCGATCGCGGCGGCACGGAGCCGTGGGTCGCGTTCATCGAACACGGCGAGCAGATTGGCTTCCATCAAGCGGGTGATGACTTCACTCATGACGCTCCCTATAGGTGATTTATCACCTAATTCTAACCCGGCGCGGGCGGGAGCGAGCTGTGGTGATCGAGGTTGACGTGAATGTGCTCCAGTGCCGCGGTGAACGGTCCGAGCAGGTTCTCCGGCAGCGGGTCGAAGAACAGACTGCGCACGAGGTCGACGTGCCCGGGTGCGGCCTCGGCGATCGCCCGCCGGCCGTCGGCGGTCAGCACGACATTGGTGGTGCGGCCATCCGCGGCGCTCGGTCGGCGCTCGGTCAAGCCGCGTTGTTCCATGCGACGCAATTGGTGCGAGAGCCGGCTGCGTTCCCAGCCGATCTGCGCGGCCAGGTCACTGACACGCAGGCCGCCGCCGGTGTCGCCGCTGAGCGCGACCAGCACGTCGTAGTCGGCGAGCGAGAGCCCCGAGTCGGCTTGCAGCTGCCGGTTCATCTCGTAGTTCATCCGAAGCTGTACCCGCATGTAGGCGACCCAGGCCCGCTGCTGCTTCGGCGTCAGCCAGCCCCGCTCGGGAGTCGGCTCCCCTGCCTTTCTCGGCGTCACGGTCGCCAGTATGACGGTCGGACAGACCCGACTACGCAACAGCGAGCGTGGCCACCCCCCAACGGCAGCCACGCTCGCCTTGGTTGATGGCTCAGTAGGCCATGAAGAGAATCATCTCGCGGTCGTACTCCCGACCGGGGTGTTGCTCAGCGAGGTGGGCCTGGGCCTTCTCGACCAGATCGTCCTCGTCACTGCCGGAAATCGCCTCGCCGCAGGGGCAATTCAAGTGTGTCTTAGCCATACACATCACCTTCCCATACGCATGATGGTCGGTATGGAGATTTACGACGTCATGCGCACGACCGGGGCTGTCCGCAAGTTCAGCGGCGAGCCCCTGCCCGACGACGTGCTCGAGCGCATCCTCGACAACGCGCGCTTCGCCCCGAGTGGCGGCAACCGGCAGGGCGCGCGGGTGATCGCGGTCCGTGACGTCGAAACCCGCAAGAAGCTGGGCGAACTGTCCAAGCCGGGCGCCCGGCAGTACATCGCTCAGATGGCCGCCGGCGAAGGGCCGTGGAACCCGTTGCAGCCCTGCGGGGTTGATCCGGCGGTCGTGGCGGCGACCCCGGTACCCGATGGCATGGTCACCGGGACGCTGCTGGGCGCCGAGGTCGTGCTCGTGGTGTGCCTGGACCTCGGCGTGGCAGCGGCGTTCGATCAGCACCTGGACCGCATCGGTGTGATCAGCGGCGCGTCGATCTACCCCTTCGTCTGGAACATCCTGCTGGCCGCGCGCAACGAGGGCTACGGCGGCGTGCTGACGACCATGGTGGTCGCGCAGGAGCCCAAGGTGCGCGAGCTGCTCGGCATCCCGGACAACTACGCCGTCGCGTGCATGCTGCCGCTGGGCAAGCCCGTCAAGCAGGTGACGAAGCTGACCCGGCGTCCGGTTTCGGAGTTCACCACCCGCGAGCGGTTCGACGGTCCGCCGCTCTGATCGCGTCGAGCGTGGGGCTTGACGAGGGGAATCGCGAGAATCTCCTCGTCATCCCCCACGCTCGAATCAACACTCAGGCCTTGGCGGCCTTCGCCACTGCTTTCATCTGCTTCTTGTAGGCGCGAACCTGGTCCAGTGAGCCCTTGTCGACGACGTCGGCGACGGACATGTGCGTGCCCTGCTTGCCGTAGTCGCCGGCGGCGGCGCGCCAGCCCTCGGGTGTGACGCCGTACTGCTTGCCGAGCAGCGCCAGGAAGATCTTGGCCTTCTGCTCACCGAAGCCGGGCAGCGCCTTGAGCCGGCGCAGCACCTCTTTACCGTCGGGGTTGCCGGTGGTCCACAGGGCCGCGGCGTTGCCGTCGTACTCGTCGACGATCACCTGCGACAGGGCCTGCACGCGCTTGGCCATGGAACCCGGAAAGCGGTGCACCGCAGGGGTTTGCGCGAACAGCTCGGCGAACTTGTCGGGGTTGTACTCGGCGATCTCGCGCGCATCGAGCGAGCCCATCCGGTCCTCGAGCTTCTTCGGCCCGGCGAACGCCACTTCCATCGGAATCTGCTGATCCAGGAGCATCCCGACCAGCAGTGCGAACGGGTTGGACTCGAGCAGTGCGTCGGCGGACGGCTCCTGAACCAGCTGCAGCTTCGACATCACGTCAGTTTAAAGCCTGCGAATGCAGTCGCGACGGAACACCGGTGATGGTCGGAGGAGCCAGACCAGGGTCGCGAAAACGCAGACTTGCGGTCTAGACAAAGGCATAACCGAGGGCATCCGCTCCAAGCGCGATTCTATGGAGGCCGGACACCGAATAGCATCGGCTACGCCGACCACGGAGCTCAGTCGACTCCTGAGTCTCCTGAGAGTTCGGTCCCGCAGGGTTTGCCCTGCCGTTCCGGTACCGGTGATGGACGGACAAGACCAGGGTGGATAGCCTTTGAGCGTCGATAAAAATTCCTGCGCTCGCCTGCCGAAACCGACGCCGAGCGGACCTAAAGCGACCCACGCCGACATGCAGAGCTTCCATCATCGGCAAGGCCGCCGCTCAGCCGTCAGCAAGGCCCTACTGCCGGAATCCGCCAGGTTGTCCGGGTTCGGGTTCGGGCCGTCCCCTTTCTCAAGCAACCGAAGCAACCCCCCTGGGTGGCCGCTTAGCCGCGAAGCGCACGACCATGCCGTATCGGCACTGTGAGCGGTTAGTCAAGGAACCGCACATGCGACTTGTCTATTCGGCCATCGAAGGGCGCGATTGCATACCTCGACAGATGAGTATTTATTTCCGATATGAAAGATTGAAGATTCCCGAGAGGATCCTCGACGACGTCGCCGTCAAAAATACGAAAGTTCTGCAAGTACGTCGTAAACATCGGATCCGCAGCATCGAGACATAACAACTGCAGGTTCTGCAATGCTTTAATAATTCCAAGATCCGCTGTGGGCATAGCCTCCAACAGGACTCCGCGGACGCTGAAGTACCATTGAACCAAAGCGTGGCGACAGTTGAGCGGATATCCACGACGGTCCAGTACGGAAAAGGGCCCCAATCGATCCCGTCGTATATACAAGATAATATTGTCTTCTTCGTATGGCAGGAATAGCCCCGGCGGGAACGGATACAGATCGTGAACATCCGCCGTGTTGCCAGAGCGAACAGCGTAAGTTTCGCCATCGGCGTTGACGACCAGCTCCAAATGTAAGCACATCAAACCCCTGGATAAACAATCGAACGCGTCCTGCCCGCTAGCCCCCAGTATTCGGGAATCGACGATTCGGGACTCAAAATCTAGCGCCACGCGCCCGCCCTCGCTGCATATGTCCTGAATGTTACGGACGGATAGCAGTCTGTCATCTACCGTTCGTATGATCGGCTCGCATAGCCAGCCATCTCCCGCCACAATTAGCGGCTCTTCGCAGTTGAGGGTGTAGAGGTCATCGGCGCGTCGTTGCCGGGATAGGGGTCGAGGTCTCTCGAAGATGA
>NZ_JBJIAO010000020.1:0-100498 GCF_045310825.1 Mycobacterium sp. SMC-21 | reverse complement strand
ACACACCCAGCCAACCAGACACCCCAATCACAGGCCGACAGCAGCTGACCGTTCTACACCCTCAATCATGAAGAGCCGGTATTCATATGCGACACATAATGATCGACATGCCAATTTCATGATCGATTCATAGCCATTTCAGACATTGCCAGCTCATGGCGTCCGGATGAGAGGGCCGCTGAGCGAAGCGACGCCCCTCGCGCGGTTGGGGTTGCCCGTCCCGAACGAAGGCACTCCGTGGGGCGCACAGCTATGTTTGTGCCGGCGATCTGGAGGCGCCGATGCCTGAACGGACCGATTCTGGGTATTCCGCCGACAGTGGACCGCCAGATGAAGAGGGTTGGTGTGATTCGGTTCGGAATCGTCGCGGCGTTGGTCGCCGTTGCGGCAGGCCTTGCCGTGACTGCGCTGTTCGGTGGTTGGGTGTGGTGGATTGCCGCGGTGGCAGTAGGTGGGCTGGCCGCCGTCGGCGTCTTCGACGTGACCCAGCGACGTCATTCGGTGCTGCGCAACTACCCGGTGATCGGGCACATCCGGTACCTGCTGGAGGCGGTGCGTCCGGAACTGCAGCAGTACTTCATCGAACGCAACTTTGACGGCCGGCCGTTCGACCGCGACATCCGTTCGCTGATCTACGAGCGGGCCAAGGGGACGGCGGCCGAATTGTCGTACGGCACCGAACGCGATGTCGACGAGGCCGGGTACGAGTACCTGGTGCACTCGACCGCGCCGGTGGAGCCCCCGCCGGAGCCCTACCGGGTTCGTATCGGAGGCCCGGACTGCACCCGGCCCTATGACATGGCACTGCTGAACGTGTCGTCGATGAGTTTCGGGGCGCTCTCGGCCAACGCGTTGAAAGCCCTGAATGCCGGGGCGCGACGGGGCGGCTTCGCCCACGATACGGGCGAAGGCGGCTTGACGCCCTACCACCTCGGAGGCGCGGATGTGGTGTGGGAGATCGGGTCCGGCTATTTCGGCGCGCGCACCGCCGACGGACACTTCGACCCTGACCAGTTCGCCGACAAGGCCGCACACGATGCCGTCAAATGCGTTTCGCTCAAGCTGAGCCAGGGTGCCAAACCGGGCGTGGGCGGTGTGCTGCCCGCGTCGAAGGTGAGCAAGGAGATCGCCGAATATCGTGGGGTGCCCGCGGGGGAGAAGTGTGTGAGTCCCGCTGCGCACTCGGCGTTTTCGACGCCACGCGAGCTGGTGCAGTTCGTGGGTCGGCTCCGCGAACTGTGCGGCGGCAAGCCGGTGGGATTCAAACTGTGCGTGGGCTCCCGAGTGGACTTCTTGGCCATCTGCAAAGCGATGCGCGCCGAGGGGGTGACTCCCGACTTCATCATCGTCGACGGTGCCGAGGGCGGAACGGCCGCTGCGCCACTGGAATACGAGGACCACGTCGGGCTTCCGCTCACCGATGGATTGATGACGGTGCACAACGCACTGGTCGGTACCGGTCTGCGCGACGTCATCCGCATCGGCGCCAGCGGCAAGGTAGCCGCGGGCAATGACATCATCAAACGGCTCATTCAGGGCGCCGACTACACCAACGCTGCGCGCGCCATGATGATGGCGATCGGATGTATCCAATCGCAGCGTTGTCACACCAATCACTGCCCGGTCGGGGTCGCCACTCAGGACCCGCGACGGGCGCGAGCTCTGGACGTCGACGACAAGAGCGCCCGCGTGTATCGCTACCAGAAGGCCACTGTCGAGCAGGCAATGAAAATCATGGGCTCGATGGGGATCGCCGATCCGGCAATGCTGTCGCCGCATCTGCTGCGCAAGAAAGTCTCGGCCACCCAGCAGGTCTCGTACGCGGAACTCTACGAATGGTTGGCGCCCGGTGAACTCATCGAGCAGGCGCCGGAAAGCTGGGCCTTCGACTGGGCGGCCGCCGATGCCGATTCGTTCCGGCCCATCGTGCGATCTCGGCGAGTGTCCTGACGCCTCCACGCCTTTGGCGTTGGGCTGCCGCCGAGACGTGTGGCGATTGACGTGGCCGCACTCGGGGTAACTCTCAGCCACGGCTCGGATCAGTCGGGGGCCGTCAGATATGCCAAGGAGAACGATGAGCAAGTTATCGAAGTCGCTGTATCTGCCGCTGTCGGCTGCGTTCAGCGTGGTGGGCGGCCTGGTGGCCGGCAAGGTCTTCAGTGTGCTGTGGGAGCGGATCGACGACTCGGGCGAGGGACCTCCAGACCCCAAGGATCTGAACCGCTCGGGCAGCCAGGCGTTGTTGGCCGCGGGTGTGCAGGGCCTGGTCTTCGGCCTTGTCAGAGCGGCCGTGGATCGAGCAGGGGCACGCAGCTACCGCGCTGTGGCGCACGAGAATCCGGTGTAAGGGCGACGCGCAACGAAGAAGTTTGCATCGCAGCGGGTTTGGGTATGGGGTTCTGAGGCTCGGGGCAGTCCCGTGCGCTTGGTTGTAGCGTTTCTCGTTCCGTCAGGAGACACCCATGCCCCCTCGCCGCAAGCGTGACCAGTCCGCCCCCGCCGGTGTCGGCCCTGCGGGAACGCAGGGCGACGAACCGGCGCGCGCCCAGTCGGGGCAGTTCCTGACGACGAGTCAGGGACTGCGCCTGACCGACACCGACCATTCCTTGAAGGCAGGTCCCCGCGGCCCGTCGCTGTTGGAGGACTTCCATCTTCGCGAGAAGATCACCCACTTCGACCACGAGCGCATACCCGAGCGCGTGGTGCATGCCCGCGGCGCTGCGGCGCACGGGGTCTTCGAGTCGTACGGCACCGCTTCGTCGTTCACGAGAGCAGCGTTCCTGGGACGCAAGGGGACGACCACCGACGTCTTCGTGCGCTTCTCCACTGTGCTGGGATCGCGCGGTTCTGCCGACACGGTGCGTGATACCCGCGGCTTTGCGGTCAAGTTCTACACCGACGAAGGCACATTCGATCTGGTGGGCAACAACATCCCGGTCTTCTTCATCCAGGACGGCATCAAGTTTCCCGATGTCGTGCACGCGGCCAAACCGCACCCGGATCGCGAAATCCCCCAAGCACAGTCGGCACACGATACGTTCTGGGACTTCGTCTCCCTGCACACCGAGACCACCCACCACGTCTTCTGGAACATGAGCGATCGCGGCATTCCGCGCTCGTTCCGCACCATGGAAGGCTTTGGCGTACATACCTTCCGGCTGACGAACGCGGCCGGCAAGACCAGCCTGGCCAAGTTTCACTGGAAGCCGGCCGCCGGCGTGCATTCCCTGGTGTGGGAGGAAGCGCAGATCGCCGCCGGTGTGGACCCGGACTTCCACCGCCGTGATCTGGCCGACGGGATCGAAGCGGGCGCCTTCTTCGAATACGAACTGGGACTGCAGATTCTGCCCGATGACGGCACCGACACGTTCGAGAGCATCGACCTGCTGGATCCGACCAAACTCGTGCCGGAAGAACTGGCGCCGGTCCAACTGGTCGGCAAGCTCACGCTCAACCGCAACCCCACGAACTACTTCGCAGAGACCGAACAGGTCGCTTTTCACGTCGGTAATCTGGTGCCCGGCATCGAGCCCACCAATGACCCACTGCTGCAGGCCCGCCTGTTCTCCTACGTCGACACCCAGCTCACGCGCCTGGGTGGCCCGAACTTCACCCAGCTGCCCATCAACCGGCCCCATTGCCCGGTCAACGACATGTTGCGCGACGGGATGCATCAGACGGCGATCCACACCGGCCTGGCGCCGTATCGCCCGAACAGCATCGACGGTGACGAGCCTCGCCCAGCAGAAGCGAAAGATGGTGCCTACGTCCACTTTCCGCGACGGATCGAGGGAGAAGCGGTCCGTGCACAGCCGGCCTCCTTCGACGACCACTTCAGCCAGGCGACCCTCTTCTATCGCAGTTTGAGTGCGGTGGAACAGTCACACCTCGCCGACGCCTTCATTTTCGAATTGGGCAAGGTCTACGAACAAGGCATCAAAGAACGCGAACTGCAGGTGCTCGCCAACGTCGATTCCGCGCTCTGCGAAAAGGTCGCGGCTGCGCTCGGGCTGCCGGCACCGAAAGGCCGTCCCGCCGAGGATGTTCCGTTGTCACCGGCGTTGGCGCAGGTGACAACGGAACCAGGACCGATCGTCGGCCGGAAGATCGGCATTCTCGCCGATGCGGGTTCAGACCTCGCGGGCGTGGCCAAACTCGTGAAGGCCGCGACCGCCGCGGGCGCGGCCGCCTTGGTCATCGCCCCGACCGGCGGGGTGTTGAAGGCCGGCCGTCGCCAGGTGACCGTGGACCGAACTCTGGCCACGGTCCGTTCGATCGAAGTCGACGCCCTCGTCGTCGCCGCGGGGACAAAACCACTGCGCGACGCCAGGCTGGTCGTTCTGTTGCAGGAAACCTTCCGGCACTTCAAAGTTCTCGCGGCGTGGGGTGATGGCGACGCGGTACTCAAAGCGGCGAAGCTCCCGCTGAAGGCTCCGGGAGTCGAGCTCGGCGAGGATGTCGACAAGGACTTCATCGCGCGCCTGACAGCGGCACTCGGGCTGCACCGGGCATGGGACCGGGACACGAGTAACGCTCTCCGGTGATGCCGTCGCCGCCGCTCGCCGGAATGCCCGGGTTGATTCAAATCACACGTGCCCGATCGCGAGCCTCGATCGATGGTCCGTGCCTGTTCAGCGCGCTGTTCGCGCGCCAGAGGCGACCCTGACTCGCCGGAACGGTGTTTGAAGAACGCACAAAACGAGCATGGCACAGGTCATGGGCGAACATGAGAAAGCTGATGAGGCACGTAAAGGCCTGATCGATTCGATCAAAGGCAAAGCAAAAGAGATCGCCGGCGCAGTGACCGGCAACGATTCATTGACCGCGGAAGGGCAACTGGAGCAGGCCCAGGCGCGGGCCCGCAAAGAGGCCAACGCCATCGAGGCCGTCGCGGACGCCGAGGCCGACTCCGCCACCGGTCTGTTGTCTTCGGCGCACCATCAGGCAGCTGGTGCCCGAGGGGTGGTGCGGTCCGGCACCGAGGCCGCAGAGCAGGCAGCACGGGATCAGCAGGTGTCCCAGGTTCAGCAGACAGCGCAGACGGCGCGTCATCGCGCTGCCGAAGAGCAGGTTCGCGCGAGCGTCGAGGAGCAGCGCGAGGAACGGCAGGCGGAGATCCGGGAAACGGTCGAGACCGCGGCAGCCGGCCGGGAGGCGGGTGACGCGCTCGCCGAACACCGCGCCGCGCAGAAAGCGGCGGACGAAGAGCAAGCCGAGGCCCGTCGCCTTCGCGAACGCGCCGAGACCCTCACCGACCGAACCAACCTGCCCTGAAAGACATTGACAAACAAGGAGATATCGTGAGCATCACCGAATTGCCGTTACAGGTTTTGCGAATGCAATACCGCCTGGCCCGGTTTCCGCTGCAGTTCATCGAGGATCGATGGATCACCCGCTTGGACGCCGAAGCACCCGCTCGGCTGATCTATGAGCGGTCACTTGGCGGGCTCGATGCTGCCGTCGGCGGAGTGCTCGGCGATTCCACGTTGCGCAGGCGGGGTGCGGCCCTGGCCCGGCGAAGCGAGGTCCGTGCCGAAGCGGTGGTGCGGAGCATGGATGCGGCCCAACGGCGTAAAGAGGCGGGCGCACAGCTGGAGGACTCGCTGGCAGAGGTCGCGGACGACCGCGACGAAGCCGTGGCCGCCAAGCAGGACGCGGTGTCCGATGCCCGGGAGCGCGCGCAGCAGCGTAAGCGGCAGGCGGCGGAAGCGGCCGACAAGCGCATTGCCGAGGCCGCCAAGGCTAGCCGGGCCGAGGCCGATCGGAAGAAGGAAGCCGTCGAAGCCGCTGAACGGCAACGGCTGCAACGGATCAACAAAGCCGAAGAGAAGGCGGCGGCTGCGGCCGAAGCCGCACTCGAGGATGTCCGCGACAAGCGCGCTGCCGCGGCAGCCAAGCGCGAGCAGGCTGAGCAGGTCGAGGTGCTTGCCGACGCCGAGAAGCAGAACCGGCGGGCGGGTCGGGTCTGACGCGGAATCCCGACACTGGTTCCGGGCGCCGGACATGGGCGACTACGCCGCTGTCCGGCGCCCGGTCGTGCACTCCTGTTTGTCAACGGGGTCCCACGGGTAAATCCGCCCCATGAGCCACGATCCATTTTCCGCACCCGACGACGCCCGGACCCCGAATGCCGTCGTCCCGTCGAACCCGTCTGCGGTGGGTGAATGGGGCGTCGCGCCCCAAGGATCGCCTCAACCCGACGACGAGACGGAGCACACCATCAAGGTCGGCGTGGTCGTCTGGCTTCTACTGGCAACGGCACTGATCGTCTTCCTCGCCTACTTCGCCGTCCGTTCGTAGGGCCATAACGACAGTGGCTTCGTCGGCGGCACAGCGAAACGGGTCTTCAGGCTCTGAAAGGAAATCGCATGGCTGACAACGTGCTTGACAGCGGCCTGGCCGTGCGGCGGCACAGCACCGCGACCCGCCAGGAGGTCTGGAACGTCATCGCCGACGGCTGGACGTACTCCCAGTGGGTGGTGGGCAACAGTCGGATGCGCGCCGTCGACGCCGGCTGGCCCGCCGTCGGCAGCCGCATCCAGCACTCGATCGGGGTGTGGCCGTTCCTCGTCAACGACGTCACTGAAGTAGAGGACTGCCGCCCACTGGAGGAGCTGGTGTTGCTCGCCAGTGCCGGCGTCTTCGGCCGGGCGCGCATCTTCCTTCGGTTGTCCGATACGCCGACCGGCGGCTGCCTCATCGAGATGGCCGAGGTGCCGGTTGGACTACCGATGCGTTGGATACCGGACAAGGTGGCCCTGGCGGCGGTCATGCCGCGCAACCGGGAGTGCACGCTGCGGCTCGCCGCCATCGCCGAACGCCGAACCACAACCAGCGACGATGCGGTGCGATCGGTGGGCGAGTCCGTGTGAGAATCGGGCCATGGGGCGTAGCGGGGGAAAGAGCCCGATCGGCAGAGTGATCGGGACGCTGTTCGGGTTCGGGATGTTGGCGCTGGCGGTCGTGATCTTCCTTGGTGCCAAGGACGACCCGGCCGAACTGATCCGATCGGGCGACGTGGTGACGCCCACCGAGCGTGTCCACGTCGTGTATCTCGACCGATCGCAGTCGAACATTCGTTGCACGGCAACGACATCTCGCGGCCAGACCGAGCCGTTGGAGCCGTTCACCGGGGCGCACGACGAGAAGCGATTCGGTGGCAAGCGGATTTTCCTGATCCCCCGGGGCAAGTACTACCGGGCCGTCGGGGAGTTGCCGCTCGACCGCGGGCCGGTGACCGTGCGGTGTCCCGGAGCGAGCCGGATCTGGGTGAGCGCGCCGCCCAGCGGCTGGTCGTGGCCCATCGTCGTCTTCGTCGCGCTCGGGGTGGCGTGCCTCGTCGTGTTCATTGTTGTGATGCTGCGCCGCCGGGGCGGGCAGAGCGGCGGACCGTCGTATCCCGCGCCGCCGCAACAGGGTTATCCCGGCTACCCACCGCCGGGGTATCCGGGCTACCCGCCGTCCGGCAATCCCGATCCGGGCTATCCGCCGAACCCGAACTGGCCGCGCTAGACGTTCACGCAGGCGCGATTGGTCAGGACTCGCGTGACCCCGCGAGCGCCGTTGCGCGGCTGGGTAATTCCACGGTGAACGTCGCGCCCGTGCCGAGACCGGCACTGGTCGCGGTGATCCGGCCGTGGTGGGCGTCGACGAGGGCCTTCGCGATCGCCAGCCCGATGCCGGAACCGCCGTGTGCGCGGTCGCGTGCCGAGTCGGCGCGGTAGAACCGCTCGAACAACCGCGGCAGATGTTCGGCGGCGATGCCGTCACCGTCGTCCGATACCCGGATCTGCACCGAACCGCCGGCGTGCGTGGCCGTCACCTGCACCGTGCCGCCGGTATCGGTGTGCCGCAGTGCGTTCGTCAGCAGGTTGGCCAGCACCTGGTCGAGGCGTTGCGGGTCGGCCCACAGATCGGGCAGTCCGGGATCGATATCCGATGTCAGCGCAACGCCTTTCGCGCGGTACGGCGCGGCGAAGGCGTCGACGGCCGCACCGATCAGCGTTGCGGGTGCGACGGATTGCCTGTCTACGAGCGCCATGTCGCGTTCGGCGTCGGACAGCGCCCGTACGTCGGAGCTGAGCCTGGCGAGACGACGCGTCTGGTCGCGCAGCACGCCGATCGTGGTCGCGTCGAGGGGATGGATGCCGTCTTCGATCGACTCGAGATACGCGTTGATGACGGAGACGGGTGTGCGAAGCTCGTGCGCCAGGTCGGCCAGCAGCTGACGCCGGGTGGTTTCGACGGAGCCGAGCTGCTCGGCCATGGTGTTGAAAGCGTCTGCGATGGCGTCGAATTCGGTGCCCAGGTGGGGTGGTGAGACGCGGATGTCGTAGTTCCCGTCGGCGACCGCGGTGGCGGCGGCGGCGAGTTCGGCCGTCGACCGGTGCATCCGCCGACTCAGGTACCAGCTCAGTGCCAGCGCGGTCGTGGCGGCCACCGCGAGCGACATTCCCACCGAGACGGCGGTCGCCTGCCGGAAGGCGTGCTCATAGGGATGCGGACCGGTGCGCCCCGGGACGAGGACGTCCTGCATCACCTTGCGGAACATCGGCGGGCCGATGATGAGGGCGACGGTCGTCGTGGTGGCGATGGCCGCGATGACGACGACCGCGTTGGTGACCAGCAGGCGACTCCGAATGCCGTGCTTGCTGCGCGGATGGTTCTGGGCCATCAGCCTTCTCCCATCCGGTACCCGACGCCGCGGACCGTCGTGACGTAGCGCGGCTCGGCCGAGTTGTCGCCGAGCTTGCGACGCAGATGGCCGACGTGGACGTCGACGACGTTGTCGTTGCCGAACCACGATTCGCCCCACACGGCTTCCAGCAGTTGATGTCGCGTCCATACCTGCCGCGGGCGCGACGACAGCGCGGCCAGTACGTCGAACTCGGTGCGGGTCAGCATGATCGGGGCGCCGCCGAGCAGAGTCTGTCGGCTGTCGGTGTCGATGTGCAGCTCCCCGAACACGCGTGGCGGTGTCCCCGTCTCGGGGACGGATTCGGGGGCACGGCGGGGCCGCCGCAACATGGCCCGAATCCGGGCCACGACCTCGCGGGGACTGAACGGTTTGGTGACGTAGTCATCGGCGCCGACCGACAGCCCCACGATGGTGTCGATCTCAGTGTCGCGGGCCGTCAGCATCACGACGTACGCGTCGGAGAACACCCGAAGCTGTCGGCATACCTCGATGCCGTCGAGGCCCGGCAGTCCGATGTCGAGGACCACGACGTCGGGGTCGAGTTCGCGGGCGGCGACAAGAGCCGACGGGCCGTCGGCCGCGACTCGTACCTCGAACTGTTCGCGCTTGAGGTAGCTGGCCACGACATCGGCCAGCGCCGCCTCGTCGTCGACGACCAGCGCGCGCAGGCTCGGCGTCGGTTCAGTGCCGTTCACCTGCTCATAGTGCACCCGCGCGGTGGTGCGGTCGACCGGATGACCAGGTCAGCGCCGCGTTCTTTAACGAATCTTCATCGTTCCTCCGGGGAACCCTTGTCGGCCGATTCGAGTCTGGACGACGTCAGAAACCACCGTGAAGGGACATCGACATGATCAGCAAGATCGCTTTCTTCGCCACCGCCGCCGCGGCGCTGGCCGCTGCCACCTTGACCGCCGCCGGCCCGGCGCAGGCCGCCAGTGCGTCCGGCAACAACGGCGCCGACGTCGTCTCCACGCTGCGCAGCGAGGGTTACAACGTGCAGGTCGACGGGGCCCCGAGCGCTCCGCTGTCCGCCTGCACGGTGACGGGCGTGCACGGGTTGCCGAATCTCGCGGACCCGACCCAGCGCGCGGACACCCGCATGATCAACAACGTCTACGTCGACGTGACCTGTGCGTCGGACTCCTGAACGGGGTCGCAGCGCGCCGACCGGCGGCGACATGGTTATGTGAGGGGCGTGACCGAAGCGCAGTCGCTGCCGCTGGCCGGGATCACCGTCGTCGCGATGGAGCAGGCGGTGTCCGCGCCGATGTGTACGCGCGTGCTGGCCGACTTCGGCGCCCGCGTGATCAAGGTCGAGAATCCCCGAGGCGGCGACTTCGCCCGCGACTACGACGACGTGGTGCTCGGCCAGGCGGCGCATTTCGTGTGGGCCAACCGGGGCAAGCAGTCGATCAGCCTGAACCTCAAGTCCGACAAGGGCATTGCGGTGCTGCACCAGTTGCTCGACCGGGCCGACGCGTTCGTCTCCAACCTGGCGCCGGGCGCCACCGCGCGACTGGGGTTGTCACCGGAGGACCTCGGCAGGCGGCACCCGCAGGTGATTCCCGTCGAGATCGATGGCTACGGGCCGGGCGGACCCCTTTCCCAGAAACGTGCGTACGACCTGTTGGTGCAGGCGGAATCCGGGTCATGTGCGGCCACCGGCTTCCCGGGCATGCCGGCCAAGCCGGGTCCGCCCGTCGCCGATATCTCCACCGGCCTGTACTCGGCGCTGTCCATCATGGCGCTGCTGTTGGGCCGCGCCCGTGGTGTCTCTGTCGGTGCGGCGCCGTCGGTCGCGGTGAGCCTGTTCGACACGATGACCGACATCATGGGTTACCCGCTGACCTACACCCAGCACTCGGGCGTGAACCAGCAGCCACTCGGGATGGCATCGCCTGCCGTGGCACCATATGGCGCGTTCGCTACGCGCGACGGACAGACCGTCGTTCTCGGGACGACCAACGACAGGGAATGGCAGCGCCTGGCCCGGGAGATCATCGAGCGGCCCGACCTCGCCTCGGACCCTCGATTCGCGAGTAATTCGGACCGCTGCGCGCACCGCGACGAGCTTCACGCCGCCATCGGATCCTGGTGCGCTGAGCGCGATCTCGAGGATATCCAGCGGATCGCCGACGCCGCCGGCATCGGCAATTCGCGGTACAACCTGCCCAGTGAGGTGATCGCACATCCGCACCTCAAGTCCCGCGACCGGTGGCGTCAGGTCAGCACCCCGAATGGCCCCATCGAGGCGTTGTTGCCGCCGCCGGTGATCAGCGGCCTGGAGCTGAACATGGGGGCAATCCCCGGACTGGGCGAGCACACAGATGTGATACTCGGCGAATTGGGTTACCGCGCTGAAGATATCGCCGGCCTGCGGGCCGCCGGTGCCATCGGCGATGTCTATGGATCAGGGAGCGACCATGCGTGAAGTCGTCATTGTCGAGGCCGTGCGGACCGCCGTCGGCAAGCGCAACGGGGGACTGGCCGGCCAGCATGCCGCCGACCTGTCGGCCGTGGTGTTGAACGAACTGATGGAGCGGTCCGGAGTGGCCCCCGAACTCGTCGACGACGTGGTGTGGGGCTGTGTCTCGCAGGTCGGCGACCAGTCGAGCAATATCGCCCGCTGGTCGGTGCTCGCGGCCGGCTGGCCCGAGTCGATCCCGGGCACGACGGTCAACCGGGCCTGCGGATCGTCGCAGCAGGCACTGGATTTCGCGGTCCAGGCGGTGATGTCCGGTCAGCAGGACGTCGTGGTGGCCGGCGGTGTCGAGGTGATGAGCCGGGTGCCGCTCGGTGCGGCCCGCCAGACCGGCGAGCCGTACGGGCCGAAAGCGCTTGCCCGGTATGACGGTTTCGGTTTCAACCAGGGCATCTCGGCGGAGATGATCGCGCAGAAGTGGGGTCTGTCGAGGGCCCGGCTGGACGAGTACTCGGCGCGGTCGCACGAACTCGCCGCGGCTGCACAGGATTCGGGCGCGTTCGTCACGCAGATCGTTCCGGTGTTCACCGAGGACGGTGGTGTGGTGCACGAGGACGAGGGCATCCGGCGCGGGACGACGGTCGAGAAGCTGGGTGGCCTCAAGCCGGCATTCCAGGAGGACGGCGTGATCCACGCCGGCAACTCCTCGCAGATTTCCGATGGTGCGGCAGCACTTTTGGTGATGACGCTGGAGAACGCGCTGCAGCTCGGCCTCACCCCGCTGGTGCGGTATGTCGGCGGTGCGGTGACGGGCGCCGACCCGGTCCTGATGCTGACGGGCCCGATCCCGGCCACCGAAAAGGTGCTGCGCAAGACCGGTGTGAAGATCGGCGACATCGGTGTCTTCGAGGTGAACGAGGCGTTCGCCCCGGTACCGCTGGCCTGGCTCGCCGACACCGGCGCCGACGAGGCGGCGCTCAATCCCCTCGGTGGCGCGATCGCGCTGGGGCACCCGCTCGGCGCGTCCGGCGCGGTGCTGATGACTCGCATGATCAACCACATGCGGGACAACGGAATTCGCTACGGCCTGCAGACCATGTGCGAGGGCGGCGGCACCGCCAACGCGACGCTGGTGGAACTGGTGGCGTAGCACGGGGGAGGGCGGCGTTCGTTGACCTGACGGTGTTTCCGAGACCAACTGGATGGCGGAGATTGCCGCGGAATATCGCCGTGCAGTTGGTCTCGCGGACCGGATGGACGCCTAGGCCGGGGGGCTACCTGGTCTCAGCAACGCCGGCGACCACCGGTGAGGTCCAGCGCGATATCCACCAGCATGTCCTCTTGCCCACCGACGAGTCCGCGTCGCCCCGCTTCTTCCAGCAGCGTTCGCGTGTCGACGTCGAAGCGTTCGGCGGCAATCTCCGCGTGCCGCAGGAAGCTCGAGTACACGCCCGCGTAGCCGAGCGTCAGGGTCTCCCGGTCGACGCGCACCGGGCGGTCCTGTAGCGGCCGCACCAGATCGTCGGCGGCATCCTGCAACGCATGCAGATCGCAGCCGTGCTCCCAGCCCAGCTTGGTGGCCGCGGCGATGAAG
Organism: Mycobacterium sp. SMC-21; assembly: GCF_045310825.1. NCBI lineage: Bacteria > Bacillati > Actinomycetota > Actinomycetes > Mycobacteriales > Mycobacteriaceae > Mycobacterium > Mycobacterium sp. SMC-21. The sequence continues at coordinate 87,784 of NZ_JBJIAO010000020.1, read as the reverse complement.
ACTTCCAGCGGTGCGTTGCCGGCTCCGGCGCCCATCCCGGTCAACGACGCGTCGACCCGGTTGGCGCCGTGCTCGACCGCGGCGATCGAATTGGCCACTCCCAGAGACAGATTGTGGTGGGCGTGGATGCCGATTTCTGTTGCAGGGTCCAAGGTTTGGCGCAGTGCGTCAACGCGGTCGGCGACGTCGCGCATCGTCATCGCCCCGCCGGAGTCGACGACGTAGACGCAGGTGGCGCCGTAACTCTCCAACAGCTTCGCCTGCGTGGCGAGGACCGCCGGCGTGGCGAGGTGGCTCATCATCAGGAAGCCGACGGGGTCCATGCCGAGCTCGCGGGCGGCGGCGAGATGGCGGGCGGAGAGCTCGGCCTCGGTGCAGTGGGTACCGACACGGACGACGGTGACGCCGGCGCGATGCGCGTCGCGCAACCGGCGCACGGTACCGATGCCGGGGAGGATCAGCGTCGCGATCCGCGCCCGGGACACCGCGGCGGCGACGGCGGAGATCCACTCCAGGTCGGTGTGGGCGCCGAAGCCGTAGACACAACTGGACCCACCCAGTCCGTCGCCGTGCGCGACCTCGATGGAGGCGACGCCCCCGGCGTCGAGCGCCGTCGCGATGGCGACGGCCTGCGCGATGGTGTACTGGTGCCGGACGGCGTGCATGCCGTCACGCAGGGTGACGTCGCTGATGTAGATCATGTTGGGGCTCCGAGATTTTCAGTGGTGACCTCGACGAGTGCGGTCACCTTGGTGCCCGCGAAGGCGCCGATTTCCGGGATTCGGATCGGGCCGATGCTTTCGAACTGCACAGCCTGTTTGAGCTGGAAACCGGGCACGTAGGCGCTGATCCGTGCGACCGCGGCGCGGATGTCTCGTTCGATGGCCCCGTGATCGGCGGCACCGTCGACCAGACAGTAGACGGTGTTCCGCGTCGACGCGGAGGGGCTGAGCAGTGAGATGACCTTCGCATGCCGGGCGCCGGCGTTCTGCATTGCGGTACAGGTGGTTTCGATGAGATCGTCGACGCCGGCCCGGATGTCCGGGCCGGCGGAGTACGCCGGAATCGACGACACGACCTCGGCGTAGGCCACGCTCCCTGATCTTGCGACGGCGGCGACGATTGGCGCGGTGGCCCCGGCGATCGCGGTCATTGCGCGTTCTCGGCGAGCATCCGCATCGCCGTGTCATAGATGGCGTTGGCGTGCATCTCGAACAACTCGAGCAGGTCCACCGAATCGCCGCCGAGTTCCTTGGCGATGAAGAGTCCGTCGGCGCCGGCGATGGAGTAGTTCACCAGCAGCCGGACCTGGGCGTCGGTGAGACCCGGCGCGAGCTCGCTGAGCGCATCGGTGAGTGACTCGGTGGCCTGCGCGCGCGCCTGCAGGAACCGCGCGCGGGCACTCGGTTCGATGGGCCGGCGCTCCAGTGCGAGCATCAGGCCGAGGCGCAGGAAATCGGGATTGTCGAGCAGGCCTTTTGCGAGCTGCTTGGCGAGGCCGATGACGCGTTCGCGTGGCTCGCCGTCGGAGGGGAGTTCCCAGACCTTCAGCCATGTCTCGAAACTGCGGTCGATCACGGCGGCCAGCAGGTCGTCCTTGTCCTTGAAGTGCCAGTAGATGGAGCTGGCGGGCAGGCCGCACTTCTTGCTGACCAGGCCGATGCTGGTGCCCTCGTAGCCACGCTCGGAAGCAATCTCGTTGGCGGCGTCCAGGATTCGCTCGCGGGACTGTTCGCCGTCCGCCCGCTTGCGGCGGGTCTTGGGCGCTTCGGTCATTTTCACTCCCGACTCTTGACTCTGTAGTGATCACTACATTACCGTAGCGATCACTACAGAACAAGTGGGAGGCCCTAATGAGCAGTGCAGAGACCTACGACGTCGCGGTCGTCGGGTATGGCCCCACGGGTGCCACCGCGGCCAACCTGTTGGGCCAACTCGGCCTCAAGGTGGTTGTGATCGAACGAGACCCGGACATCTACAGTCGGGCGCGGGCGATCTCGACCGACGAGGAGGTGCTGCGGGTCTGGCAGTCGGTCGGGCTCGCTGAACGGCTGCAGCGCGACATGCTGCCCGACCGTCCGGTCGCATTCGTCGACGCCGACGGGCGCCCCTTCATCGAAACCGTGATCTACGGACGCGGCTGCGGCCATCCGTCGCAGCAGTTCCTGTACCAGCCGGCGGTCGACTCCGTGCTCCGCGAGGGGGTGGCCCGGTTCGCCAACGTCGAGGTGCTCCTGGAGCATGAATGCCTGCGGGTGACCAACCGGGCCGACGACGTCGAGCTGCTTCTCGCCGACCTGCGTGCCGACGCCTTCAAGCGGGTGACGGCCCGTTATGTCATTGCCTCGGACGGCGGCTCGTCGGCGACGCGCGGTGTGCTCGGCATCGGGTACAGCGGACGCACCTACGGCGAGCGCTGGGTCGTCATCGACACCAAGGTGATCAAAGAGTGGGATGCCCACGACCGCTTGCGGTTTCACTGCAACCCCGCACGCCCGACCGTCGACTGCCCGACGCCGCTCGGGCATCACCGGTGGGAGTACCCCGCTCGGGGATGCGAGGACGAGAAGGAGCTCACCAGCGACGAAGCGGTGTGGAAAGTGTTGCGGGAGCAGGGCGTCACGCCCGAGCACGTCGAGATCATGCGCGCTGTCGTCTACAGCCATCACGTCCGGGTGGCGGACCGCTGGCGCGTCGGACGGGTGTTCCTGGCCGGCGATGCCGCGCACGCCATGCCGCCGTGGATCGGCCAGGGGATGTCCGCCGGCGTCCGCGACGCCGCCAACCTGTGCTGGAAAATCGCCGCGGTGCTGCGCGGTCAGGCGCCCGACTCACTGCTGGATTCGTATGCCGCAGAACGCAAACCGCACGTCACAGAGGTCACCCGGCGCGCGGTGCTGGTTGGTCGGATCATCACCGAGCGGCGGCCCTGGCTGGCCGCGATCCGCAATCACGTCGTGCGGGCGCTGACCCGGATTCCCGGTGCCAATGCCGCGGGCCAGAAGTTCTGGTGGATACCTGACGCCCACTACGAGGACGGCTTCTTCGCGGCGACGCACCCCGCGGTGGGCTGGCAGATCCCGCAACCCACGGTGGGCGGCTTGCTGCTCGACGAGTTGCTCGGCGGGCGCTGGACGGTGCTGCACACCAACGCCGTCCCGACCGGGGCGGTGGCCTGGACGGCTGCCGGGGCGTCGGCCCTGCAGATCACCGAACCGAGTCTGGTGCGGTGGCTGCGTGACCGCAAGGCCGACGCCGTCGTACTTCGACCGGACGGATTCGTCTACGCCGCAACCTCTTCCGGACAACCACTCCCGGCTCCGCCGGCCGGACTGAACCTCACCACCCTGACAGGAGCATGCGCATGACCACCACCCTCACCGAACACACCGTCACCGTCGGCAGCCAGAAGATCTTTGTCGCCGAAGCGGGGTCGGGTCCTGCGGTGATGCTGCTGCACGGCGGCGGCCCGGGCGCCTCCGGCGTCTCCAACTACTCCCGCAACATCGACGCCCTCGCCAAGCGCTACCGCGTCCTCGTCCCCGACATGCCCGGCTACGGACGCTCGTCGAAGGGCATCGACAAGTCCGATCCGTTCGGCTCCCTGGCCGATGCGATGCGGGGGCTGCTCGACGAATTGAGCATCAGCACAGCACATCTGATCGGCAACTCCTACGGCGGCGCCGCGGCACTGCGCCTGGCGCTGGACACCCCCGGTCGCGTCGGCAAGCTGGTGCTCATGGGCCCCGGCGGTATCGGCACCACGCGCGGGTTGCCGACAGCTGGTCTCAACAGCCTGCTGGCGTACTACGGCGGCTCGGGCCCCAGCCGTGAGAAGCTGGCCACGTTCATCCGTAATTACCTGGTCTACGACGGTGACTCGGTACCCGACGAGCTGATCGACCTGCGCTACACGGCGTCCATCGACCCGGAGGTGGTGGCCAATCCGCCGCTGAGCCGGCCGTCGGGACCGTTCGCGCTGCGAACGCTCTGGCGCATGGACCTGACACGTGACGCGCGGCTGTCCTCGCTGCAGACGCCGACGCTGATCCTGTGGGGCCGCGACGACAAGGTGAACCGGCCATCGGGCGGGCCCATGCTGCAGAACATCATGCCCAACGCCGAACTGGTCATGACCAGCCGCACCGGGCACTGGATGCAGTGGGAGCGTGCCGAGCTGTTCAACCAGATGGTCGACGAATTCCTCTCGGACAGTGCGGTATTCCGGCCATGAGCGTCTTCGGCAATGTGTCACTCGGCTATCTGGTGGTCGAGACGGAGCGGTTCGCCGATTGGCGGCGGTTCGGTCGCGACGCGATCGGCATGCACCTCGACGACCTCGACACCGACGCGATCCGATTCCGGCTCGACGAACAGCAATGCCGGTTCCTGCTGCGGCGCGGGCCGGCCGAGGATGTCACCACGCTGGGCTGGCAGGTCTACGACCACGAGACCTTCGAGGAGATCCTCGGCCGCGTGCACCGGTGCGGCGTGCCCGTCACCGTCGGGACCGACGAGGAGGCCGCGCTGCGCGGCGTCGAGCGTCTGGTGCGGATACCCGGCCCCAACGGGCTGGCGCAGGAGCTGTACACCCGAGCGCACATCGACGGGCAATTGTCGGTGGCCGGAAAGGGTTTCGTCACCGGCGAATTCGGGCTGGGTCACGTCGCCGTCACCAGCACCAAGCCGCATCAGGTCCGCGGCTACTACAACACGCTGCTCGACGCCCGACTCAGCGACTTCATCGATGAAACCATGAGCGGTGTCAAGGTCAAGATCCGGTTCCTGCGGGTCAACCGGCGCCACCACTCCGTGGCGATCGCCGCGGTGAATCGGCTGTCGATCAACCCGATTCGGACCCGCGTGCAGCACCTCAACATTCAGGTCGCCGAGTTGGACGACCTGACGGACAGCTACCAACGCGTGCGAGCACTGGGGTTCGACATGGCCCTGGGAGTCGGGCAGCACACCAACGACCGCGAACTGTCGTACTACGCCGTCACCCCCTCGGGTTTCGAGTGGGAGGTCGGATGGAACCCGCTGATCGTTGACGAATCGACCTGGAAACCGACGACTCACCAGGGCATCAGCATCTGGGGCCACGAGATGCAGTCCAGCGTCGACAAGCTCGGGCAGTTCACGACCGCTGTCAAGTCATTGCTACACCGCGAAGACACCGTCCCGGCGCTCGCCGGGGCCGGAATCGCCGACTAATAACGCGATTTGTGCACGATATTCCGCGGTGGGCGCGGAATATCGTGCACGAATCACCGGAGGAGGAAACATCATGGACCGCATTGACACGCACCACCACATGGTCCCGCCGGACTATCGAAAGGCATTGGACAAGGCGGGCATTGCCGACGCCGGCGGGAGGGCGATGCCGGACTGGACTCCGGACGCGTCCCTGGACGCGATGGGCCGACTGGGCGTCGCCACCGCCATCCTGTCGGTGTCCGCGCCGGGCACGACGATGCTGCCGGCCGCCGCCGACGCGGCCGCGCTGGCCCGTGATGTGAACGACTACAGCGCCGAACTGATTGCCGCCCAGCCGGATCGGTTCGGGTTCTTCGCCACACTGCCGATGCCACACCTGGATGCCTCCGTCAACGAAGCCGTGCGCGCACTCGACGAATTGACTGCAGACGGGGTGTTCCTGCTGGCCAACAGCGCGGGTACCTATGTCGGCGCGCAGGGTCAGGACGCGTTGTTCGCGGAGCTCGACAAGCGATCGGCCGTGGTGTTCATCCACCCGGCCGAGTTGCCCGGCCCCGTCATCGACGGCGTGCTGCCGTTCGCCGCCGACTTCCTACTGGACACCAGCCGCGCGGCGTATCTGCTGGTACGCAACGGCATTCGCCGTCGCTACCCCAACATCCGCTTCATCCTGAGCCATGCCGGTGGCTTCGTCCCATACGCGTCCTACCGGATGGCGATGGGCATCACGAGTGACGTCGGCGGCAGCCCGGCTGACCACCTCGATGACTTCGCGAGCTTCTATTTCGACACCGCGCTGTCGTCCACGGCGGCCGCGCTGCCGTCGCTGCTGGCGTTCGCCAAGCCTGGCCACGTGACATTCGGTTCGGACTTCCCGTTCGCGCCGGTCGAGGTCAGTCAGCTGTACGCGGCCGGGCTCGAGACATACGGGGGACTGGACGACGCCGGGCGTCGCGAGATCGACCGCACCAATGCGCTGGCGCTGTTCCCGCGGCTGGGCTCCGTTGCCCCGCCGGCTGCCCCGTCGGTGGTCGAGCAGGCGCAGCATGCCGCGAGTCGGGTGGTGATGCGGGGAGTGACCCGGTTGCTGACGCGGTAGCGCCTAGAGATTCCCGACTTCCAGTTCGAGGTGCTCCGCGTATTTCGCCTGTGCCGCTTCGCGTTTGCCCGGCAGCCATTCCGTCGGCCACAGCTCGTCGGTGCCGGTGTAGTCCCGGAGCACCTGCTTGGCGACGGTGACCTTGTGGACCTCGGTCGGTCCGTCGGCGAGCCCCATCACGGCGGCGCCGGCAACCATACCGAGGAACGGCACCTCGTTGGTGACCCCGAGTGCGCCGTGAATTTGCATTGCGCGCCAGGCGATGTCGTGCAGCACCGTCGGCATCACGACCTTGACGGCGGCGATGTCCTTGCGGACCTTCTTGTAGTCGTTGTACTTGTCGATCTTCCACGCCGTGTGCAGCACGAACAGCCGGAACTGTTGCAGCTGCGCCCACGAGTCGGCGATGTAGCCCTGCACGGCCTGCTTGTCGGCCAGTAGGCTGCCGGCGGTGTGTCGCGACAGCGCGCGCTCACACATCATGTCGAGGGCCTTCTGCGCCAGCCCGATGGTGCGCATCGCGTGGTGGATCCGTCCGCCGCCGAGGCGGGTCTGCGCGATGACGAAGGCCTGGCCCTCGCCGCCGAGGACGGCCGAATTCGGTACGCGCACATTGTCGTAATGGATCAGCGCGTGCGAGCCGTGGCCGTCGGATTCCCCATAGATGGCCGAGTTGCGGATGATGTTGACGCCCGGCGTGTCGGTCGGCACGAGGAACATCGACATGCCCTGGTAGGGACTGACGTCGGGGTTGGTCACCACCATGACGATCAGGAACGTGGACGTCGAGGCGTTGGACGAGAAGAACTTGTACCCGTTGATGACCCAGTCGTCGCCGTCGCGGACCGCGGAGGTCGTGAACTGCGTGGGGTCGGCGCCGCCCTGCGGTTCGGTCATCGAGTAGCAGGAGAAGACCTCGCCGTTCAGCAACGGCCGTAGGTACTGCTCCTTCTGCTCCGGGGTGCCGTAGTGCGCGATGATCTCGGCGTTGCCGGTGTCGGGCGCCTGACAGCCGAAGATGATGGGCGCCCACTGCGACCGGCCCAGAATCTCGTTGAGCAGCGCCAGTTTCAGCTGCCCGTAGCCCTGCCCGCCGAGTTCGGGGCCAAGGTGCGTGGCCCACAAGCCTTTTCGGCGCACCTGTTCCTTGAGCGGATCGACGACCCGGCGCCGGGTCTCGTCGAGCGCGGTGTACTGCAGGTGCGGCCAGATGAGGTCGAGTGGCTCGACTTCGTCGCGCACGAAGGCGTCGGCCCAGTCGAGGAGTTCCTGGAACTCCGGATCGGTTTCGAAATCCCAAGCCATCCGGCCTCCTTCAGTTCAGCCACGCGGCAGAAACGCACCCGTCTCTGTTTAACGCACAGGGACAGGTTTGGGAACGGCCGCGAGGATTATGCGCTCGCCAACGAATAGGTGTTGGCGAGGTTGTCCTGCGTGACGTGCGCGGCCTCGGTCGTGGTGTCGATGCGCAGCGGGCTGGTCAGCGTCGAGGTCCGGTAGCTCCAGCCGTCGGGCAGCTGCAGCCGCGTGCCCAATCCGGGCAGGTCCGCCAGCGACAGCGCCGGGTCGACCGTCTGGCTCCACGACTGCATGACCCAGCGCTGCCCGTGCGGGTCGAGCAGCTCGAAGACCGGCCGCCCGGCGCCGAACACGAACACCGTGCGGCGGCTGACCTTGTTCACGCTGAAGGGCGCCGGGTTCATCGACGACAGTTCGACCGTCGCCTGCTGCAGCATCTCGATGCCGCCGAACGTCCTCTTCTCGCCGACGTCGTCGCGGGTTTTGACGATCTCGCTCATCAGCCAGTAGCGCGGGCCGTTGAGCAAAGCGGCGGCGACGCCGCTCTCCTCGGCGAGGGCCCGCGGATCGAGCGCGGACCACGCGTCGTGCGGGCAGTCGTTCAGCGGGAAGGTGTTGAACACCGCGACCTGCGGCCCCGTCGGCGTCTGGGAGACCAGCAGCACCTCGCCGTAGCGCTTGCCGAAGGTGTCGGCCGAAGAATTTTCCACACCGTCAACGCTACGGCCGAAATCGGGCGGAAAGTGCCCGATTCGTCCCATTTTGTGGGAGGTCGGAGGCCTTTTTTGGCCACCGCTATGGATAGAAGTTTGGTTAGCTAGGTATATTTCGCGCGACAGTGATTTTGTAACGCCGACGAGCTCCATTTCCGTGGACCTGGCGGGCCTGACGGAAGGGTGCCCCGAGTGAGTGCCACCAACACCGAGCGATCCAAGATCGGCCACCTGATCTGGGTGCTCGCGGTGCCGATCGTGATCGGCTGGTTCCTGCTCAACGTCGCCACCAACACGCTGGTCCCGCCGCTGGAGAAGGTCGGTGAGGAGCACACCGTCGGGCTGAGCGCCCAGGACGGCCCGGCGATGATCGCGATGAAGCAGATCGGCGCGAACTTCCAGGAGTTCGACTCCGACAGCAACGCCATGATCGTCCTCGAAGGCGACCAGCCGCTCGGCGCCGAGGCACACCACTACTACGACGGTCTCGTCGCGAAGCTGACCGCCAACACCGCGCACGTCGAGCACGTCGCGGACTTCTGGAGTGACCCCCTGACGGCCGTCGGCTCGCAGAGCGCCGACGGCAAGGCCGCGTACGTTCAGGTCTACCTGCGTGGCAATCAGGGCGAGACGAAAGCCAACGACTCCGTCGCCTCGGTCCGGCAGATCGTCGCCGACTCGAAACCGCCGGCCGGGCTCCATGTCTACGTCACCGGCGGCGCGCCGCTGGTGTCGGACCAGCACCACGCCGGCGACAAGAGCGTCACCAAGGTCACGCTCATCACCCTGGTGGTGATCGCCGTGATGCTGCTGTTCGTCTACCGGTCGATCATGACGATGATCCTGACCCTGCTGATGGTGTTCCTCGAGCTCGGCGCCGCCCGCGGCGTCGTCGCGTTCCTGGCCGATACCAATGTCATCGGCCTCTCGACGTTCGCGGTGAACCTGCTGACGCTGATGGTGATCGCCGCCGGCACCGACTACGCCATCTTCGCCATCGGCCGCTACCAGGAAGCGCGCGGCGACGGAGAAGACCGGGTGCAGGCCTACGACACCATGTTCCGCGGGACCGCGCATGTGGTGCTGGGCTCCGGCCTGACCATCGCCGGCGCCATGCTGTGTCTGAGCTTCACGCGGCTGCCGTACTTCCAGACCATGGGCGTGCCCTGCGCGATCGGCACCCTCGTCGCCGTCCTCGCGGCACTGACGCTCGGGCCCGCCGTCATCAAGATCGGTAGCCGCTTCGGGCGCTTCGAACCCAAGCGCGCCATCCACTCCCGCGGCTGGCGTCGTGTCGGTGTTCTGGTGGTGCGCTGGCCGGGACCCGTGCTCGTCGCGACGCTGGCGCTCGCGCTCGTCGGACTGGTGACGCTGCCCGGCTACAAGACCAACTACGACGCGCGCCGCTACGTCCCGGCCGATCTGACCGCCAACGTCGGATACGCCGCCGCGGAAAGGCATTTCAGCGCCTCGCGGATGAACCCCGAGCTGCTGATGGTGCAGAGCGACCACGATCTGCGGAACTCGGCCGACTTCCTGGTGATCAACAAGATCGCCCGGGCCATCGTGCACACCCCGGGTGTCGCGCGGGTGCAGACGATCACCCGCCCCGACGGAAAACCCATCAAGCACACCACGATTCCGTTCATCATGGGCATGCAGGCCGTCACCTCGAAGATGACGGAGAAGTACCAGCTGGACTCGATGGCCAACATGCTGCAGCAGGCCAACGACATGCAGGTCAGCATCGACACGATGACCAAGATGCAGGCCATCACCACGCAGATGGCCGCCACGACGCACGACATGTCGATGAAGACCGCCAACATGGCGCTCGACGTCGCTGACCTGCGTGACCACATCTCCGATTTCGACGACTTCCTGCGGCCCATCCGGAACTACCTGTACTGGGAACCGCACTGCTACGACATCCCGATGTGCTGGTCCACGCGGGCGCTGTTCGACACCCTCGACGGCATCGACGTCATGACCGACGACATCCAGACGCTCGTCCCGGATCTGATGAAGATGGACAAGCTGACGGCCGAGATGGTCACGGTGATGCCGCCTCAGATCGAGGTCATGAAGGACATGAAGCAGTACATGCTGTCCATGTATCAGACCCAGAAGGGTCAGGTGGATCAGCGTGCGGCGTCGTCGGACAACGCGGCGGCGATGGGCGAGGCATTCGACAACTCGCTCAACGACGATTCCTTCTATCTGCCGCCGGAAGCCTTCGACAACAAGGACTTCAAGCGCGGCATGAAGAACTTCATCTCGCCGGACGGCAAGTCGGTGCGCTTCATCATCCAGCACGAGGGTGACCCGGCGACGCCGGAGGGCATCGCCCATGTCGACCCGATCAAGCAGGCCGCCAAGGAAGCCATCAAAGGCACGCCGCTGGAGGGCTCCAAGATCTACCTGGCCGGTACCGCCGCCACGTACAAGGACATGCACGACGGCGCGCAGTACGACCTGATGATCGCCGGAATTGCCGCGGTGTCACTGATTTTCGTCATCATGCTGCTCATCACCCGGAGCATGGTGGCGGCGGGCGTGATCGTCGGCACCGTGCTGCTGTCGCTGGGTGCGTCGTTCGGCATGTCAGTTCTGTTGTGGCAGCACCTCGTCGGCCTCGAGCTGCACTGGATGGTGCTGCCGATGTCGGTGATCCTGTTGCTCGCCGTGGGCTCCGACTACAACCTGCTGCTGGTGTCCCGGTTCAAGGAAGAGCTGCCGGGCGGCTTGAAGACAGGCATCATCCGTTCGATGGCGGGCACCGGATCGGTCGTCACTTCGGCGGGTCTGGTCTTCGCGGCCACCATGGCGTCCTTCGCCTTCAGCGACCTGAAGGTCATGGCACAGGTCGGTACCACCATCGCGCTGGGCCTGCTGTTCGACACCCTGATCGTCCGGTCGTTCATGACACCGGCCATCGCGGCGCTGCTGGGCAAGTGGTTCTGGTGGCCCAAGCGCGTCCGCCACGAGGCCTCCGAGCGGCGACTGGCGGCCATCGGGATTCAGCCGGCGGCTGCGGGTAAGTAGCTCGTGATGAGCTCCGCGGCCATCTGACGGGCCAGCACGATGGGCGCCGCCGACCGCTCGAGTTTCGACGCGGTGAGGGCGCCGTCGTAGATCAGCTGGATGCGCTGGGCGACCGCCGAGGCGTCGGTCACCTCGGCGTCCTGTAGCAGCTCGCTCAGCAGCCCGCGCATCCACAACCGGTGTGCCCGTACCGGTTCCAGGGTGTCGCCGGGGAATTCGGTGGCCGCGTTGGTGTAGAGACAGCCCCGGAACTGGCGCTTGCGTGCCGCGGCGGCCGCGAGGTCGAAGAACGCCAGCAGCTTGTCCACCGGGCCGGCGATGCCGGAAGTCTTCGATTCCCAGCGGTTGCGATCAGCCTGATCCAATCGGTTCAGGTACGCGATCACCAACGCGTCCTTCGACCCGTACGAGCTGTAGAGGCTGGCCTTGGCGACCCCCGCCTCACGCAGGATCGTGTCGATGCCGACGGCGCGAATTCCTTGTGCGGCAAAGAGATTCGATGCGGTGTCGAGCAGCCGCTGGGCTGGCCCGGCGGTGTCGGTGCGGGGCGCCGGCCGGTCCGGGCGGCGGGTGCGGGTCGCGCTCATGTCTGCACCATAGCGGAGAACCGTCGATAGACAGACCGGTCTGTTCATGCGAGCGTCGTGATGTCATCGACGCCCGACGAACAGGAACACACCGTGACGCTGTACCTCTACGAAATCGCAGGACTGCCCGGCCGGGCCGAGGTCGACCAGGCCATCAAGACGCTCGACGCCGAAGTGCACCGGGCCGGCGGCGAACTCATCGAGGCACAGGTCACCGCTCAGCACCGGCTGTTCGTGGTGGCGGAGCTCGCCGGCGGTCCGCTGCAGATCGACGCGTCGTCGGTCGGGGCCACCGAACTGACCGGTCCGCATGAAGTGCGACTGGTCGGTGCGGAACTGGACCAGCTGAAAGCCGTCCGTCCGACGGCCGGGTACCTGGTCGAGTGGGACCTGCCCGCCGACCTGGACATGGAGAGCTACCTGAGCCGCAAGAAGGCCAACGCGCCGAAATACGCGGAGGTGCCCGAGGTCAGCTTCCTGCGCACCTACGTGCGCGTCGACATGGACAAGTGCCTGTGTTTCTACGACGCGCCGGACGAGGACGCGGTACGGCGGGCGCGCGTGGCGGTGCAGACCCCGATTGATCGGTTGTACGGACTGGAAAGTGGTGGGCAATGACGACTCTGGTGTCCGACGACGTCGCGACCAGACTGGCGGAAGTCACGGCCGGGGTGGACGCCCGGGCCGGTGACCTGGACGCCGGACGCACCGACGTCCGTGACGATCTGCGCGCCCTCGGCGCTGCCGGATTGTTCGGGCTGCCAGACCTGCCCGACACCGTGCGGGTGATCGAGCAGGTGTCGGCGGTGAGCCTCGCCGCCGGGTTCTCCGCCTGGGCACACCAGATGGCGATTCACTACCTCGCCGACCGGCCGGACCTGTCGGAGACGTTGCTCACCGCACACCGCCCGGGTGTGACGGCCATGGCGGCCGGTCTGAAGCACGTCGCTGGCCTCGGGCAGCTCCCGATCTTCGCCGGCGAGACGCGTCGTGGTCTGCGGCTCAACGGACCAATCCGCTGGGCATCCAACGTCTTTGACGATGCGTTGATCGTCCTGCCGGCACGGACCGTCACGGGCCGCCTGTACGTCGTGGCCGTCGACGTGCGCGCGGTCGGCGTGGTGGTCGACCCGGCGCCCACGCTGATGGCCCTGGGGAGTACCCGGTCGACGTCGCTGCGCCTGGAAGAGGTCGAGGTGAACGCGGACCGCATCATCAGCGCCGACCTCACCGCGTTCGTCCGCGGGATCAAGCCGACGTTCCTGCTGCTGCAAACCGCGTTCTGCGTCGGCGTCACCGGGGCGGCGCTGACCGCGGCCGGCCGGGCGACCGATGCACTGGCCGCCCAATTCGACGGCGACCTCGCCGACCTGGTGGCGCGCGCCGAGGACAACCGCCGGCGGCTCTACGAATTCGCCTCGGCGCCAGGGGAAGCCAACTTGGCCGACGTGATCCGGCTACGACTGGACGCCGCCAATGTCGCGGTGGGAGCGACCCGCCTGGAATCGGCCCTGGCCGGTGGTCAGGGCTATCGCGCGGGGACGGCCGCCAACCGCCGGTTCCGCGAAGCAGCCTTTCTGCCCGTGCAATCACCATCGGAAGGACAACTCAGGTGGGAACTGAAGCAGTTCGGATAACCGCGGGCACCAAGAGATTTGGCGACAGCGTCGTCCTCGACGCAATCGATCTCGCCATCGAGTCAGGGGAGTTCGTCGCGGTGCTCGGGCGTAGCGGCAGCGGGAAATCGACGCTGCTGCGGGTGCTGGCGGGGCTGGAATCGCTGAGCTCGGGAACCGTCAGCTGGCCCGCCGGCGGCGAGCGTCCGCACATCGGAGTCGTTTTCCAGGACGCGCTGCTGTTGCCGTGGCTCTCGGTGCAGGGCAACGTGTCCTACGCGCGGCGATTCGCACACCGGCGCAAGGGATTCGACGCGGACTATGCGGCAGAGCTGATGCGGCGTTTCGGCGTCGACGGGCTGGCCGACCGCTATCCCGACCAGCTGTCCGGCGGTCAGGCCCAGCGGGTGGCCATCCTGCGCGCCGTGGCGACCAGGCCGCAGTTGCTCCTGCTCGACGAACCGTTCAGCGCGCTGGACCCCGCGACACGTGCCGACCTGCAGCAGTGGCTGACCACGCTCACCACCGAATTGGGTGTGACGGTGCTGCTGGTAACGCATGACGTCGAAGAAGCGCTGAGCCTGGCGCAGCGCGTCGTGCTGCTGGCCGACGGCGGACGGATTCAGCGTCAATGGCGCCTGGGGGAGGCGGACCAGTCGGGTCTGCGTGACGAGATCCTCAGCCATTACCGGGTTTCCGAACTGTGGGTGGCATGAGCCGGCTGCTGATCTCCCGGCGGCACGCACTGATCGCCGCGGCAGCGGCTGCCGGTGGCGCCTTCGGCCTGGCCGACCTGGCGCACAGTGCCACGACCGATTCGGCCGCCGGCGGGCCGCTGCGCGTGGGCTATCTGCCGATCACGGACGCCGCACCGCTGTTGATGGCGCACTCCGCGGGTCTGTATCCGGCCGGTGTCGGCAAGCCGGTGCTGTTCCGGAGTTGGGCGGCGCTGGGCGAGGCATTCCTGAACCGTCAACTCGACGTCGTGCACCTGCTGATGCCGATGGCGGTGCAGCTGCGCTACGCGCTCGGCGGCGGTGTTCGGGTACTCGGGTGGAACCACACCAACGGCTCGGCACTGACGGTCGCACCGCACATCCGGGAGCTGCCGGACCTTGCGGGTTCGCAGCTGGCAATCCCGTTCTGGTGGTCGATCCACAACATCGTGCTGCAGAAGCTGTTGCGGGCCAACGGATTGCAACCGGTGATCCGCCGCTCGGCGTCACGGGCCGACCGCACCGTCGAACTCGTCGTGATGAGCCCGTCGGACATGGTGCCGGCACTGGCCACCGGCACCATCGCCGGCTACGTGGTGGCCGACCCGTTCAACGCGATGGCCCAGACCAAGAAGATCGGGCGCATCCACACCTTCCTCGGCGACGTGTGGCGCGACCATGCCTGCTGCGCCCTGGTGACCCGCGACGACGTCATCGCCAGTCGACCTGCCGCCGTGCAACAGCTCACGGACGCGGTGGTGACGGCGCAACTCGCGCTGTCGAACGATCGGAAGGCGGCCGCGGCGAAACTCGGCGGCGGGCGGTACCTGCCTCAGCCGGTACCGGCGATCACGCTCGCGATGACGTATCCCACAGCGCCCTACCCGCTGCGGCACCCGGAGTGGCAGCCCCAGCGGCTCGGCTTCCAGCCGTTCCCGTTCCCGAGCTTCACCGATGAACTCGTGACGGCCATGCGCGACACCGTCATCGACGGCGACCGGCGATTCCTGGAGCGGCTGGACCCCGCCACCGTGCACAGCGACCTGGTCGACGACACCTTCGTCCGTAATGCCATTCAGGCCCATGGCGGTCCGGCCGCCTTCGGCCTCAGCGGCGATTACACCCGAACCGAGCAATTGGAGCTGTCATGACCACCACCACACCCGCCCGCTCGGTGATCGATCCGCCGGCGGCAGTGCGCCGTTGGGCCCCGCCGGTCGGCGCCGTCGTCGTCGCGGTCGGCCTCTGGTGGCTGACGACCACCGTTCTGTCCGCTCCGCATTCCCTGCTGCGGCAGGCCGCACCGCAGCGCGTCGCGCCCGCCGTCGTCGACCTGTTCTCCCGCGGCGTGCTGCTGCCCGACATCGGGATCAGCCTGTGGCGCTTGGTGATCGGCCTGGCGGTGGCGGTCGTCATCGGCATTCCCGCCGGCCTGCTGCTCGGACTCAGCGGCACGGCCGAGCGAGCGGCGGCGCCGCTCGTCCAGTTCGT
Organism: Mycobacterium sp. SMC-21; assembly: GCF_045310825.1. Taxonomy (NCBI): domain Bacteria; kingdom Bacillati; phylum Actinomycetota; class Actinomycetes; order Mycobacteriales; family Mycobacteriaceae; genus Mycobacterium; species Mycobacterium sp. SMC-21. Next base: position 72,001 of record NZ_JBJIAO010000020.1, on the reverse strand, counting down.
CCGGATGATCTCGCCGCTGTCGTGGGCTCCGATCGCCGTCGCGGTGTTCGGCATCGGCAACGAGCCGGTGATCTTCCTGATCGCGGTGGCGGCCGTGTGGCCCGTGCTGATCAACACCGTGGCCGGCGTGCGCGCTGTCGACCCGGGCTTCCTGGACGTGGCGCGGTCGTTCCACGCCACCCGGTGGGAACTGATCACCGCTGTGGTGCTGCCGGCGATCCGGGGGCAGCTGCAGACCGGCGTGCGGGTGGCGCTGGGCATCGCCTGGGTGGTGCTGGTCCCGGCGGAAATGCTCGGCGTGCGTTCGGGTCTGGGCTACCAGGTGCTCAACGCCCGCGACCAGCTGGCCTACGACCAGGTCGTGGCAGTGATCGTGGTGATCGGTGCGCTGGGTTTCCTGCTGGATGTCGTCGCCCGGCGGCTGACTTCCCCGGAGCGGCCAGGGGGCGCGCGCTGACGGCGCTAAGGTGGCGCGGTGACTCTCTCGGCGATCGTGACGGTGCCCGCGGCCCTGGCACCGGCCGACTTCACCGCGCCGATCGCCGGTGCACCGGCACTGGTGCGGGCCGTGCGGGCAGTGCGTGACGTGGCGCCGGTAACGGTGGTGGCCGCCGATGGATTGGCCGCCGCCGCAACGGAATGCCTTGCGGCTCATGGCCTCGGCGATGTGTCCGTGCGTACCGGACCCGAGCCCTTCGCCGAGGCGCATGCGGTGCTGCTGCACGACGTCCGTTACCCGCTCGCTCCCGCCGATCTGGCCGCACGTGTGGCGGCGGGGCTGACCGAACACGACGTCGTCCTACCAGTCCTGCCGATGACCGACAGTGTGAAAAGCGTTGCCGCAGAGGGCATCGTGCTGGGCAATGTGGACCGGTCGGAGCTCGTCACCGCGCAGTACCCGCGGGCGTTCTCGGCGGCGGCCCTGGCTCTGGGCGCAGATCCCGAGGACCTCGCGGCGCTGACGGGCGCCGGCCTGAAGGTCGGCACGGTCGACGGCGATCCCAACGCCTTCGTCGCCGACCTCACGCACGATCGGGAACTGCTTGATGCGATCGTCAGCGCCGGCTGAGCAGGCGCTCGGCGACCTGCACATCGTGCGCGAAGGTCACCTTGAAGTTCTGGGCCGATCCGGCGATCGCGTGGACCTCGAGGTCGGTGAAGCGCTCCACACACGACGAGGTGTCGGTGCCCTCGAAACCGGCGGCGGCCGCGTCCTGATACGCCTGCCACAGCGGCGCGGCGCGGAAGGCCTGCGGCGTCTGCACCCGGACCAGCGACTGCTCGATGGCGCCGAGGCCATCCTCGGTCAGGCGCAACACGTCACCCGCCGGCAGCACCGGAATGGCCCCGCCCCGCTCCCGTGCCGTGGTGACGGCGGTGTCCATCAGCGCGGCACCGGCCAGCGGGCGGGCGGCGTCGTGGATCAGCACCACGTCGACGGCGCCGGCATCGATGTCCGCCGCGAGGTAGCTCAGCACGTTGTGTTCGGAGCCGTGCCGGGTGTCGCCGCCCTCGACGAATTCGACTGGGGTGTCGGGGAGTTCGTCGGCCATGAGCCGCACCACCTGGTCGCGTTCACCCCGCCGGAACACCAGGATGGTGCGGGCGACCTCGGGGCTGGCAGCCACGGCGGCCACCGACCACGCCACCATGCTGCGGCCCGACAGTTGCAGGTAGGCCTTGTTGCCGTCGGCCCCGACGCGCGATCCGATGCCGGCGGCAAGGACGACGCCGACGGCGATCGGGGGAGCGGACACGTCTTCACGGTAGTGGGACGCCGGCGGGGATCTGCGGCAGGCTTACCGTGATGCGGCCCGGACGGGGCCAGGATCGTTGAAGGGACACGGCATGGATGGGACGCACCAGGACGCGCCCGACCCACACAACAAGGTGCGCGCGCATCGACTGACCCCGATGCGGGGCCGCGATCCGCACGAAAGGCACCGCGTCGCCACTCCGCTGGAGCTGCTGTTCGACCTGACCTTCGTCGTCGCGTTCGGGGTCGCGGCGTCGGAACTGTCGCACATGCTGGCCGCGGGCCACGTCGGCGCCGGCATCACGGGCTTCGTGTTCTCCACCTTCGCGATCTGCCTGGCGTGGATCAACTTCACCTGGTTCGCCTCGGCGTACGACACCGACGACTGGGTGTTCCGGTTGATGACCATGATCGAGATGGTCGGCGTACTGGTCCTGGCACTCGGCCTGCCCGCGTTCTACGCCTCGATCGAGCACGGCCACCACGTCGACAACGCGGTGCTGGTCGCCGGTTACGTCGTGATGCGAATTGCGTTGGTGGGCCAGTGGTTACGGGCCGCGAAGCAGGACCCGTCGCGGCGTGCGGCGGCGATGACGTACGTCTGGATCGTGGCGGTGGTCCAGGTGGGCTGGGTCGGCACCGTGTTCCTGCCGACGAGTGTGCCGGTGACACTGGGTTGCTGGGTGCTGCTGGCGCTCATCGAGCTGGGCGGTCCGATGATCGCCGAGACCAAGTGCGGCGGCACCCCGTGGCACGCGCACCACATCGCCGAGCGCTACGGACTGCTGGCGATCATCGCCCTCGGCGAGGGTGTCGTCGGGACGGTCGCCTCGCTGTCGGCTGTCGTCGGCGAGCACGGCTGGTCGTGGGACGCGGTGCTGCTGGCGATCGCGGGCACGGCCCTGACCTTCGGCATGTGGTGGGTGTACTTCATGGTGCCGTCGGCCGACGCCCTGCACGCGCACCGCGAGCGGGGCTTCTGGTTCGGGTATTTGCACATGCCGGTGTACGGCGCCATCGTCGCGACCGGTGCCGGCCTGCACACCGCCGCGTACTACATCCAGCACCACTCGGCGCTGGGATCGGTGGCCACGGTGCTCAGCGTGGTGATCCCGGTCGGCGTCTACATCGCGTTGGTCTACGTGCTGTACGCGCTGATGCTGCGCTCGGTGGATGCCCTGCACCTGCTGCTGGTGGTGCTGACCGCGGTGGTCCTGATCGCAACGGTGGTCCTCGCGGCCGTCGGGGTGCCGATGGCGCTCTGCCTCCTGGTGGCCAGCCTGGCGCCGGCGGTGAGCGTGGCTGGGTTCGAGATCATCGGGCACCGGCACGTCGCCGAGGCGGTCGCGCGCCAAACGTGAGCGCCGAGCGTGAAGACGATGGCGAGCAATCGCGAAATTTTGACGATCTTCTTCACGTCGGGTGGGTCAGGATTGCACTGGTGTGGCTAACGGGCCGGAAGTGGTAGCTGTCATATCCTGAGACGCGTGGCAATTTCGCGTCGTGACCTGCTGAAATACGCTGCAGCTGCGCCGGCCGCGGTCGGCCTCGGCGCCGGATTGCAATCGGTACTGGGCGCGACCACCGCCTCGGCAGCCCCCTACGGAGTGTTGCTGGACTACGCGGCAGGGGTGATCAGCGCGTCCGACATCCGGTCGGCCGGGGCGCTGGGCGCCATCCGGTATGTGTCGGACCGCCGGCCGGGCGGGGCGTGGATGCTCGGCAAGCCCATCGAGCTGCCGGAGGCGCGCGATCTCTACAAGGGCGGCCTGAAGATCGTCTCCTGTTACCAGTACGGCAAGGAGTCGACGGCCGACTGGCTGGGCGGGCACGCCGCCGGCGTGCAGCATGCCCAGCGCGGGTTCGCATTGCACACCGCGGCGGGCGGCCCGGTCGGGGCGCCGATCTACGCGTCGATCGACGACGATCCGACTCCGGAGCAGTACAAAGCACAAGTTGCGCCCTACCTGCGCGGCTGGGAATCAGTGCTGGGGCACCGGCGGGTCGGCGTGTATGCCAACTCCAAGACCATCGAGTGGGCCGTGCAGGACGGCTTGGGGTCGTACTTCTGGCAGCACAACTGGGGCTCGCCCGGTGGGACCGCGCATCCGGCGGCCGCACTGCATCAGGTCGAGATCGACAAACGCCATGTCGGGGGAGTCGGCGTCGACATCAACCACATCCTCAAGCCGCGCTTCGGGCAGTGGGACTGACGGGCGCGCAGATTACCGCTCAGTAGTTAGCTGGCGGCCAGCTCTAAGAAAACGAGATGAAACCGCAGCAAATGGCGGCGCGGTAACTTACCGCCTATATAGACACACAGACCGTCATTGTCGAGTGTTTTCTGGAACGGGTCTTTTCCTACTCATTAGTAAGGTCCGGCACCGTCACAAGCATGGTCACGATTTGATAACAATACCGCTTTGATCAGCGATGTTGTTACTACTCGACCGTAACCAGCCGCCAACAGGACGTTTGTCCTGTTGGGTACGGGCAGTCCCACGACGCGGTGTTACCCGCGTAGGTGGTTACCGATCCGTAGAACTCGTTGGTAACCATTTCCGGCAGAAAAACGCCGCGAATCTTATGACACTCTTAGTGCAGTCGGCCCGGCTCTCAGGCACCCGAAAAACGGGCGCCAGACGTAGCACGGGCCTCACGTGATCCGACGTCGCATCGCGTTGCCCCAGGGCCGACTACCAAGACCAAGCACCTGACCGGTTCGCGCGGCAAAGACGAGAGGGACGCATGACGATCAACGAGCACCGCAATGTGACCAGTGGCAACACCGAGGCGGTGGCGGCGAGCGCCCATGCTCTCGTGGACCTGCTGAACGCCGGCGAGCCGTATGCCGTCGCGTTCGGTGGTCAGGGTGCCTCGTGGCTGGAGAACCTCGAAGAGCTCGTCAGCTCGGCCGGCATCGAATCCGAGCTCAGCGAGATCGTCGGCGAAGCGGCCCTGCTGCTGGAGCCCGTCGCGCGCGAGCTCGTCGTCGTGCGACCCATCGGCTTCGAGCCCATGCAGTGGGTGCGCGCCCTCGCCGCCGACGAGCCGCTGCCGTCGGCCAAGCAGCTGACCACCGCCGCCATCTCCGGGCCCGGCATCCTGCTGGCCCAGATGGCCGCCATCCGCGCCGTCCAGCGTCAGGGCCTCGACCTGGCCGGCACCCCGCCGGTCGCCGTCGCCGGTCACTCGCAGGGCATCATCGCCGCCGAGGCGCTCAAGGCCAACGGCACCCGCGACGCCGAACTCCTCGCGCTCCTCCAGCTCATCGGTGCCGCCGGTTCGCTCGTCTCGCGCCGTCGCGGCATGGTCGGTCGCGGTGACAAGTCGCCGATGGTGTCGGTCACCAACGTCGACCCCGAGCGCATCGCCGAACTGCTCGAAGACTTCTCCAAGGACGTCCGCACCGTCCTGCCGCCCGTCCTGTCGATCCGCAACGGCCGCCGCAGCGTCGTCATCACCGGCACCCCGGAGCAGCTGGCCCGCTTCGAGCTGTACTGCAGCAAGATCACCGAGAAGGACGAGGCCGAGCGCAAGAACAAGCTGCGCGGCGGCGCCGTCTTCAGCCCGGTCTTCCAGGGCGTGCAGGTCGAGGTCGGCTTCCACACCCCGCGCCTGGCCGACGGCATCGAGGTCGTCGACCGCTGGGCCGCCAAGTGTGGTATCGACACCGAGCTGGCCCACGCGATGACCGAGGCCATCTTCGTCAAGCCCATCGACTGGGTCGCCGAAGTCGAGCGCATGCACGACGCCGGTGCCCGCTGGATCATCGACCTCGGCCCGAGCGACACCGTCACCCGCCTGACCTCGCCGATCATCCGCGGCCTCGGCATCGGCATCGTGCCCGCCGCCACCCGCGCCGGCCAGCGTTCGCTGTTCACCGTGGGCGCCGCCCCGGTCGTGCAGCCCGCATGGTCCAGCTTCGCGCCGACCGCCGTCGAGCTGCCCAACGGCGACGTCAAGCTGTCCACCAAGTTCACCCGCCTCACCGGCCGTTCGCCGATCCTGCTGGCCGGTATGACCCCGACGACCGTCGACGCCAAGATCGTCGCCGCGGCCGCCAACGCCGGCCACTGGGCCGAGCTGGCCGGTGGCGGTCAGGTCACCGAGGAGATCTTCGAGAACCGCGTCGCCGAGCTGACCCAGCTCCTCGAGCCGGGCCGCGCCATCCAGTTCAACTCGCTGTTCCTCGACCCGTACCTGTGGAAGCTGCAGCTGGGCGGCAAGCGCATCGTGCAGAAGGCGCGCCAGTCGGGCGCCCCGATCGACGGCGTCGTCGTCACCGCCGGCATCCCCGAGCTCGACGAGGCCGTTGCGCTGATCGATGAGCTGCACGAGATCGGCATCACCAACGTGGTGTTCAAGCCGGGCACCGTGGACCAGATCAAGTCGGTCATCAAGATCGCCGAAGAGGTCCCGGACAAGGAGATCATCGTCCACGTCGAGGGCGGCCGCGCCGGTGGCCACCACTCGTGGGAGGACCTCGACGACCTGCTCGTCAGCACCTACTCGGACCTGCGCAAGCAGGCCAACCTGACCATCTGCGTCGGTGGTGGCATCGGCACGCCCGAGCGCGCCGCCGAGTACCTGTCCGGCCGCTGGGCCGAGACCTACGGCTTCCCGCTGATGCCGGTCGACGGCATCCTGGTCGGCACCGCCGCCATGGCCACCCTCGAGGCCACCACCTCGCCTCAGGTCAAGCAGCTCCTGGTCGACACCAAGGGCACCGATCAGTGGGTCGGCGCCGGTAAGGCCCAGGGCGGCATGGCTTCCGGCCGCAGCCAGCTGGGTGCGGACATCCACGAGATCGACAACACCGCGTCGCGGTGCGGCCGCCTGCTCGACGAGGTCGCCGGTGACGCCGACGCCGTCGCCGAGCGCCGCGACGAGATCATCGCCGCCATGGCCAACACCGCCAAGCCGTACTTCGGTGACGTCGCGGACATGACCTACCAGCAGTGGCTGCAGCGCTACGTCGAGCTCGCGATCGGCGACGGCAGCAGCACCGCCGACACCAAGCGCGACCACTCGCCGTGGCTCGACATCACCTGGCGCGACCGCTTCGAGGAGATGCTGCAGCGCGCCGAGGCCCGCCTGAACCCGGCCGACGCCGGTCGCATCGAGACGCTGTTCCCGGCCACCGCGGAAGGTGAAGCGCTGCTGGAGGATCCGCAGCGCGCCATCGCCGAGCTGCTGGCCCGGTACCCCGAGGCCGAGACCCTGCGCCTGCACCCGGCGGACGTCCCGTTCTTCGTCACGCTGTGCAAGACGCTGGGCAAGCCCGTCAACTTCGTCCCGGTCATCGACAAGGACGTGCGCCGCTGGTGGCGCAGCGACTCGCTGTGGCAGGCCCACGACGCCCGCTACGACGCCGACCAGGTCTGCGTCATCCCCGGCACCGCAGCCGTCGCCGGCATCACGCGCGTCGACGAGCCCGTCGGTGAGCTGCTGGACCGCTTCGAGCAGGCCGCCATCGACGAGGTGCTGGCCGCCGGCGTCAAGCCCGTTCCGGTCGTCTCGCGCCGCCAGGCGCGTGCCGACGTCACCGGCCCGCTGGCCGTCGTCCTCGACTCGCCCGACGTGCTGTGGGCAGGCCGCACCGCCATCAACCCGGTGCACCGCATCGGCGCCCCGAGCGAGTGGCAGGTCAACGAAAACCGTTCGGCGACACACCCTTCCACCGGCTCCCGGCTGGAGCTCGACGGTGACGGTGTCGTCCTGAACGTCCCGCTGTCGGACATCTGGATCGCGATCCGCTTCACGCTGCCGGCCGCCACCGTCAACGGCGGCATGCCCGTCGTCACCACCGAGGACGCCTCGGCCGCCATGCGCGCCGTGCTCGCCATCGCCGCGGGTGCCGACGGCGTCGACGCGCTGCCGACCGTCACCGACAACGTCGCCACCGTCACCGCCGACTGGGACCCCGAAGAGGTCGCCGACCACACCGGCGTCACCGCCACCTTCGGCGCCCCGCTGGCGCCGGGCCTGACCCTGGTGCCCGACGCCCTCGTCGGCCGCTGCTGGCCGGCCGTGTTCTCGGTCATCGGCGCGGCCGTCACCGCCGACGGCATCCCGGTCGTCGAAGGTCTGCTGAGCCTGGTCCACCTGGACCACGCCGCGCACCTGCTGGCCCCGATGCCGGCCGAGAAGGCCGAATTGACCGTCACCGCAACGGCTTCCGCCGCGGTCGACACCGAGGTCGGCCGCGTGGTCCCGGTCTCGGTCAGCATCACCGACGCCGAGGGCACCGAGCTGGCGCGCCTCGAAGAGCGCTTCGCGATCCGTGGCCGCAGCGGTGCCGCCGAGCTGACCGACCCGGTCCGCGCCGGCGGTGCCATCACCGACAACGCCACCGAGACGCCGCGCCGCCGTCGCCGCGACGTCACCGTCACCGCGCCGGTCGACATGAGCGCCTTCGCCGTGGTGTCGGGTGACCACAACCCGATCCACACCGACCGCGCCGCCGCACTGCTGGCCGGCCTGAAATCGCCCATCGTGCACGGCATGTGGCTGTCCGCCGCCGCCCAGCACGTGGTCACCGCCACCGACGGCCGCGCCACCCCGCCGGCCCGCCTGGTCGGCTGGACCTCGCGCTTCCTGGGCATGGTGCTGCCGGGCGACGAGATCGAGTTCCGCGTCGACCGCGTCGGCATCGACCGCGGCGCCGAGATCATCGAGGTCACCGCGAAGGTCGGCGGCGAACTGGTGATGGCCGCGTCGGCTCAGCTGGCCGCGCCCAAGACCGTCTACGCCTTCCCGGGCCAGGGCATCCAGCACAAGGGCATGGGCATGGAGGTCCGCGCCCGCTCCAAGGCCGCCCGCAAGATCTGGGACTCCGCGGACAAGTTCACCCGCGAAACCCTGGGCTTCTCGGTGCTGCACGTGGTCCGGGACAACCCGACCAGCATCATCGCCAGCGGCGTGCACTACCACCACCCGGACGGCGTGCTGTTCCTGACGCAGTTCACCCAGGTGGCCATGGCCACCGTCGCGGCCGCCCAGGTGGCCGAGATGCGCGAGCAGGGTGCGTTCGTCGAGGGCGCCATCGCCTGCGGCCACTCCGTCGGTGAGTACACGGCGCTGGCGTGCGTGTCCGGCGTGTACGAGCTCGAGGCGCTGCTCGAGGTCGTGTTCCACCGCGGCAGCAAGATGCACGACATCGTCCCGCGTGACGCCAAGGGCCGCTCGGACTACCGCCTGGCCGCCATCCGGCCGTCGCAGATCGACCTCGACGACAACGACGTCACCGACTTCGTCGCGGGTATCGCCGAGGAGACCGGTGAGTTCCTGCAGATCGTGAACTTCAACCTGCGTGGTTCGCAGTACGCGATCGCCGGTACCGTCCGCGGCCTCGAGGCCCTGGAGGCCGAGATCGAGCGTCGTCGCGAAATCACCGGTGGCAAGCGCTCGTTCATCCTTGTCCCCGGTATCGACGTGCCGTTCCACTCCGAGGTGCTGCGGGTCGGCGTCGCCGACTTCCGCCGCGCGCTGGACCGCGTCATGCCGCACGGGCAGGACCCGGAGCTGCTGGTCGGCAAGTACATCCCGAACCTGGTGCCGCGGCCCTTCACGCTGGACAAGGACTTCATCCAGGAGATCCGCGACCTGGTCCCGGCCGAGCCTCTCGACGAGATCCTCGCCGACTACGACACCTGGCGTAACGAGAAGCCGTCCGAGCTGATGCGCAAGGTCGTCATGGAGCTCCTGGCCTGGCAGTTCGCCAGCCCGGTGCGCTGGATCGAGACGCAGGACCTGCTGTTCATCGAGGAAGCCGCCGGCGGCCTCGGGGTCGAGCGGTTCGTCGAGGTCGGTGTGAAGACCATGCCGACGGTTGCCGGCCTGGCCACCAACACGCTGAAGCTCCCGGAGTACTCGCACAACACCACCGAGATCCTCAACGTCGAGCGCGACGCCGCGGTGCTGTTCGCGACGGACACCGACCCGGAGCCCGAGGACGAGGCTCCTGCCGCTCCTGCTGCAGCTGCGGAGGCTCCCGCGGAAGCTGTTGCGGCAGCACCGGTTCCGGCCGCCGCTCCGGCGGCGCCCGCTGGTGGCCCCCGTCCGGACGACATCACCTACGACGCCGCCGACGCCACCATGGCGCTCATCGCGCTGTCGGCCAAGATGCGCATCGACCAGATCGAGCCGCTGGACTCAATCGAGTCCATCACCGACGGTGCGTCGTCGCGACGCAACCAGCTGCTCGTCGACCTCGGTTCGGAGCTGAACCTCGGCGCCATCGACGGTGCCGCGGAAGCCGACCTGGCCGGCCTGAAGGGACAGGTCACCAAGCTGGCCCGTACCTACAAGCCGTTCGGTCCCGTTCTCTCCGACGCGATCAACGACCAGCTGCGCACGGTGCTCGGCCCCTCGGGCAAGCGTCCGGCGTACATCGCCGAGCGTGTCAGCAAGGCCTGGGAACTGGGCCCCGGCTGGGCCAAGCACGTCACCGCCGAGGTCGCGCTGGGCACCCGTGAGGGCAGCAGCGTCCGTGGCGGCGAGATGGGCGGCCTGCACTCCGGTGCACTGGCCGACGCCGGCGCCGTCGACAAGGTCATCGACGCGGCCGTCGCCGCCGTGGCCGCCCGTAAGGGCATCGCCGTGTCACTGCCGTCCGCCGGCGGTGCCGGTGGCGGTGTGGTCGACTCGGCCGCGCTCAACGAGTTCGCCGAGAAGGTCACCGGCCCCAACGGTGTGCTGGCCGGCGCCGCCCGGTTGATCCTGGGCGAGCTGGGTCTGCAGACGCCGGTGTCCGCGCCGGACGCCACCGACTCCGAGCTGATCGACCTCGTGACCGCCGAATTGGGTTCGGACTGGCCGCGTTTGGTGGCTCCGTCGTTCGACGCCCGCAAGGCCGTGCTGTTCGACGACCGCTGGGCCAGCGCCCGTGAGGACCTGGCACGCATCTGGCTGCTCGAAGAGGACGACGTCAACCGCGACTGGGCCAAGCTCTCCGAGAGCTTCGAAGGTGCCGGGCACGTGGTGGCCACGCAGGCCAGCTGGTGGCAGGGCAAGGCGCTCGCCGCCGGCCGCACCCTCCACGCCGCGCTGTACGGCCGCGCGGCCGCCGGTGCGGAGAACCCGGAGAAGGGCCGCTACGCCAACGAGGTCGCGGTCGTCACCGGTGCCTCCAAGGGCTCGATCGCGTCGTCCGTGGTGGGCCAGCTGCTCGCCGGTGGCGCCTCGGTCATCGCGACCACGTCCAAGCTGGACGACGACCGGTTGGCGTTCTACCGGACGCTGTACCGCGACAACGCCCGCTTCGGTGCCCAGTTGTGGGTCGTGCCCGCAAACATGGCCTCCTACAGCGACATTGACGCGCTGGTCGAGTGGGTCGGCAACGAGCAGGTCGAGAACCTCGGCCCCAAGGCCATCCACCTCAAGGACGCGCAGACCCCGACGCTGCTGTTCCCGTTCGCCGCACCGCGCGTCGCCGGGGACCTGTCGGAGGCCGGCTCCCGTGCCGAGATGGAGATGAAGGTCCTGCTGTGGGCCGTGCAGCGGCTCATCGGTGGGCTCTCGCACATCGGCTCCGAGCGTGACATCGCGTCGCGTCTGCACGTGGTGCTGCCGGGTTCGCCAAACCGCGGCATGTTCGGTGGCGACGGCGCCTACGGCGAGTCGAAGGCTGCGCTCGACGCGGTCGTCGCCCGCTGGAAGGCGGAAACCTCGTGGTCGCAGCGAGTTTCGCTGGCGCACGCGCTGATCGGCTGGACCAAGGGCACCGGCCTGATGGGCCACAACGACGCCATCGTCGGTGCTGTCGAGGAAGCCGGTGTCATCACGTACACCACCGACGAGATGGCTTCCATGCTGCTGAACCTGTGCAGCATCGACGCCAAGGTGTCGGCCGCCCGTGAGCCCATCCAGGTCGACCTGACCGGTGGCCTCGGCGACATCGAGCTCGACATGGCCGAGCTGGCCGCCAAGGCCCGCGAGGAGATGGTGGCCGAAGCTGCTGTCGACGAGGAGGACCTCGAAGGCACCATCTCGGCGCTGCCCTCGCCGCCGCGGGGCTACCAGGCCGCGCCGGCTCCGGAGTGGGCCGACCTCGACATCGACCCGGCCGACATGGTCGTGCTGGTGTCCGGTGCCGAACTCGGCCCGTACGGCTCGTCGCGCACCCGCTTCGAGATGGAGGTCTCCGGCGAGCTGTCGGCCGCGGGCGTCCTGGAGCTGGCCTGGACCACCGGTCTGGTCAAGTGGGAAGACGACCCGAAGCCGGGCTGGTACGACACCAACACCGGTGAGCTGGTCGACGAGTCCGAGCTGGTCGAGCGCTACCACGACATCGTGCTGGAGCGCGTCGGCATCCGCGAGTGGGTGGACGACGGCGCTATCGACCCCGATCACGCTGCGCCGCTGCTGGTTTCGGTGTTCCTCGACAAGGACTTCTCCTTCGTCGTGTCCGCCGAGGCCGACGCCCGGGCGTTCCACCAGTTCGATCCGGAGCACACCGTCATCGCGCCGGTGCCGGACAGCAGCGACTGGCAGGTCACCCGCAAGGCCGGTACCGAGATCCGCGTGCCGCGCAAGGTCAAGCTGTCGCGGACCGTCGGCGCCCAGGTGCCGACCGGCTTCGACCCGCAGGTCTACGGCGTCACGCCGGACATGGCCAGCTCGATCGACCGCCTGGCGCTGTGGAACCTGGTCACCACCGTGGACGCGTTCCTGTCGGCCGGCTTCTCGCCGGAAGAGCTGATGCGCTGGGTGCACCCGAGCCTCGTGGCCTCCACGCAGGGCACCGGTATGGGCGGCATGACCTCGATGCAGACCATGTACCACGGCAACCTGCTGGGCCGGAACAAGCCGAACGACATCCTGCAGGAAGTCCTGCCGAACGTCTTCGCCGGTCACGTCGTGCAGTCGTACATCGGTAGCTACGGCGCGATGATCCACCCGGTGGGCGCGTGCGCCACCGCGGCGGTGTCGGTCGAAGAGGGCGTCGACAAGATCCGTTTGGGCAAGGCCGAATTCGTGGTCGCCGGTGGTTACGACGACCTGACGCTGGAAGCCATCATCGGCTTCGGCGACATGTCGGCCACCGCCGAGACCGCGATGATGCGGGCCCGCGGCATCAGCGACTCGAAGTTCTCGCGTGCCAACGACCGTCGTCGCCTCGGCTTCGTCGAAGGCCAGGGCGGTGGCACCGTCCTGCTGGCCCGTGGTGACCTCGCGGTGAAGATGGGCCTGCCCATCCAGGCCGTCGTCGCCTACGTGTCGTCGTTCGGTGACGGTGTGCACACCTCGATCCCGGCTCCGGGCCTGGGTGCGCTGGGTGCCGGCCGTGGTGGACGTCAGTCGCAGCTGGTGCGCGACCTGGCCAAGCTGGGCGTCACCCCGGACGACATCGCGGTGATCTCCAAGCACGACACCTCGACGCTGGCCAACGACCCCAACGAGACCGAGCTGCACGAGCGGCTCGCCGCCTCGATGGGCCGGTCCCCGGGCAACCCGCTGTTCATCGTCAGCCAGAAGAGCCTGACCGGACACAGCAAGGGTGGCGCTGCGGCGTTCCAGATGCTGGGTCTGTGCCAGATTCTGCGCGACGGCGTCATCCCGCCGAACCGCAGCCTGGACTGCGTCGACGACGAGCTGTCCAACGCACAGCACTTCGTGTGGGTCCGCGAGACGCTGAAGTTCGGCGACCGCCTGCCGATCAAGGCCGGTCTGGTGACCAGCCTCGGCTTCGGTCACGTGTCGGGCCTCATCGCCCTGGTGCACCCGCAGGCGCTGGTGGCGGCTCTCGATCCGGCCGAGCGCGAGGACTACCTCCGCCGTGCCGGTGAGCGGGTCCTGGCCGGTCAGCACCGGTTGGCGTCGGCGATCGCCGGTGGGCGCCCGCTGTACGAGAAGCCGGCCGACCGTCGCTTCAACCACGATGCGCCGGAGAAGCGTCAGGAAGCCGACATGCTGCTCGACGCCGATGCGCGCCTGGGCGAGGACGGGTGGTACGCCCGCTCGTGAGGCCTTCTGAGGTATCGGGATTGGGTCCGCTAGGTTGTTGCCCATGAGCATCCTGGGTGTGGGCATCGACCTGGTCTCGATTCCGGATTTCGCCGAGCAGGTCGACCAGCCGGGCACCGTCTTCGCGGAGACGTTCACCCCAGGGGAGCGCCGTGACGCCGCCGACAAGAGTTCGTCGGCGGCACGGCACCTGGCGGCCCGCTGGGCGGCCAAGGAGGCCGTGATCAAGGCGTGGTCGGGCTCGCGGTTCTCGAAGCGCCCGGTGCTGCCCGAGGGCATCCACCGCGACATCGAGGTCGTCACCGACATGTGGGGCCGGCCCAAGGTGCGGCTGTCCGGCGAGATCGCCGAGCACCTCAAGGGCGTGGCCATCCACGTGTCGCTGACCCACGAAGGCGACACCGCGGCGGCGGTCGCGGTCCTCGAGCAGGACTAGTTTTTCAGACATTGATGCCCCCGACACTTCGGTGTCGGGGGCATCAACGTCTGTTCAGTCTTTGCGGCCGGTGACGGCAAGGCTGACGCCCAGGCCGACCATGGCCAGCCCGCCGGCGCCACCGATGGCGGCGAAGCGGCGCGGGGACTGCGCGAACCAGTCCCGGGCCAGTCCGGCCGCCAGCGCCCACACGCTGTCCGAGACCACGGCAATGGCCAGGAACACGACACCCAACATGAGCATCTGGGCCGCCACGTTGCCCGCGGCGGTGTCGACCACCTGCGGCAGCGCCGCGACGAAGAACACGATGGTCTTGGGATTGGTCATCCCGACGACGAAACCGTCGGCCAGGACGCGGCTCGGCCGCTTGGCGGATGCGCCGCCGGTGAGCACCTCGCCGAGGCCATGTCGATGCCGGATGGCTTGGACGCCAAGGTAGATCAGGTACGCCGCGCCGACGAACTTGATGACGCTGAACGCGAGCGACGAGGCCAGGATGAGGGCACCGGCACCCAGGGCCACCGCAAGGATCTGGACGTAGGCGCCCATCGCGTTACCCGCCACCGTCAACAACGCCTGGCGACGGCCGACGGTCAGCGCCCGGCCGACGGTGAACAGAACACTCGGCCCGGGGATCACGATGACCAGCAGCGAGATCAACCCGAACGCCAGCAGATGTCCCATCGACGGCATGCGGTGACGATACGCCGGGCAGACGACCGGCGCACTACGCTCGACGGCATGGCTGATCTTGTCGAACGTGTGCGGGACGTCCTGCCGTCGGTGCGTGCCGACCTCGAGGAGCTGGTCCGTATCCAGTCCGTCTGGGCCGACCCGGCCCGGCACGCCGAGGTGCACCGCAGCGCCGCGCTGACCGCAAAGCTGTTGTCCGAGGCGGGCTTCGGTGAGGTGCACATCGTCCACGAGGGCGGGGCGCCGGCCGTCATCGCACGTCATCCGGCGCCAGAAGGAGCCCCGACCGTGCTGCTCTACGCGCACCACGACGTGCAGCCCGAGGGCGACGCGGCACAGTGGGACTCCGAGCCGTTCGAACCCACCGAGCGCGACGGCCGGCTCTATGGCCGGGGCAGTGCCGACGACAAGGCCGGTATCGCCGTCCACCTGGCTGCCATGCGGGCCCACGGCGGCACCCCGCCCGTCGGCGTGACGGTTTTCGTTGAGGGCGAAGAGGAATCGGGCTCGCCGTCGCTCGGCGCCCTACTGGCCGCGCATCGCGACCTGCTGGCCGCCGACGTCATCGTCATCGCCGACTCGGACAACTGGAGCACCGAGATGCCGGCGTTGACGGTGTCACTGCGCGGGCTGGTCGACTGCGTGGTCGAGGTGGCGACGCTGGATCATGGGCTGCACTCGGGCATCTGGGGCGGCGTGGTGCCCGATGCGCTGAGTGCCCTGGTGCGGTTGTTGGCCACCTTGCATGACGACGACGGCAACGTCGCGGTCGAAGGGTTGTACGAGGGCACCGCCGCCGACGTCGACCGGGGCCCGGACTGGGTCGCCACCGAGACCGGCATGCTCGACGGCGTGCAGCAGATCGGTTCCGGCTCTGTGGTGCAACGACTTTGGGCCAAGCCGGCCATCACCGTCATCGGCATCGACACCACGTCGATCGCCAAAGCGTCGAACACACTGATACCGCGGGCGCGGGCCAAGGTCAGCATGCGCGTCGCTCCAGGTGGGGACGCGCTGGCGCATCTGGCCGCGCTGACCCGGCACCTGGAGAGCCACGCGCCCTGGGGCGCCAAGGTCACCGTGACGCCGGGTGACGTCGGCCAGCCGTATGCCATCGACGCCAGCGGCCCGGTGTACGACGCGGCGCGGTCGGCCTTCACACAGGCGTGGGGTGTTGCCCCGGTGGACATGGGGATGGGCGGGTCGATCCCGTTCATCGCCGAGTTCGCCGAGACCTTCCCCGACGCAACGATTCTGGTGACGGGCGTCGAGGACCCCGGCACGCAGGCGCACAGCATCAACGAGAGCCTGCACCTGGGCGTGCTCGAGAAAGCGGCGATCTCCGAGGCGCTGCTGTTGGGCGCCCTCGGGCGTTAGTGCATCGAGCGTGGGGGTTTACGTGGAAAATCCGTCAGATCTCCGCGTAAACCCCCACGCTCGGCATCGGCGCTAGAACGACTCGGGATCTCGCTGAACCGACTCGGGCACCGGGTGCTGGTAGAGCCGAGAGGCGTTCTCCCAGGTGATCTTTCGAATGACGTCTGCGGGCAGGTCACCGATCTCCTCGTGGATGGTCGCCTGTGTGTGCGGCCAGGTCGAGTCGCAATGCGGGTAGTCGGCTTCCAGCATGATGTTGTCGACGCCGATGCGGTCGCGCTGCACGAACGACGATTGGTCCTCCACCGCGCAGAACCAGAAGTTGCGGGTGAAAACCTCGGCGGGGGTGAGCTTTTCACCGATCCGTTCCCAGGTGCCGTACATGGAGTGGTAGCTGAGCATGTGGTCGAGCCGGTCCAGTAACCCGGCGACCCAGCCGATACCGCCCTCGGACAGGCAGATCTTGAGATCGGGAAACCGGCTGGGCAGACCGGAATACAGCCAGTCGACGGCCGCCGAGATGGCGTAGGCGAAGAACAGCACGCCCTGCACGTCCGGCGGCGCGTCCGGCGTGGTGGAGGGGGAGGAGCCCGACGACCCGATGTGCAGGTTGACGACCGTGCCGGTGTCGGCGCAGGCCGCCATCATCGGGTCCCAGTAGCCCGAGTGGATCGTCGGCAGGCCCAGCATCGCCGGGTTCTCGCTGAAAGTCATGGCGTGGAAACCACGTTCGGCGTTCTCGTAGATCATCTTGGCGCCCACTTCAGGGTCCAGTAGCCACGGCAGCTGACAGGGGATGATCCGGTCCGGGTACGAGCCGGCCCACACGTCGAAGTGCCAGTCGTTCCAGGCCCGCACCGAGGCCATCGCCAGGTCGCGGTCGGTGGTGACCTGCTGCAGGCGCTGGCCGGCGAATCCCGGCAGGAACGACGGGAAGTTCAGCGACGCGTACACACCGTTGAGGTCCATGTCCCGCACGCGTTCGTGGATATCCCATGCGCCCCGGCGCATCTCGTCAAATCGGACCGGCTCGAAGCCGTACTCGGACACCGGACGGCCGACCACGGCATTGAACCCGACGTTGGGTAGTTCCTGGCCGTCGTACACCCAGGTCTGGCCGCCGCCCGCGTTGTCGACGACCCGCGGAGCCCGGTCGGCGAACTTGCTCGGCAGTCGCCCGGTGAAGGTGTCGGGCGGCTCGACGATGTGGTCGTCGACCGAGATCACGGTGTAGCGGCGCGGAGCACGCGGCGGGTCGGGCAGCAGGGTGACGGTACGGTCCGCGCCCGTCTTCGCGACGGTGAAATCGAGGTTGGCGGCCAGATCGTCGATGGATTTCATGTCGTACCAACGCCTTTACTGGAGAACGGACGGATCGGATTTGATGGTCAGGCGGGCAGCGCCGGCCCAGTACACGTCGGCCGCGCGCTCGATCAGGGAGGACTTCATGCCGACCATGTCGGACCACTTCATCTCACTCGGCTTCAGGCCCGTCAGCAGTACGTCGTAGGCCAGCTTGCAGACCCGCTCGATCGAGGCCGCGCGGTACACCGCCTCGGCGAGGTTGCGGCCCGTGGCGATGACGCCGTGGTTGGCCAGGATGGTCGTGTTCGCCGAGCCGATCCGGGCCGCCAATTCGGCTGCGCGGGAAGGGCTGTCGACCTCGCCGTCGTATTCGTCGACGAGGCAGAGGTCGTCCAGGAACAGCGATCCGGTCTGATGTACCAGCTCCGGCAGCCGGCCCAATGCCGCCAGCACGCACACGTAGTAGGGGTGGTTGTGGATGACGACGCGGGCGTCGGGGCGGGCGCGGTGCAGCTCGGTGTGGATGTGGATGGCCGGGGTGACGTCCCAGCGGCCCCGCTGTACGCGGGCGTCCTCGTCGACGACGCAGATGTCGGAGGCGGTGACCTCCTGCCACCACAGGCCCCACGGGTTGACGTACATGTCGGTCCGGCCGTCGGGCTGCCAGGTGATGTGCCCCGCCAGATTCTCGGCGAAGCCGATGGTCGCGAGGTGCCGGAACGCGATGGCCATGGCCCGTTCGTCGGTGAGGTCGACGCCGATCGGTGGTGTCACCGCCGGCGCCCAGACTTCAAGTCCGCCGCGGCGGGGCTTTTCAGCTGCGGTCATGACCGTCTCCCATCCGGGCGCGGATATCTTCGCGGAGTTGGCCTTTGGCGACCTTGCCGCCCGAGGATCGGGGGAGTTCGTCGACCACGATCAGCCGCTCGGGCAGCAGTTCCTTCGAAACGTCCTGCGCGAGCAGGTGCGTGCACAGCTCGGCGAGCTCCAGTGCCGCCGCGCCGATCAGTTCGACGTAGACGCAGACCTTTTCGCCGAACACCGGATCAGGCATGGCGACCGCGGCGGCCAGACCGACCGCGGGGTGCGTCATCACGACGTCCTCGACCTGGGCCGCGCTGATGTTCTTGCCGCCGCGCACGATGAAGTCGGACGTGCGGCCCGTCACCCGCAGGTAGCCGTCGGCGTCGATTTCGCAGATGTCTCCCATCCGCATCCAGCCGTCGGCGGTGAAGAGTTTGTCGTGGTCGGTGCCGCCCAGGTAGCCGAGACTGGTGGCCGGGCCGCGGCAGGCGGGCTGGCCCCGGCCGGTGTCGGTGACGTCGGTGTCCCCGTCGAAGAGGCGGACGGCCATATCGGCGACTATCCGGCCGCCGGTGCGCAGCCGGTGCTCGAGCGAGTCGTGCACCGTGGTGCCGCTGAGTAGGCCCGTCTCGTTGGAGCCGTAGAACTGCAGAATCGTTGCGCCGGTCAGCTTTTCGAACTCGTGTGCGGGCCGGTACGGCAGGGCCTCGCCGCCGGTGAACACCACCCGCAGCGAGCTCAGGTCGTACTCGCGGGCCACCGGGTCGGCCATGATCATGGTCAATTGTGTGCTGACACAACACAACACGGTGACCTTGTGCTGTTCGATGGCCGCGCACGCCGCGGCGACGGTGAACCGGTCCAGCAGGACGTTGGTGGTGCCCAACAGAATCGGGGTGATGTGGGTGGTCCACAGCCCGAAGCCGAACGGGGTCGGGATGACGGGTAGGAACACGTCGTCGGACGTCAGCAGGCCGTTGGCGACCGCTTGCTGATGGAAGTAATACCAACGGTTCTGGGTGTGCACGACGCATTTCGGTAGCCCGGTGGTGCCCGACGTCGAGTTGATGAGGAAGACGTCGTCGGCGCCCAGTTGGGCCTCGGGGCTCAGGTCCGTGGAGTCCGTACCGACGGACAGTTCATCGAGCGTCAGTAGCGGACATCCGATGGCGCCGGCCACGGTGTTCGCCTGCGCCTGCCGCGGGGGGTCGGTGACCAGCAGTCGGGGTTCGGCGCTCTGCAGGATGGCTGTCACTTCGCGGATTCCGGCGCGTGCTCCGACGCCGACGACCACCGCACCACAGCGCTCGATGGCGACGAACAGCACGTGGATCGCCGTGGTGTCGCCATGCCACACCGCGATCCGGTCCCCGGGGCGCACGCCCGCGCCGGCCAGCTGACCGGCCAAAGTGGTTGCCGCGGTATCAAATTCACGCCAGGTCAGCGACCGGTCCGGGTGATCAACATATGCGACGCGATCCGGGGTGCGAGCGGCGTTGGCGCGTACGGCATCCGAGATCGTGGAGTCGGTCCACCAGCCATTGGCATGGAAGCGCGCGACGTCCTTGGCGGTGAATGCCGGCGAACTCGTGACCGCCATGTCCATCGTGGTCGCCTCCGCAGGCCGCATCTTCAAATCATATGAAAATAAGCGCGCACATTGTCAAGGATTCACGAAGATCGCGTGCGGGTGCGCACCATCGCCGGGTCGACCACACCGGCCGAACCCGGGTAGTGCTGGGCGTCGAGCAGATGCGTCGCGGCCAATTCCCGCGCGCGTTCGGCGTCGCCGGCTTCGATAGCGTCGATAAGGGTGCGGTGATCCTCCAGCGCGGCCCGGCGCTCGTCGACCGGAATGCCGGCATGGTCGGTGAACTGCCGTGACCAGTTCAGCTCGTGCGACGACCACAGCTTCTCCAGGGCACCGGCGAGGATGATCATGGTCTCGTTGCCGCAGTGCTGCACCAGCGCCTCGTGGAAGCGCCGGCTCGCGGAGGTCACTGCCACCAGATCCTCGACCGACTCGACCGACTCGGCGTGGATCTGCCGAAGGACCGGCACCACCGCGGTCTTGCGGTCGGAACGCTGCGCGCACAACGCCGCGCAGGCCGGCTCCACCTGCTGCAGCGCGGAGCCGACGTCGCCGAGGCTCACCTGGTTCGCGCCGAGCACCAAACCCATGGTGTAGGCCACGTTGCTCGCGCTCGGCCGGTGCACCACCGAGCCGCCGAGCTTGCCGCGTCGCACGCTGAGCAGCCCTTCGGCGTCCAGGATTCGGATGGCCTCGCGCAGTGAGGGCTTGCTGATCGGAAACTCGGTGAGCAGCTCGTCCTCCGTGGGCAGCACGCTGCCGTCGGGGAGGTCACCGCTGAGGATGCGCCGGCGCAACTCGTCGGCCACCTGCTCGGCGAGGCGGCGGAAACGGACGTCGGGCGCGGCCACGGGTCGAGTGTGCCAGAGCGCGACGCCGGGGTGGTCGAAGCCGGCGCCCCGGTCTATCCGGTGTGGCCGGGGTACGAAACGCCGTACCCCGGCGCCGGGGTTCTACTCGTCGTCCTCGTCGTCTTCCTCGTCGTCCTCGTCGAATTCCAGATCGAGCGGGTCTTCACTGTGGGGGTCGACGGAGTACTGCTGCCAGTAGGACGGGCTGAAGTAGATGGTGTCCGAATGGTCGGCGTCTTCGCCGATCTGGACCCAGAGAATCTGGTCCTTTTCGCCATAGCTCAGCGCGTGCGGGTAGCGAATGCTGCTGTCGACGGTGCGGATGTGGATGTTGTGCGTCACGCCAAAAGTCTTGCACCTGAACGTATCTGCGGCTGATTGCAGAGCGCCGGTGGAGACAACGATTGGCCGAATGGCCACGCAGCTGTCACGCGTGGTTGGGCGGGCCGCCATGCGGTGCCCGGCTCGGCTCGTTCAGCCGGGCACCGTCGACGGCGCGGCTGTCAGACCGACAGGTCCCGTCGCAGCTTGGCCACGTGGCCCGTGGCCTTGACGTTGTACTGCGCGACCTCGATGTTGCCCTTCTCGTCCACGAGGAACGTCGAGCGGATGACGCCCTGCACGGTCTTGCCGTACATCGTCTTCTCACCGAAGGCGCCGTAGGCGGTGAGCACCTTGCGGTCGGGGTCCGATAGCAGCGGGAACGTCAGGCCCTCGTTGTCGCGGAACTTGGCGAGCTTCTCGGGCTTGTCGGGCGAGATGCCGATGACGTCGAGCCCGGCCTCGTTGAGTTCGGCCAGGCTGTCGCGGAAATCGCAGGCCTGCTTGGTGCAGCCCGGCGTCGAGGCCGCGGGGTAGAAGTACACGATGACCTTGCGGCCCTTGTAGTCCGACAGCTTCACGGTGTTGCCGTCGGCGTCGGGCAGGCTGAATGCGGGGGCTTTGTCGCCCACTTCGAGTCGCGGGGTCGGTGCCACCGGGAGGTCCCTTCTGTCGGCCAGGCGTTGCTGTTGCGGCAAGCTGCTCTAGGGTAGAGCGCCAAGGAGCAACGCGAGCTGGAGGGCTGAAGTGGCTGACCGGAATCCTGACGAGATCAAGCAGGAAATCGATCGTGCACGCGATCAGTTGGCGTTGACGGTGGACGCCCTCGCGGAGCGGGCGAACCCCCAGCGACTGGCCGACGACGCCAAGGCCAAGGCCATCGCGATCGCGTCCAAGCCCGCGGTCATCGCAACGTTCGCCGGACTCGGCGTTGTGGTGCTGGTGGTGGTTATCCGCAAGATTCGCGGATAACGCGACTTTCTAGTTCCCGCGCCGCGGCGTCAGCCAGCCTGGCAGCCAGCTGCGCGGGGGATTCGCGACCCGGCCCAGCCGGGTGCAGTTATGGACGATGACCGGGGTGCCGTCGGCTGCTGCCGCCACGTCGGCGCTCGGCGCCGCGTAGGTCGCACCGGCGATGGGTGTCATCAGCTAACTCCCTTCAGTCATCGTCACTTACATTTCTACACCATCATACGTGGTTTCAGCTAACTTTGTTTTTCGGCGGCTCGTCACAAAATTGCAGGTCTATGTGATTTCTGACGGATTTTGGCATCGAGCCGCTATTGACGATCGTGTGTGGATACAGGACCTTGACAGGTGTGCAGTGGCTACTGTTCGGCCGGGATTCGCTGTGGTGGTGCGGGTTTCGGCCGGCTCTGGTGGTGCGCAGGTGGGCGGCGAGTCCATCGCGTGTGATGTTGGACACCTCCAGGGCTGCGTGGAGGGTCCATCGGGCCGTCCGACCCCGTGGGGATACCCGCGATCGGGGCCCGGAAACCCCGCTGACCATACGATTTCACCCTGCGGCCATCGGGCTGTTAAGGTCTCTCTCGCGCGCCGTTAGCTCAGTTGGTAGAGCAGCTGACTCTTAATCAGCGGGTCCGGGGTTCGAAACCCTGACGGCGCACAGATGCGAAAGCCCCCTCCTTCGGGAGGGGGCTTTCGTCGTTTGCGGGGCCGGCTCTACGCCATCGCCGCAGCGTCAACGCCGGCTTGGCGACGCCAATGGTGGCGGTGTCGCCGAAAACCCAAGCGGCACAACATCATTACCTGCCAAGTAATCGACTTGCCTCGATTTGGCGGCCAAGCTTTGAGCTGACCACCCCGACACGAAAGAGGTCAGCATGAACGACATCGTCACCGCCTACCTGAAGACGTGGAACGCCACCGATCCGATCGAACGGAAGGCGCTGCTCGACGACCACTGGGC
The DNA here is from genome assembly GCF_045310825.1 of Mycobacterium sp. SMC-21. Classification (NCBI taxonomy): domain Bacteria; kingdom Bacillati; phylum Actinomycetota; class Actinomycetes; order Mycobacteriales; family Mycobacteriaceae; genus Mycobacterium; species Mycobacterium sp. SMC-21. The sequence goes on along the minus strand of NZ_JBJIAO010000020.1, from coordinate 48,967 downwards.
ATCCGAGGCGTCGTACACCGATCCGATGGCGGACGTCACGGGTCACGACGCCATCTCCGAGGTGATCGGCGCGGTCCACACCCAATTCCCCGGTTTCGTCTTCTCGCTCGTCAGCGGCCCGGACAGCCACCACAATCAGGCCCGCTTCCAGTGGGGCCTGGGGCCGGCGGGGGAGCAGCCGCCGATCATCGGGTTCGACGTGCTGGCGACGGACGCCGACGGCCGCATCCAGTCGGTGCACGGCTTCCTGGATCAGGTGCCCGGCTGACCCTAGGAGTCGGCGCGAAGGGCGTCGGTGCGAAGGAACGCGGCCAGCTGAGCTGTCGCCAGCGCCTGTTCGGCGTCGTACTGCTCGAACGTCGCGACGACATTGAACCCGAGGCGCTCGGCCAGACGGAGCGAGGCGCGGTTGGCGGTCTGGGTGATGACCAGGACAGGTTGATCGTCCAGCTCGCCGGCCGCGTACTCCAGCAGTAGCCGCGTAGCTTCGCTCGCATAGCCCTGACCCCACGCATGCGGCCGGAAGACGTAGCTCAGCTCGAGTTCGTCGCCATCGGGGTCCAGATGGCCGGGAACGTCGTTGCGACGGCGGCTCAATGTCACCGTGCCCAGCATGTCGTCGGAATCCCTGGCGGTCGCGATGTAGCAGCCGGGGGCTGCCAATAGCGTTGCCGCGCCGACCCCTTCGAGCACGGCGCGCACTTCGCCGACAGGTCGCGGTCCGCCCAGGTACCGGCGCACCCGCTTGTCGGTCTGCGTTTCGATCAGGCCCTCGGCGTCCTCGTCGCGCGCCTTGCGAAGGCGAACTCGAGGCCCTTCGAGGCAGGACGCTCGCAACTCGATCGCATCACCCACGTGCACCACTGTGCCAGCCGGGCGCGCAACCCCCGGAAAACAAACATCGCCTCACCCGCTACGTGCAGGTGAGGCGATGTTCTACCTCGGGGTGGCTGACGGGACTCGAACCCGCGACACCCAGGATCACAACCTGGTGCTCTACCAGCTGAACTACAGCCACCATCGCCGCTTCTCAGAAGCAGCGTCGTAGATACTAACCGCTTAGGCCCGCTAAGCCGAATCGGTCTCCACGGCGTCGTTCGTCGGCGGGCCCAGCTCGCCGGCGACAGCCGCGATTTCGCTGGTAGACGGGCCGGGAGCGGGTACGAACGCGGTGCCGCGGTAGTACTTCAACTCGCGGATGGATTCGTGGATGTCGGCGAGGGCGCGGTGCGCCAGCCCCTTGTCGGGCTGCCCGAAATAGATGCGCGGGTACCAGCGGCGGCACAGCTCCTTGATCGAGCTGACGTCGATCATCCGGTAGTGCAGGAAGTCGTCGAGGCGAGGCATGTCGCGGGCGATGAAGCCGCGGTCGGTGGCGATCGAATTACCGGCCAGGGGAGCGGTTTTCGCCTGCCCGATGTGGCCGCGGATGTAGTCCAGCACCATCTGCTCGGCCTCTTCGAGGGTGACCGTGGAGGTCCGCACCTCGTTGATCAGGCCCGAGCGGGTGTGCATCTTCATCACCACATCGGCCATGCCGTCGAGTGCGGCGTCGTCGGTGTGGATCACCACGTCGACGCCCTCGCCGAGCACGTTCAGGTCGCTGTCGGTGACCAATGCCGCGATCTCGATGAGTCGGTCGGACTTGAGATCCAGCCCCGTCATCTCGCAGTCGATCCATACCAGTTCGTCACGCACGGTGTTCCAGACTATTCCCAGGCGCTCAACGGGGTGTCCATACCCGGCCACCTGTGACCTGACGAAGTAGGGTCAGGCGCATGACGACTGACTCGAGTGCATCCCCCGCGCAGCAGATCGCCGCTGGTTACGCCGTCACCGGCCAAGCGCTGAACCTGGGCGCGGTCGTCGTCGACGGGACCGTCGATGCCGGTGCTCAGGTCAAGATTCCGCTGGCCACCATCAACCGGCACGGCCTCATCGCCGGTGCGACCGGTACCGGTAAGACCAAGACGCTGCAGGTCATCGCCGAGCAGTTGTCGACGGCCGGGGTCCCGGTCGTGATGGCCGACGTGAAGGGCGACCTGTCGGGGCTCGCGCAGCCGGGCGCCGCCAATGACAAGACCACCCAGCGTGCCAAGGACACCGGCGACGACTGGACGCCCACGGCCTTCCCGGTCGAGTTCCTGTCGCTGGGGACGACGGGAACCGGCGTCCCGGTGCGTGCCACCGTCACCAGCTTCGGGCCCATCCTGCTGTCGAAGGTGTTGGGGCTCAACCAGACTCAGGAGTCGACACTCGGGCTGATCTTCCACTGGGCCGACCAGAAGGGCCTGCTCCTCGACGATCTCAAGGATCTGCGCGGCGTCATCCAGTTCCTGACCAGTGATGAGGGCAAAGAGGAGCTCAAGGCGCTCGGCGCGGTCTCGCCGGCCACCGCGGGCGTGATCCTGCGTGCGCTGATCAACCTGGAGGCCGAGGGCGGCGACACGTTCTTCGGTTTGCCCGAGCTCAAGCCCGAGGACCTGATGCGCGTGGACCCCCAGGGCCGCGGCATCATCACGCTGCTGGAGCTGGGCAGCCAGGCCGCGCGTCCGGTGTTGTTCTCGACGTTCCTGATGTGGGTGCTGGCCGACCTGTTCTCGACGCTGCCGGAGATCGGTGACGCGGACAAGCCGAAGCTGGTCTTCTTCTTCGACGAAGCGCATCTGCTGTTCGCCGACGCGTCCAAGGCATTCCTGGACCAGGTCGAACAGACCGTCAAGCTGATCCGCTCCAAGGGCGTCGGCGTCTTCTTCTGCACCCAGCTGCCTACCGACATTCCCAACGACGTCCTCAGCCAGCTGGGTGCGCGCGTGCAGCACGCGATCCGCGCCTTCACTCCGGACGACCAGAAGGCCCTGACGAAGACGGTCCGGACCTACCCGAAGACAACCGTCTACGACCTGGAGTCGGCGCTGACGTCGCTCGGGATCGGTGAGGCCGTCGTCACGGTGCTGTCCGAGGTGGGTGCGCCGACCCCGGTGGCGTGGACCCGGCTGCGCGCGCCGCGGTCGCTGATGGGCACCATCGGCCCCGACGCCATTGCTGCCGCCGCCAAGGCCAGCCCGTTGCAAGCGACTTACGGGGCGACAGTCGACCGCGACTCGGCCCACGAGCGGCTGTCTGCGCAGCCGGCGCCGGCCGGTGCGCCGCCTGCGGCCCCCGACGCGGCGCCCGCGCCCGTGCCTGCCGAAGAGCCCGACCTCACCGCATCCGGCCGCGTCGAGGTGGAGGCCGAAGGACCCGGCATGGTGTCGGAGGTCCTGCAGAGCTCGGCGTTCAAGAGCTTCCTGCGCTCGGCGGCGACCGTGGCAGGCCGCGAGATCACCCGCAGCCTGTTCGGCACGACCCGCCGCAGGTAAGTCGGGGCGCGGCGAGAAGGACCAAACGGTCGTTGGCGGCCGCCGAAAGCAGCCATTTGGTCCCTCTCGGCGCGGCCGCCGGCTTTACGACCCGCCGAGCTTCTTGTAGACGGCGCCGACGATCGGCGCGACGATCGCGCGCGGGGCGTAGCCGCTGGCGGCCGACATGGCCTTCGAGGTCAGGCCCGGGACGACGCGCATCTTGTTCTTCTCGAGGCCGTCCAGCGAAATCCGGGCGGTGTACTCGGTGTCGATCCACAGGAAGTCGGGGATCAGGCGCTCGACCAGTGACTGCTCGGACGGGTCGGGCAGCTCGGTGCGCACGGGTCCGGGTGCCAGCAGCGTGACGTTGATACCGTGCGGCTTGAGCTCACCGCGCAGCGACTCACTGAAGGTGTTGGCGAACGCTTTGGACGCGGCGTAGGTCGCGTTGTTCGGGATGGGCGAGTTGCCCGCGGCCGAACCGGAGATCAGGATGCCGCCGCCCTTGCGCGCGATCATGCCGGGCAGCACGGCGAGCACCAGGTCGTGCACGCCCTGCACGTTGAGCTGCACCTGGGCCTTCTCACCCGCCGCGGGCAGGTCGGCGACGGCGCCGAACGTCGCGGTGCCGGCGTTGGCGCACAGGATCGAGATGTTGCGCTCCGCGAGTTCCGCACAGAGCTTGTCGCGGTCGGCGGGGTCGGTCAGGTCGCAGGCCCGGACCTCGACGGTGACGCCGTACTTGTCGGTGATGCGCTGGGCGACCTCGGCCAGCACCTCGCCGCGGCGCGCCGTGATGATCAGGTGGTGGCCGCGGGCGGCGAGTTCGGTGGCCAGCGCTTCACCGATGTTCTGCGAGGCGCCGGTGACGACGGCGCGGGCGTCGGGACTGGGAGCGGGTACAGGCATGGGTGCAATCGTAGGGACCAATAGAGTGGCGGCATGAGCGAGGCTTGCCGAGCGAATCGACGGGCCTTGAGCAGCCACGTCCCGCCCGTCGACCGGGGCCGCGTCGCCGCCTGGGCGCTGTGGGACAGCGGCGCCACGGGCGTGAACGCCATCGTGACGACATTCGGTTTCAACATCTACCTCATCTCCGAGGTCGGCAGAGGCCTGCCGGGCCCGACGACGCCGGAGAGCTGGCTGGGGCGCGCGGTGCTGGTGGCGGGCATCGCGGTGGCGCTGTTGGCCCCGGTGACGGGCGTGATGGTCGACGCCGCGTACCGGCGACGGCGGGCGCTCGCGGCGCTCACGGGCGCCGTGGTGGTGCTGACGGCATCGATGACGTTCATCAGGCCCGACCACCACTATCTGTGGATCGGCCTGGCGTTGTTGGCCTGCACCGCGGCGTGCATGGATCTGGCGACCGTCCCGTACAACGCGATGCTGCGCCAGTTGTCGACGCCGCTGACGTCGGGTCGCGTCTCCGGATTCGGCTTGGCGGCAGGGTTTTTCGGCAGCGTCGTGCTGCTGCTCCTGGTCTTCGTGGGGCTCAAGTCCGGTAGTGGCGACACCTTGGGCCTACTCGGTGTGCCGAACTCGGACGGCAAACCGGACCGGTACGCGGTCCTGGCGGCCGCGGCGTGGTTCGTCATCTTCGCGCTGCCGTTGCTGCTGACCGTGAAGTCGCCGCCGCACGACGGCACCCCGGCCGTCGGCTTCTTCGGCGCCTACCGCAGGTTGTGGACGGAGGTCGTCGGCGAGTGGCGACGCGACCGCAACGTCGTCTACTACTTGCTCTCCAGCGCCGTCTTCCGCGACGGCCTGACGGGTATCTCGATCTTCGGTCCGGTGGTCGGGGTCAGCGTCTACGGGCTGGCGCCGACGAGCGTGCCGCTGTTCGGGGCCGGTGCGTTCACCATCGCGGCTCTGGGCGCGGCGCTCGGCGGCATGCTGGATGACCGGATCGGTTCCAAGCGCGTCATCGTCGGCTCATTGACCGCGATGGTCGCCGTGGGCATCACGCTGATGTTCCTGTCCGGCCCGCTGGCGTTCTGGATCTGCGGCCTGACACTGTGCCTGTTCGTCGGCCCCACCCAGTCGGCGTCGCGCAACCTGATGCTGCGCATCTCGGCGGACGGCAAGGAGGGCGTGGCCTTCGGGCTCTACACCACCACGGGCCGGGCGGCGCACGTGCTGTCGCCGTGGTTGTTCTCGATGTTCATCGACATCTTCGCGACGACGCGGGCGGGCCTGGGCGGCCTCTGCACGGTCCTGGGGATCGGGCTGGTCGGGATGCTGTTGGTGAAGGTGCCGGCCCGGCGTTAGTGCCCGTGCGTGCGGCCGCGTTTGCCGGACTGCCGGCACACCGTGAGGCCGGCGCCTTCTCGCTGCTGAATCTGGGTGCCGTCGACCGAGATGGTGCAGGCGATGCCGCGTCCGGCGTTGACGATGCTGACGCTGGCCGACCGTGCGGCGGGCCGGTTCAGCTGGACTTCCTTGGTCCACGGCAGCGGCACGTTGAACTCCGTCTGGAGCACCCCGCCGGTGTCGACATACGTGATGCTCACGGCCCGGCCGTTGCCGATCACGGCGTACAGCACGGCTTCGGTGTCACCGCTCTCGTCGTCCGGGGGCGCTGCCGCGGCGGGCGGGCTGACGGCTTCGCTGGGCTCGCTGCTCTCGGGCGTCGTGGTGGTCGTCACGGTCGTCGACGACGTCATCGGGTCCTGCGTCGGGACCGGCAGCGGCGGCGGTGCGACCAGGGTCTGTTGTTCGGAGCTGTTGACGATGACCAGTGCGATCACGGTGCAGAGGGCCAGGATCAGCACCGCGCCGGCCAGCGGGAACAGCCACTTGTGGCGGCGGGCCTTCGGCGGTGCGGTGACACCGTAGGGATCGGTGAAGGCGTCGGTCTGGTACCCGGCCGTCGGCATGGCCGGGAGTTTCTTGGTGGCGTCCAGCCCGTCGTCGCGCGATCCGGTCATGCCCACCTCATGTTTGCAGGGTACCTGCGGCGGGTGAGGGGACGCGGTGACGTTGCGGCGGGTGCGTTCAGCGGTGCGGGGCCAGTGCCGCGACTGTCATGGCGCGCAGCACGGCGCGTGAGGATTCCTCCTGCTTGCGGGCGCCGCCCGCGCTGACACTGTGCGGCGTCGAGTTCAGGAGCCCGAATGCGGCGTGCGCCATGGTGCGGGCGTCGGCTTCGCTGCGTGACGGGTCGAGCCGGCGCAGGACGTCCACCCAGATTTCGACGTACTGGCGCTGTGAGCGGCGCACCTGCCGTTTGGCGGCGTCGGGAAGGTTGTTGAGGTCGCGGTCCTGGATCCGGATCAGGTCGGATTCGCCGAGCGCGAAGTCGAGGTGGAACTCGATGAGGCCGTTGAGGGCGTCGGCGGGGTCGTCGCATTCGGCGACCACGGCACGTCCGCCGGCGTGCAGCCGGGCGCTGACGCTGACCAGTAGCTCGACCAGCAGCGCTTCCTTGTTGGGGAAGTGGCGGTAGATCGCGGGCCCGCTGATGCCGGCCGCGGCGCCGATGTCCTCGAGACGGACGGCCAGGAAGCCGCGTTCGGCGAAGAGTCGTTCGGCGGCGGCGACGAGTTGGCCGCGCCGGTCGGATTTGGCTCTGCTACGCGGTGTTTCGGCGTCTGACGCTGATGCCGTCATCGACACCTCCAACCCGGTCTGGACATCTCAGTTAATGAAGACTAACATCGCGTTCGGTTATTCGCCATTAACTCAAGTGAAATGGAGCGACGATGTCGCCGAGCGTTTCCCAACGGGTATCGCATCGCGAGCAGCACCTGGCGCTGGTGGCCGAGCTCAAGGGCAAGCTGGCCACCGCTGCTCTCGGGGGATCGGAGCGCTCCCGCGAGCGTCACGTCGGTCGCGGCAAGCTGCTGCCGCGCGACCGTGTCAACGGACTCCTCGACCCGGGCAGTCCGTTCCTGGAGATCGCACCGCTGGCCGCGGGCGGCATGTACGACGACGAATGCCCGGGCGCCGGGATGATCGCCGGCATCGGCCGGGTGTCGGGCCGCGAATGCATGATCGTCGCCAACGACGCGACCGTGAAAGGTGGCACGTACTACCCGATCACGGTCAAGAAGCACCTGCGGGCGCAGGAGATCGCCAGCCAGAACCAGCTGCCGTGCATCTACCTGGTCGACTCCGGCGGCGCGTTCCTACCGCGCCAGGACGAGGTGTTCCCCGACCGCGAACACTTCGGCCGCATCTTCTTCAACCAGGCCAACATGTCGGCGCGCGGTATCCCGCAGATCGCCGCGGTGCTCGGCTCCTGCACCGCCGGCGGCGCGTACGTCCCCGCGATGAGTGACGAGGCCGTCATCGTCCGCAACCAGGGCACCATCTTCCTGGGCGGCCCGCCGCTGGTGAAAGCCGCTACCGGAGAAGTGGTTTCGGCCGAGGACCTCGGTGGCGGCGACCTGCACTCCAAGGTCTCCGGCGTCACCGACCACCTGGCGCACGACGACCGCGACGCGCTGCGCATCGTGCGCCGCATCGCCGCGACGTTCGGGCCGCGCGCGCAGGCGCCGTGGGACATCGCCCCGACGGTGGACGCGGTGTGCGACCAGACCGAGCTCTATGACGTCGTACCGATCGACTCCAAGGTGCCGTACGACGTGCACGAGGTCATCACCCGCATCGTCGATGGTGGCGAATTCACCGAATTCAAGGCCGAATACGGCACCACGCTGGTGACCGGCTTCGCGCGCATCCACGGCCACCCGGTGGGCATCATCGCCAACAACGGCGTGCTGTTCGGTGAATCCGCCCAGAAGGGTGCACATTTCATCGAACTGTGCGACAAGCGGTCGGTGCCGCTGCTGTTCCTGCAGAACATCTCCGGCTTCATGGTGGGCCGCGACTACGAGGCCGGCGGCATCGCCAAGCACGGCGCCAAGATGGTCACCGCGGTGGCGTGTGCCCGGGTGCCGAAGCTGACCGTCGTCATCGGCGGCTCGTACGGCGCGGGCAACTACTCGATGTGCGGCCGCGCGTACTCGCCGCGGTTCCTGTGGATGTGGCCCAACGCCCGCATCTCGGTGATGGGCGGCGAGCAGGCCGCCTCGGTGCTGGCCACCGTGCGCGGTGAACTGACGCCGGAGGAGGAAGAGGCAATCAAGGCCCCGATCCGCCAGCAGTACGAAGATCAGGGCAACCCCTACTACTCGACGGCCCGGCTCTGGGACGACGGCGTCATCGACCCGGCTGACACCAGAACCCTGGTGGGACTGGCTCTTTCAGTTGTCGCGCAGGCTCCGCTCGAGCCTGTGTCCTACGGCGTATTCAGGATGTGACATGAAAACCTTCAATACGGTCCTGGTCGCCAACCGTGGCGAGATCGCGGTCCGCGTCATCCGGACGTTGCGGGCCATGGGGATTCGCTCGGTCGCGGTGTTCAGCGACGCCGACGCCGGTGCCCGGCATGTCCTCGAGGCCGACGTCGCGGTGAACATCGGGCCAGCCCCGGCCCGGCAGAGCTACCTCAGCATCGAGGCCATCGTGAACGCGGCGCGGCGCACCGGCGCACAGGCCGTGCACCCGGGCTACGGATTCCTTTCGGAGAACGCCGAATTCGCCGCCGCCCTGCACGACGCGGGCATCGTCTTCATCGGGCCGCCGGCCAAAGCCATCGGCACCATGGGCGACAAGATCACCGCCAAGGCAGCGGTGTCGGCGTTCGGAGTGCCGGTGGTTCCGGGCATCTCGCGTCCGGGTCTCACCGACGAGGAGCTCATCGCCGGCGCCCCCGAGGTGGGGTTCCCGGTTCTGGTGAAGCCGTCCGCCGGTGGTGGCGGCAAGGGCATGCGCGTCGTGCATGCGGCGGCCGAGTTGCCGGCCGCGCTGGCCTCGGCCCGTCGCGAGGCCGCCTCGGCATTCGGCGACGACACCCTGTTCATCGAACGATTCGTGTTGAACCCCAGGCACATCGAGGTGCAGGTCGTCGCGGACAGCCACGGCAACGTCGTACATCTCGGCGAGCGTGAGTGCAGTCTGCAGCGCCGGCACCAGAAGGTCATCGAAGAGGCGCCGTCGCCCGTACTGGACGAGGCGACGAGGGACCGCATCGGTGCGGCCGCGTGCGACACCGCCCGCAGCGTCGACTACCGCGGCGCCGGCACCGTCGAGTTCATCGTCTCCGCCGACCGGCCCGACGAGTTCTTCTTCATGGAGATGAACACCCGTCTTCAGGTGGAACACCCGGTGACAGAACTGGTCACGGGCATCGACCTCGTCGAACTGCAGGTGCGGGTGGCGGCCGGTGAGGCCCTGCCGATGGCGCAGGACGACATCACGCTGACAGGCCACGCCATCGAGGCCCGCGTGTACGCCGAAGACCCGGCGCACGACTTCCTGCCCACGGGTGGCACCGTGTTGGCACTGGCCGAGCCCGCCGAAGCGCGGGTGGATTCCGGTATCCGGGCCGGTTCGGTGATCGGCAGCGACTACGACCCGATGCTGTCGAAAATCATTGCGTACGGGCCGGATCGGGAGTCGGCGCGACGCGGCCTGGACCGGGCGCTGGCCGATACCGCCGTGCTGGGTGTCGGTACCAACATCGACTTCCTGCGGTTCCTGCTGGCCGACGAGGACGTCATCGCCGGACGCCTCGACACCGGACTGCTGGACCGCCGCACGGGCGACTACGTCGCCGCGCAGGCCGGCGACGACGAGTTCATCGCCGCAGCCGCGTACCGCTGGCTGCACAGCTGGGCGGACGCCGGCGAGCTGTGGGCCACCCCGACGGGCTGGCGGGTCGGCGAGCACGCACCGACCACCATCCGGCTGCGGGCCGGCGACCGGACCGACCACGTCCACCTCACCGGTACTCCCGCAGCCGCCACGGCAAGCATCGAAAACGGCGAACCACGCAGCGTCACAGCATCGTTGGACGGTGACCGGCTGATCGTCACGGTTGACGGCCTGCGCACCGAATACCTGACCGCCGTCGAGGACCACCGGCTGTGGCTGGCCGGAGCCGGCCGCACGACCGTCATCGAGGACGTGCGTGAGGCGCCCGTCCGGGCCGACGACGAACACAGCGGCGACGCCGAGATCGTCAGTCCCATGCCCGGATCCGTCGTGGCCGTGGGCATAGCGGACGGGTCGACGGTGAGTAGTGGTGACGTCGTCGTCACCGTCGAGGCCATGAAGATGGAACACGCGCTGTCGTCGCCGGTCGACGGCACCGTGGAATTACTTGTCGCCGTGGGCGATCAGGTCAAAGTGGGCCAGCCGCTGGCCCGGATTACCGCAGCAACCGAGGAGACCAAATGAGCGACTTCATTTCGACCGGCACCCTGCCGGACCACTACGCCGAACTGGCCAAGACGGTCCGGGAATTCGCGCAGACGGTCGTCGCGCCGGTGGCCGCGCAGCACGACAAGGACCACACCTTCCCGTACAAGGTCATCGACGGGATGGCCGAGATGGGCCTGTTCGGCCTGCCGTTCCCCGAGGAGTACGGCGGCATGGGCGGCGACTACTTCGCCCTCTGCCTGGCGCTGGAAGAACTCGGCAAGGTGGACCAGAGCGTCGCCATCACGCTGGAGGCCGGCGTCGGTCTGGGCGCGATGCCGGTGTACCGCTTCGGCACCGAGGCGCAGAAGCAGGAATGGCTGCCGCAGCTGGCCAGCGGAAAGGCCTTGGGCGCCTTCGGCTTGACCGAGGCCGGTGGCGGCAGCGACGCCGGCGCGACCAAGACCACCGCCAAGCTGGACGGCGACAGCTGGGTGATCAACGGCTCCAAGCAGTTCATCACCAACTCCGGCACCGACATCACCAAGCTGGTGACCGTCACGGCCGTGACCGGCGAACTGCCCGGTGGGCACAAGGAGATCTCGTCGATCCTGGTGCCGGTGCCGACGCCGGGCTTCACCGCCGAGCCCGCCTACGACAAGGTCGGCTGGAACGCCTCGGACACCCATCCGCTGAGCTTCGACGACGTGCGGGTGCCGGTCGAGAACCTGCTCGGCGAGCGCGGCCGCGGCTACGCCAACTTCCTGCGCATCCTCGACGAGGGCCGCATCGCCATCGCCGCGCTGTCGGTCGGTGTGGCGCAGGGTTGTGTCGACGAGTGCGTCAAGTACTCGAAGGAGCGGGAAGCGTTCGGCCGCAAGATCGGTGGCTACCAGGCCATCGCCTTCAAGATCGCCCGGATGGAGGCCCGCGCCCACGTCGCCCGCACCGCCTACTACGACGCCGCGGCGCTGATGCTGGCGGGCAAGCCGTTCAAGAAGGCAGCCTGCATCGCCAAGATGATCGCCAGCGAGGCCGCGATGGACAACGCCCGCGACGCCACCCAGGTGTTCGGTGGCTACGGCTTCATGAACGAGTACCCGGTCGCCCGGCACTACCGCGATTCGAAGATCCTCGAAATCGGTGAGGGCACAACGGAGGTTCAGCTCATGCTGATCGCGCGTGAGGCCGGGCTGTGACCGAGAAGCGGGTCATCGAGCAGCGCGGGCTCTGGTACGAGGAGTTCCAGCCGGGCGTCATCTACCAGCACCGGCCCGGCCGCACCATCACCGAGGCCGACAACGTCCTGTTCACCACGCTGACCATGAACACGCAGGCGCTGCACCTGGACGCCGCGTTCTCCGATGCGCTGCCGCCGTTCCATGCACGGCTGGTGAATTCGATGTTCACGCTGTCGACGCTCGTCGGCCTGTCGGTCGCTCAGCTGACCCAGGGCACGATCGTCGGGAACCTCGGTTTCTCCGACATCGCGTTCCCCAGGCCGCTCTTCCACGGTGACACGCTGTACGCCGAGTCCGAGGTGATCGAGAAGCGCGAGTCCAAGAGCCGGCCGGGGGAGGGCATCGTCACGTTCGCCCACACCGGTCGCAACCAGCACGGCGACATCGTCGCCACGGCGACACGCAAGACCATGGTCCGTAAGCGCCCCGCGGAGCAGCCGTCATGAGCCTGACCGCCCCGGGACCCGGCTGGCTGTTCTGCCCCGCGGACCGTCCTGAGCGGTTCGAAAAGGCCGCCGCCGCAGCAGATGTGGTGATCCTCGACCTGGAGGACGGCTGCGCCGCGAAGGATCGGCCGGCGGCTCGCCAGGCGCTCATCGACACCCCGCTGGACCCGGCGCGGACGGTGGTGCGTTTGAACCCGTCGGACACCGCCGATCACCCGCTCGATCTGGAGGCCCTGGCGAAGACGCCGTACACCACGGTGATGCTCGCCAAAACCGAGTCGGCCGAACAGGTTCGGGCGCTCGCGCCGCTCGACGTCGTGGTGCTGGTGGAGACGCCGCTCGGTGCGCTCGCCGTCACCGAGACCGCCCGCGTCGAGAACACTTACGCCGTCATGTGGGGCGCCGAGGACCTGTTCGCGGTGCTGGGCGGTACCGCGAACCGCTGGCCCGACGACAGCTACCGCGATGTGGCCAAGCACGTCCGGTCGCAATCGCTCTTGGCCGCCAAGGCTTTCGGCAAGCTCGCGCTGGACTCGGTCTACCTCGACATCAAGAACCTGGACGGCCTGCGGGCCGAGGTCGACGACGCCGTGGCCGTCGGATTCGACGCCAAGGTGGCCATCCACCCGACGCAGGTCGCGGTCATCCGGAACGGCTACGCGCCGACCGAGAAGGAGATCGCCTGGGCGCGTGCGGTACTCGATGCCGCGACCCGCGAGCGCGGCGTGTTCCAGTACGACGGTCTGATGGTCGACATGCCGGTGCTCCGCCGGGCCGAACGCATCGTCGCCCTGGCGCCGTAGGAGCTACAGGTCCTCGACGCTGAGGATGCCGTCTTGCACGGCACGGGCGACCAGTTGGGCCTTGGTGGCCGCCGGTCGCCCCGCGGCGGCGTACTTGGCGCGAACGCGTTGCAGGTGGGTCCGGACTGTGGTCGGCGCGAGGTGCAGGCGCTTGGCGACGATGTCCTTGCTCTCGGTCTGAAACCAGGCCTTGAGCACTTCACGTTCGCGCTTGGTGAGTCCGGGCCGGCCGGAGTCGGTGTCCGAGCAGATGGCCGCGGCCATGCGGGGACCGACGTACGGCTCGTGGGTGCTGGCCGCGCGGATGGCCTCGATGAGATGGCCCTGGCCTTCGCTCTTGGCCAGATAGGTGACCACCCCGATGGCCAGGCAACGCAGGATCACCTCGGAGTTCTCGAGGTGCGAGTAGACGATCACCGCGTGTCCCGCGTCCACGATGGCGGCGACCGCATCGAAATCGGGCTGGCGACTGCGCAGTTCGAGATCCAGGATGACCGCGGCCAGCTGGTGGTCGGCCTTGGGGTAGACGGCCAGGAACGACTCGGCGTCGAGATGGTCGGATGCGACGCGGATGGGTGGGTCGGCCTGGGCGCACCATGCCGAGACGCCGGTGTGGATGACGTCGTGGTCATCGACAACGGCGATGGCCAGAGGCTCAGATGGGTTGGCCGGCGCGGACATGATCGGTCGGTCTTTCTGGGAGTGGGTGGCGCACGGTGATCCACACCGTGTCATCGAGGGTGGTCAGGTCGAATTCATCTTCGTCGTCGACACTGGATTTCGTCGGCAAATCGGCGTGCTCGGCCCGCTGACACATGACGCTGAGTTCGACTGCCGCCGTTTCGGCGGCGACGGTGATGCGGGCCGGCGAGGCGGCCGCGTGGAGAATTTGGTCGATGAGCCGGGCCAACCGCCGGGCAGTGGGGACATCCATGGCCGGCAGTGTGCCCTGGACGTCCACGGAAACGGCCAGGCCGCGATTCTGGGCGGCGTCGATGCGTGGGCGCAATTCGCGAAGCAGTACGTGCTCGAAGCTCGAGGACTGGTCGAAAAGGGTACGCAGCCGCTGGTATTCGAGTTGTGCGCGGCGCCGGGTCTCGGCATCCACCGGTTGTCCGTCGGCGAGGGTCGACAGCAGCGGCTGGATGGTGGCGGCGAGGTCCGCGTAGCGGCGGTCGTATTCCTCCTGCACGGCGTCGGCGATGTGTGCTGCCGCAGTCAGGCGCATGTGACTTTCGGTCTCGGCGGAAGCGGCTGCGGCAGAACGCCGGATCATGTCGGCGACGACCAGAGCACACAGTTGGGCGACGAGGACACTCGCCGTGTCGTATCCGAGGTCGACGACGGTGTGGACCGACGGATTCCGAATGATCGCGTAGACGGCGGGGACGACCCAGCACCACACCAGGACACCAACGGCGTAGCGCAGCTGGACACTGAGCAGCAGCGGCAGCACACACCAGCCGATCGCGCCTTGTGCCCACTGCAGCCGGGGGTCGAGGTCTTTGATCGGCATCGAGATCGACTGCACCAGCGCAACAACGACGAGGATCATGATGCCGAAACGTGCCCGCGGATAGGCCCGGCCCATGACCCGGGGGATCGCGGACAGCGTCGCCGCCGTCGTCACGACGATGAGGGACCACTGCAGATACGGGTATGCCGCGAACTTCAGGGATGAGGGCACGGTCACCAGCAGGTTGGCCAGGCCGTAGGCAACCAGTGCCAGTCCGTAGCCCATGTGTGCCCGCTCGATGAGCCGCTCCGGGTCCGGCGCCGGCGCGGCACTGGCCGGTATTGATGTGGGCCAACGCAATTCGACCGTGGTGCCCTGCCCGGGCTGCGTGATGATCTCCGCGACACCGCCGAGCTGCTGCATGCGGGCGATGATCGAGTCTGCGATGCCGTGCCCCCGCGTCGGCCGGGTCAGATCGAATCCATGCCCGTCGTCGGCGATCTGGATCCGGCCGAGATGCACGGTGATGGTGACCGCCGTGGCGCCGGAATGCCGGTCGATGTTGGTCAGAGCTTCGCGCGCGGCGGCCGCGATGGTCGCCGCCGTCGCGCCGTCCACCCACATCGCGGTCACCCCGGCATAACTCACGGGCGTCGTGGTGTGCATGGCGTGATCACGCAGAGTGGCAACGAGATCGGCCGGCGGCGCGGGCGTGTGCGATGTCTCGGTGAACACGCGAAGGTCGCGCCGAGCCTGGGCGGCGACGCGCTCGGGTGACAAGGCGGTGCCGGTACCCACCATCAGCAGGGTCGAGGCGACGGTGTCGTGGAGCAGCCGCATCTGTTCGCGGTCGTAGTCGCGCACGGCGGCGTTGACTTTCTGGCGGAGCTCGGCAGCGAGCCGCTCGGCGCGGGCGACGTCGACCCTTTCGGCCACGTGCACCGTCAGGAAGCGGATCAGCGTCGATGCCACCCACAACAATGCGAAGTAGTAGACGTTGACCCATTGGTCGCTGTCGTGGATACCGCCGACCGACGCCGCGCCGGCGGCGAGCGCGGCAACGACGCCCGCGGTCATCGCCGTGTTCAGCAGCGGTTCGAACACCGTGAAGCTCGCGATGGCCGTACCGGCGATCGCGATCGGCGCGCAGGTCGACGGGCACGCCCGGTCGTCGGCAGCCGCGACAGGCAGGACCAGGCAGGCGGCGAGCGTGACGACGTAGTCGATCGCGAGGATGCGGGGCGTTGCGGAGCGGGTCAGCAACCGGTACAGCGACCAGGCGCCGGCCAGACCGGCGAACGCGACGCCGGCCAGGCTGATGCGCGGCGCCGAGACCAGCACCACGACGTACACCACCAATGCCCCGCCGTGCCGCATGAACAGGCTGACCCGCATCGCGTGCTGGAGGAAGTTGCGGCGTGCCGCGCCTGTGCCGGTGTCAAACATGATGGGACTGCCGTACGTGTGCGGTCAGGGTGCGGGCGCGGCTGACGCTCGGGCGACGTTGGGGCCGGCGCGGTTCGGACGTCTCATCGGTTTCTCGCTTCTGGCACTGCCACGTTGATGATGCGATGGTTGTAGCATGCGGCAACGACAGACTCTGGGCCGATTCGCGTGTCACCAGCGCAAATGACAACGAATTCATACGTTCGGGCTACAAGTTGGCCGTATTGCGACCGACCCGCACCGGCCCGACCGGCCGCTGCGACACGTCTTCAGTCTGTTACCTGCGATAACCGCGGCCGGCCGGCCTTCGGGCGCATAATGGCGGTGATGCCCCAGCACTGCGGCGAGCAGAGCGGATCATCCGACTGATGCCACACCCCGGCATCGGCCGGCGACCCTCACCACCTGAGGGGTTGCCCTGGTCGCCACCGCGCTGAGCTTCTCGCGGACTGACGGCCGAACATGCCGTCACCGAAAGGAGGCGGTATGGCTGACGTGACGGTCCCTGGCCTGGACAACCGGGTGGACCTCGAGCCCGTGCAACTCGTCGCGCCCGACGGCGCGCCCACCTCCGACGCGCGATATCGCCGCGACCTGCCGCCCGAGACGCTGGGCTGGCTGTACGAGGAGATGGTCGTCACCCGCGACCTCGACGTCGAATTCGTCAATCTGCAGCGCCAGGGTGAACTGGCGCTGTTCGCCTCGTGCCGCGGTCAGGAAGCCGCGCAGGTGGGTGCGGCGGCGTGTCTGCGCAAGACCGACTGGCTGTTCCCGCAGTACCGGGAACTCGGCGCCCTGCTGGTCCGCGGCATCACCCCCGCCCAGATCAGCGCGGTGTGGCGGGGCCGCTGGCACGGCGGCCTGGGCTTCACCGAAAAACACTGCGCGCCACTGTCGATCGACATCGGCTCGCACGGCCTGCACGCGGTCGGCGCGGCGATGGCGGCGCAGCGGCTCGGTGAGGACTCGGTGACGGTGGCGTTCATCGGCGACGGCGGCACCTCCGAAGGCGACATGCACGAAGCACTCAACTTCGCGGCCGTCACGTCGGCGCCCTGCGTGTTCTTCGTGCAGAACAACCAGTGGGCCATCTCGGTACCGGTGCGCCATCAGCAGGCGGGACCGTCGATCGCGCACCGCGCCATCGGCTACGGCATGCCCGGCATCCGGGTCGACGGCAACGACGTGCTGGCCTGCTACGCGGTGATGTCCGAGGCGGCGCAGCGTGCCCGCGGGGGCGACGGGCCGACGCTGATCGAGGCCGTCACCTACCGGATGGGGCCGCACACCACGTCCGATGATCCGACCCGCTACCGCGACCCGGATGAGCTGAAGCACTGGGAGGCACGCGATCCCATCACGCGCTACCGGACGTACCTGGAGCAGACCGGGGTGTGGACGCCCAGGCTGCAGCAGCACGTCGAGAACCGCTCCCGGCGGCTCCGCGCCGAACTGCGCGAGACGGTGCTGACGGCGCCGGACGTCGACGTCGCGGACATGTTCGACAACGTCTACGCCGACATCACACCCGAGCTGGCCCGGCAGCGTGACGCGTTGCTGGCCGAATTGGATTGGGAGGGTTGACATGACGCAGCTCATCGAGCGGCCGCCGTGGTCCGGCGACGCGGAGCCCGACGAGCCGGGACGGCCGGCGGGGGAAATTGCCACGGTCACCACAGTGTCGATGGTGCAGGCCATCAACCGCGCGCTCCGTGACGCGATGGCGGCCGACGACCGGGTGCTGGTGTTCGGTGAGGACGTCGCGCAGCTGGGCGGGGTCTTCCGCGTCACCGACGGCCTGCACGAAACCTTCGGGGAAACAAGGTGTTTCGATACACCGCTGGCGGAGTCGGCCATCGTCGGCATCGCGATCGGCATGGCGATCCGGGGCATGGTGCCGGTACCCGAGATTCAGTTCGACGGATTCGCGGCGCCGGCGTTCGACCAGATCGTCAGCCACCTCGCGAAGTACCGGATGCGTACCCATGGCGATGTCGACATGCCGGTGACCATCCGCATCCCGTCGTTCGGCGGTATCGGTGCGGTGGAACATCATTCGGAGTCGACCGAGTCGTACTGGCTGCACACCGCCGGGCTGAAGGTCGTCATCCCCTCGACGCCGTCGGACGCGTATTGGCTGCTGCGCGAGGCCATCTCGTCCCGTGACCCGGTGATCTTCCTCGAGCCCAAACGCCGGTACTGGACCAAGGGCGAGCTGGACACCAGTGTCCCCGCGTTGCCGATCGGGCGGGCCGCGGTGCGGCGCACCGGGCGCGACGTCACCGTCATCACGTACGGCTCGCTGGTCGACACCGCATTGGCCGCAGCGGATCTCGCGGACGGCCACGATCTGGAGGTCATCGACCTGCGGTCACTGAATCCGCTCGACTTCGACACCGTCGCGGCATCGATCCGCAAGACCGGACGCGCGGTGATCATGCACGAGGGACCGCGCACCCTCGGGTTCGGCGCCGAACTGGCCGCCCGGATCTCCGAAGAACTCTTCTATGACCTGGAGGCACCCGTGTTGCGCGCCACCGGCTTTGACACGCCCTATCCGCCCGCCCGGCTGGAGAAACTCTGGCTGCCCGGTGTCGACCGCCTGCTGGACTGCGTGCACAAGGCGATGAGCCAGCCATGACCGCGACACACGACTTCCTGGTCCCCGACCTGGGTGAGGGATTGGAAGACGCCACCATCACGTCGTGGGCCGTGGCGGTGGGAGACACCGTCGAACTCAATCAGGTGTTGTGCACCGTCGAGACCAACAAGGCGGCCGTGGAGATCCCCAGCCCGTACGCCGGCGTGGTGACCGAACTCGGCGGGGCCGAAGGGCAGACGCTCGCGGTGGGCGCCGTGCTGGTCCGCATCGCCACCGACGCGCCGGCGGCCGCAGAGCCCGCCGAGCCGAAAGCCGATGAGCCGAAAGTCGAAGCGCCGAAGGCCGAGGAGCCGAAAGCCACTTCGCCACAACGCAAACCCGTGCTCGTGGGCTACGGCGCGGACGCCGATCTCGATACCACCCGCCGCCGGCCCCGGGCCAAGCCGCGGGTGCGCAAGCTGGCGGCCGACCTGAACGTCGACCTGACCGGGGTGGCGCCGTCGGGCCCGAACGGCATCGTCACGCGCCAGGACGTGCTGGCCTCGGCGCACCAGACCGGCGACACCGGCTTCGTTCCGGTCAGTGGTGTGCAGGCCGAGATGGCGCGTCGGATGTCGGTGTCACGCAAGGAGATACCGGACGCGCACGCGTCGGTTCAGGTCGACTGCACCGAGTTGCTGCGGGTTCGCGACACCCTGGCCGGTGCCGATGCCACCGTCACACCGTTCGTGCTGACGCTGCGGCTGCTGACCATCGCGCTGCGGCACCACCGCGAGTTCAACGCCACCTGGGTGCCGGCCGAACACGGCGCGAGCGTGCACCTTCACGAGTCGGTGCACCTCGGCATCGGTGTCGCGACATCGCGTGGGCTGCTGGTGCCGGTGGTCCGGGACGCCGAGCGACTCTCCACCCGCGACCTGGCCTGGGCGGTGGACGGACTGATCCGTTCCGCTCGCGACGGCACGCTGAAACCCGTTGAACTGCATGGCTCGACGTTCACCGTGTCGAACTTCGGCGCGCTGGGTCTGGACGAAGGCGTCCCCGTCATCAACTATCCGGAGGCGGCGATCCTCGGCATGGGGACACTCAAACCCCGGGCCGTCGTGCGCGACGGCGAGGTGGTGGCGCGACCGACCATGACACTCACGTGCGCCTTCGACCATCGGATCGCCGACGGCGCCGGGGCGGCCGCCTTCCTCGGCGAATTGCGGGCGCTCATCGAGGCGCCCGAACTCGCGCTCCTCGACGCCTAGAGCTGATCAGCGCTGCTTGGCGGCAGCCAGGCGGGCGGCGAATTCCGGTGACTCGATCGACGCTGCCTGCGGGACGATCTCGATGTCGACCGCCTTCGCGTGCTGCTCGTGGTCCAGGACGCCGGGATGGTCCGTCGCGCGCATCGAGGCCTTGGTCGCCAGCACGACCTCGCGCGGCGCCGCGGCCGGACCGGCGGCCAACGCCAACGCCGCGGCGACGGGATCGTCGGCGACCTCGAGCGCCAGGCCGTGCCGCAAGGCGGCGTCGGCGTCGAACTTCATGCCGAACAACAGCGCCGCCCGCGCCGCCTGCGGACCGATGGCCCGCTGCAGCATCCAGGTCGCGCCGCCGCCCGGGTGAATCCCGAGCTTCTGGAACCGTGGGTCGAAGACCGCCCCGGGCCCGGCGATCCGGACATCGGCGGCGAGCGCGAGGTTGAGCCCGGCACCGACGGCCGGGCCGTTCACCGCGGCGATGGTCGGCAGCGTGCAGTCGGCCACCGCGAGGAAGCCGTCGTAGATGACCCGCAGGCCGTTGACCGTCGCGGCGCCGAGCGCGGTCAGGTCGGCGCCGGCGCAGAACGCCTTCCCGGCGCCGGTCACGACCACGGCGTGCACGCCATGGTCGGCCTCAGCGGCGTTGATCGCGGCCCGCAGGCCGGCGGACATCTCCGCGGTCACCGCATTGCGGCGGTCGGGATCGTTGACCGTGATGAGCGCGACGCGGTCGATGACCTGCGTCAGTACGAGATCGGACACCGCCTCAGCCTATGGCTTGTGTTTCGACTCACGTGAGTCAAAACCTTTACCCGCGGCTGTATCTGCGAAACAACTGTGTGATTCCTTTGGCTGTGCATGTTGAGAGGCGTTCGGAGTTCATGTTGAAGCGTTTTGCTGTGGTTGCTGCTGTGGGCATGGTGCTCCCGTTCGGGGCAGCGACCGCTGCGTACGCCGACCCCGCGCCTGCCGGTGACGAGGGCCCGCCGCCGGACACCGGTGTGGTGGCGTCGGAAGAACCGGCGACGGTCACGACGCCCGACGGCTGGGTGCTCACCGTCGTTGCCAAGAACGAGACCGAACTGCCCGTCGCACCGCTCACCACCGCGGTCAGCTCGCGTGAATACCTGGTGGGCGGCACATTCACCGGGACCGTGACCGGCAAGGGCAAGACCACCCTCAACGGTGGCACGCTGGAGGCCGGCTACCAGATCGGTTGCGGTATCGAGCTGGGCCAGGTGCGTCTGGTCGGGTCGATCGGTATCGCCACCTCCGGGTCGACGCTGGCCGGCCTGCTGCCCACCGGCGTGAGCGTCCCGATGTCGGGCACCGTGGAGATCCACCCGAAGCCGGGCACCGTGACCCAGGTGCCGGTCGACAAGAAGTCCTTCAAGTCGGCGCCGGTGCGCATCACGCTCAAGGACACCCACGTCAAGGTCGACGGTTGCGTCGGTCAGTCGTTCCTGCGGTCGTACGCGGTGCTGACCAGCTCCACCTCGGACACCGACGACATCGTCGCCTACTACGGCGTCACGAAGTCCGTCTGAGCCACCGCCTAAACGGCATTCGAGCAATGGGGTTCTCGAAATTGCCCTGCAGGAATGCCGTTTCGGCGTCTGGGTGCCGACGATGTGCGTCCGCGGCGAACAATTGGCCCGATATCGGCTCGTAGAGCAGCGAATTCGGGGATAATTTTCCCGAGGTACCGTCTGGGACGGACCAGAGCTGGGGGCCCGTATGGGTGAGCTGACGATGGCCGCGCCGGCGCCGGCGCACCAGCATCAATCAAAGGCGCCAGCGATCCCGCGGCGGCTGCTGTCCGAACCAGGTGACCCCGCCGAACGCCGCGCCACAGCGCGGGCAGCCGATGCACAGGGATGTGCGTCTGATCGTGCCGGCGCGCCTGGTTCGGGCGTTCCGCGGCCCCGGTTGCATCCGTACCTACCGGCGGGCACCCCGACCGCGATCGCTGCTCGCGCGGGTTACGGCCGGCCGCTGGCGGCGGAACAGGCGACCCACCTTGGTCAGGTCCTCGATGCCGACTTTCGCCATGTCCGTATCCACACCGACGACCACGCCGCGGAGTTGGCATCGTCGGTGCGGGCACACGCGTTCACCATCGGCAGTCACATCTTTTTCGGCAGCGGCGAGTACCGGCCCGACACCGTGTCCGGCGCGCGGTTGCTCAATCACGAGCTGGCACACGTCGCGGACGCCATGCCAGGACCGGCCCGGGTGTTCCGTGACGTCATCGTCGATATCGGCGAGCCGACGATCGTCGGTCAACCCGACCCCAATGCCGCCACGAAACCGGAGGACCTGCCGTGGGAGCGGCTCCAGGTGATCGCGACCGGGATGGACGACGCCGCGAAGGCGTTGGCGGCGTTTGCCGGGACCAAGACTCCGTGGGTCTACGTCGGTCTGCATCCGAAGTTCGTGAAGGTCTACGGGACCAACGGCTCGTCTTTGGGGCCGAAGGTGCCGGTGAAGCCTGACGTCAAGGTCACCTTCTACCCGGGCGTGTACGAGCTCGCGGCTGACGGTTCGCTGACGGCGCTGCAGGTTCGCGGCGACGACTACGACCATATTCGGCATGAGATGGATGCAGAGGGCCATGAGGTCCGAAGCGTCATCGGGCAGCGGCAGCTGACTGCGGAGGAACAGAAGAAGGCGCTCGAGGAACGGCAGAAGGCCGCCGACCAGACCGATCCGAAGAGCGCCCCCGCCGCGCCCGCACCCCCCGCCAAAGTGGAGAACGTCGACCTGTTGGGGATGCTGTCTGCGCCGGACCAGGTGCGCGACATGATCGCGAAGGTGCCCGGGGCGCGCGTGATCTATTTCGTGCCGAAGTATCTGGTCACGGGTGGTAGCGGCAAGGGCACCGGTACGGTGCCGTCGGTGTACCGCAGCCCGATCGAAGGTCGCGGCGACGGCAAGGCGCCGAACGCGCCGCCGTGGCCGGTCACCGTCGAAGGACCGAAGTTGGTGACCGTCGACTCGGACCCGACCTTCACTGCCAAGGTGCAGTGGTCCGCCAACGGCAATTACAGCTTCGCCTCCCAGGTCATCACACAGGTCGGCAACGATATTCGGTACCGGTGGGAGAAGTTCGACATCACCGAGTACGCCAAGGCGCAAATCAAGAAAGATCCGTCGCACGCCGCCGCCGACGCCAATGCCGCGCCGGAGAAGACCCTCAACGAGCGCATCGATGAATTCACCCATGCCAAGGCCGGCGCCGGCACCGACGTCACCGGGATGGGCGGTGCCAACCGGGAATTCAGCCGCGAGTTCGAGGACTGGTGGAAGGACACCAAGCGGGCCAACAAGCGACTGGGCGCTTCCGGCGGCTCGACGGTCGCTGAGCGGCTCAACAGCGACGTCGCCAACCTGACCACCATCTCATTGGCTCCGGTGTCCCTGCTGGTCACGGCGCTGGGCGCATCGCTGAAATGGCTGGCCGAATTGTTCGGTCAACCCACCGAACAACAAGAGGTGCCGCTGAAGGAAAAAGGCATCTTCCTCATCAGAACCATCGCGACGCCGGCGATCCGCGAGGACAGCGAGGGCAAGGAAGTCATCAGGCCGCCGGCCGTCGCCGGGCACGTCGTCGAGGTCACCGACATGACCACCGCGCTCAACGAGGCGCTGGACGAACCCGCGGCGCAACTTGCCGAACTGCAGGCCCAGATCGACATCGCCCGGAAAGAGGGCAACCAGTCGAAGCTCGAATACCTCGAAAGCCTCATGCAGAAGGCGAAGATGAACCTGACCGGTTCGCCGCTGGACGTGCTGACCGCTCGGCGCAAGGCCAAGAACGACGAACTGGAGAAGTTCCGTCACGACTACCCCTCGCTGTCGGATTACACGTTGAGCCACGACGTCGAGACGCTCGACCGGCTGATCAGCTTGTACAACCGCTACGAGGACAAGCGCACCGCCGGGGCCAGCACCGCCCTGCCGCCGTCGGTCCGGGTCAACGCCGCACTGATCTCCGAGGTCAGCGGCCAGCAGTACCCACTCCTGCTGGCCGCCGGACCGATGCCCAAGGACGGCGACGACTACCGCTGGCTGATCAACGACGTGACCAACATCGACGGCGCGGGCGCGTACGAAGGTCGCGGCGCCACCCCCAGCAAGGCCTTCCAGGCCGCGCTGGACAAATTCGGGGGGAAGGCGTCCTACGGACGCGGCAGCATCGCGGTTCGCACTGCCGGCCTCGGCTTGGAAGCTGACGCGCCGCCCACGATGAACGCCGAGAGCGCACCGGTGGACTGGGCGGTGGCAGAGAAGCGCATCGACGACCTGGTGACAGTGCTGGCCGCGATCGGGCTCGTCGTGGCTTCGGCCGGCACCGCGGCAGCGTTGATCGGCGCGGCCGCCGCGGCAGCACGGCTCATTCAGAAATGGGAAGCCGGCAAGCTGTATTTGGACGCCTCGACCGTCAGCGACGTCCTCGGGCTGCTGGGCGGTATGGGTGCTGCGGGGCAGCTGGTGGCTGGATTCCGGGTGGCCAAGTTCGGTCGTGCCTTCACCATCTTGGAGGAAGCCGGCGCGACCGAGTCAAAGCTGGCAGAAGCTGCCAAGGCGGTCGAGGGCGCCGAGTCGCTGGTCAAGGGCGCCGAGTTGGCCAACAAGGTCATCGGCGGCGCGGGCGTCATCTGGGGCGACGTGACCTTCATCGACCAGATGATGACCATCAGCGCGCAGGAGGAATCCGGCGCGATGACGCACGCCGAAGCGCGGCGGCAGCGCGCGTCCGCGATCTCGTCGGCGGTACAGAACAACGGCATGTTCATTGCCGGCGAGGCGATCGGGGCCCGGGCCAAAGCCAAGGCCAACGACGCGGCGGCGGCCAAAAGCGGCACGCCCGCACCCGCACACTCCGAAACCGAATCGGGTGGCGCCCCGAAGCCGGGCGAGAGCCGGTCCAACGGCACCCCCGACCGCGGCGCGGGCGTCCTCGACATCAAACCGCCGGTGCCGGAATCCGACCC
This sequence comes from Mycobacterium sp. SMC-21, assembly GCF_045310825.1. Lineage (NCBI taxonomy): Bacteria > Bacillati > Actinomycetota > Actinomycetes > Mycobacteriales > Mycobacteriaceae > Mycobacterium > Mycobacterium sp. SMC-21. The sequence goes on along the minus strand of NZ_JBJIAO010000020.1, from coordinate 24,176 downwards.
GAACGCCGGCCACGAAGCGCCCAAACCGTCGGAGCCCGAGAAGCGGGCCGGTCCCGACGAGAAGGACAAATCCGACACCAAACCCACCGACCCGGCCGCCACCACCAAGCCGATCGGCGAGCGGCGAGCTACCACCCAGGAGCTGCGGGAGGCGCTGCCGCACGACCTACGCGACCTGATGGTCATCGACCCGACCCTCGAGGGCGATTTCGTGCAGGCCGACTGGGATCCCGATCCGGACACGGGGCTGGTCACCAACATCCGGCTGCGGGTGAGCCCGGATGCGTTGCCGTCGACGGTGCGGATGCACGCCGACACCCTGCGCACGATGCAGAAGTACCAGGGGTTCTCCGGACGGGTTCGGTTGGCGCTCAAGTGGATTGCCGATCTGATCGGTAAGAAGACGTTGGACCCGACCAACAAGCCGCTGTTCGACGCCCAGCTGGAAGTGCAGAAGCTGAACAAGCTGATCGCCGACCACATGAACGCGATGAAGGCGATGGAGCCCCACGCGCGCACCGACGCGGAGGCCAAACTCGACAGCCTGGAGCAACAGCTGGCCGAGCACCAGGGCGCGCTGGACATCGGCGACCTGACGCCAAGCAGCGGCGTGGCGCAGCGCGATGTGGCCCCGCGCAACCGCAAGAAGTACAACGAGCTGCTGACGGAACTGCGCAAACACGAGGCGGGCAGCGACGAACACAAGCGAATCCGTCGGGAGATGTACGAGCTCACCGGCGGAACCAAGCCACTTGCAGTGTGGGAGGCCATCTACTACAGCAACGTCGACAAGGCCAATAAAGCCAACAAGATCGTGGAAGCCGAGCGGGTTCGGGGGAAGTGGGCCGAAAGCGAGAAAACGATCAACGACCTACCGGATGACCTGGGTACCCGGCGGGTTGATCTGTTCAACCCGCCAAAGGAGGGCGCCGAGGTCAAGGCCTACGAAGGCGGAACCGTCTACGCGAGTGAGGACATCATCGCCGAAGTCGCCGCGGACCGGCACCTGGTCAAACGCCGGCGGTGGTCGATGACGTGGATTTTCATCGATTGCGAGCCGAGCGGTCCGCTGAAGAAGATGCTCGGCGACGCCGGGATCACGATCGAACTGCGCGGCCCGCACTCTTCGGGGGCGAAACTGCTGAATCGCATCCCGCCGCCGGTCACCCGCTGACCGACAGGGCGGTGCGACAATCGTTGGTGTGAACCTGGCGCCGTTCCGCATGCATTCGCGTGATGAATTCCAGACCTGGCTGGCCATGGATCTGGAGGTGCGCGACGAGCTCTACGCGATGGTGGGCGAAGAACTCGACGTGGACGTCCCGTCGCTGGACCGGCTGGAAGCCTTCCTGCTGCAGCGCTATCCGTCAGCCGACGCGATCATGACGCTCGATCAGCGCCCTGTCGCCGACGCGGCGGCCCGTCACGTCGGCCTGGTGCTGTTGCTTAACGTCGACGACGCGGTCTGGGACATCGATCTCGACCATCCCGACAACGTCTATTACCGGCTGCCCATCATCGTCTTCCGCGGCGGCGAACAGGAATGCCCGTTGCTCATGGTGTTGGCGTGCCTGCAACGGCGCACCGGCGAAGAGCTGCGCCTCGTGGTCGAGAACTACCAGGAGGACTACAACGTCGACGGTGACTAGGTGTACTGACCTGAGAGGTTAGGCACGCGGCTGGCGGGTGGGTGGCCTCCGAGTGCGGTGTGGCCGCGGTGGTGATTGTAGGTGTGGAGCCAGCGTGGGTATTCGGCGCAGCGCTCGGCGTCGTTGGTGTAGAGGCGTGCGTAGGCCCATTCGTCGGCCAGGGTGCGGTGGAATCGTTCTACTTTGCCGTTGGTCTGGGGTCGATAGGGCTTGGTGCGGCGGTGCACTTTATCCCCGAGCGCATCGCGGAAGGCGTGCGATCGATAGCAAGAGCCATTGTCGGTCAATACGTTTCGGACCGTGATCCCACATTGGTGGAACCCATTGTTGGCGCGGATCCAGAATGCGGCCGCGGTCTCTTTGCGTTCATCGGCGAGTATCTCGCTGTAGACCAATCGAGAGTGGCCGTCTATGGCTGTGTGCAGAAAGTGATAGCCGCGCAGCGGTTGTCGGGATTTGTTGAAGACGCCGCTGCTCTTGTCTTGGTTGGAGTTGTGGCCGCCTTTGGTGCGGCCAAGCATCCGCCAGCCGCCTCCGGCAGGGATTTTGCCGAGCTTCTTGACATCGACATGAACCAGATCGCCGGCTGCTGCGGACTCGATGCGGCGTACGACTCGGCCAGTAGGGCGGTCCAACCAACGCAGTCGGGCGATGCCGTAGCGGGTCAGCACCCGATGCACAGTCGAGGGGTGAATGCCCAGCAGGTAACCGATTTGGGCTGGGCCCCAGCGACGGGTCACCCGAACCTTGATGATCCGGCGTTCGGTCCGGGTCGGTGTCTGGTTGGGGCTGCGGTGGGGTCGAGAGCTGCGGTCAACCATGCCGGCCGGTCCCAGTTCGCGATATCGGCAGGCCCAACGCCGGGCGGTCGTGACGGCGACCTGGAACCGCTCAGCAGCCCGGCGTAGCGACCAGCCTTCATCGACCACACAACGGGCCAGGCGCAGACGACCGGTTTCTGACAGCGGGGCATTACGGTGGGACACGAAGACCTCCGAGAGAGTTGGTGCGTTCCTAGACAGCTCGCACTTCACTCGGAGGTCTTCTTCATGTCACCACGCCACGCCGTACCTAACGTCCGTGGTCAGTACAACTAGGGCACGCACCGCTCATGCTGGTACGGGAAAGGGTACGGCTGCAGTGCCGGTCCGATCCCACCGGAATTGAGGACGTCACTGACGTAGCGCAGCCGCGTCCCGCCGGTCGAGGCTCCCGTCTCGGTGACCCGGACACCGCAGCGAAAGCCACCGGTGAGACTGAGCCCCCGCACACTGAGCCACGGACCGACCTGGCCGAAGATGCGTACCGCGTCGACCGGGGTGGCGGCGAACTGCGCGACGTCGGTGCTGCCACCGATCCGCACCAGTGACGCGCTGTTGTCGTGGAGGGTGAGCCGGTTGACGCTGCCGACGTAGATCGCGTGCCGGGACCGGTTCCAGTAGAACGGAATGACGCATCGGACGACATTGCGGCTGATGGTCACCTCACCGGCGTTGATGGTGCCGCCGTCGGCGGAGCCGAGTCCGATGTGGATGCCCTCGATCGCGCCTGCGACCAGATTGTCATGGACGCGCACCAGGTCAGCGGTGGCACCCGCCACGACGATGCCCTGGGCCATGGCCCGAGACTGTCGGGAGATGCCGGCGAAGAACCGGCTGTTGGCCACCGACAGTGCCAACGAGTCGGGAGCCTGGATCGCCCGGCGGACGAATTTGTTCAGGCCCTGACTCGGGGTGAGCCTGTTCAGGGCTTTCGCGCCGATCAGGGTACTGAACTGCTCGGCGATGTGATGGAGCTGCGGCGGGCCGGACATCGAGAAGCTCGCTCCGTTGGGCAGCCGAACGATCCGAGCGGCTCGGACGTCGGCACCCGCGGGACCCGCGGCCGCGGGCGGCCGCTCGGCTTCCGCGGCCGGCATTTGGACCTTCGCGCTGATGTACCGGCCGAGTTCGCGGGCCAACAGCGGGAGCAGTACGTCGGTGCGGCGGTCGGGGGCGGGCGCGATCCGAAGCTCATTGCCGTCGACGGTGGTCTCGTCGCTGGAGACGACGAGAATGCCGATCTGCTGGTCGCCCACATGCAGTCGGTTGTCGGTGAAATGGTTCCGGCGATTGTCCCGCTTGTCCGAAGGGGCGGTATAGATCGCGGACTGGGTCCGACGCACGTTGTCCGGACAGACCAGTTCGCAGTCGCGCACGGTGACATCGGTGCACCCGAGGAAGGCCAACGTGCCGAATAATCGCGGCCCGCCGATCCGCCCGGCGGTATTGGCGCCGGTGCCGGCCTCGGCGCGGATGCGCTCGACGGTGACGTCCGTGCAGTCCATGAACTGGAGCACCGATTCGTGTCCGCGGATGGAGATAACGGTGGCAGGGCCGACGCCCGTCACCACGATGCGATGTTTGTCGCTGATGGTCACCGGCTCGTCCAGCACGTAGCGGCCGGCGGCCAGGCACAATTCACCGCCGTCATCGGGCAGCGTGTCGGCAGCGGCTTGCAGGTCGTCGCCAGGAAAGGCGGTCACCGTGCAGGTGCACGCCTGGGTGACGGTGAGCGGGTTGAAGGTCGGCCGGCAGTCGGAGATCACCGTTTTGGTCGACAGATCGACGACCGCCAGTGGCGTGATGTGGTGCACGGTGCCATCGGGCGCCGCGTCAGTCAGCGTTTCCACTGCGTCAGCAGCGCTGCCCCGGATCCGCGCCGCCCACCAGTCGCCGGCCAGATACTGGCCCCGCCGGGCGGTGAACGCGACGCCCACGTCGCCACCGTGCCATGTGGCCGATACCTGGCCGGCTGCGCCGACAACCTGGCCGTCCCACCTGCGCAGGCACAACCCCGAGGGGGCGCCGACGACAGTGGTGGGGGCCGACAGCGTCACCACGTCCCCTGCGGTGCCCGGGTTGACCGCGACGGCGGTGAACAGCGGCCCGTTGTCTTTGCGGTCCAGACGCCTGACCAGCGTGCTGACCTCGACCAGATCATTGGGCACAAAGGTGATCGACGGCGACGGCATCAGCGTCGCCGTTGTGCCCGCGACAACGGCAGAGACGGCGGCCGAACCGTTCTCGTAGGACCATGCGAAGCGCGCCGTGGACTCTGAGCCCGAGTCGAGCACTTCGACGCGCAACAGACCGTCGGGCAATTTGCCGCGCGGATCGTCGGGCGGTGCACACGGATCGGCCGGCACTGCGGGCGCGGTGCGCACGACATCGAGGCGGCCGGTGCTGAGCGCCGCCGGGAGCACCGCTGTTGCGCCGGCACACGTGGACGCGGGTGAGGGTGTGACGCGCACCCGCCACGCGACCCTGGTGCGCGTCGTCGTGTCGACCCCGTCCATCGCCGGGTCGACGAGTTCGCCCGGATCCTCGGCAGGCTGCAGTTCCTGCACGACGGCATCCAGATACACCGCCGCGACGCCGGCTTGAGGCAGGGCGGGGATCGCTTCCTGCGCGGTGTAGGCGATGGGTGCCGGGTTCACGGCGCGCAGCCCGCCGATCCACATCGACCCGGTGCCGATCTGCAGGCCGCCGCCCGCGTCGAATGTGATCTCGAAGGCGGTGCTGCCCTCGGCGACACCGGCTTCACCGATGACGGCGGCGGCCAGGTCGGCGCGTTCCCGTTCGGCGGCGTCGATGTTGAGATTCCAGTCGCCGTCCAGGAGTACCCGGCCCTGCTGCATTTTCGTCGCAAGCCACTGTGGTCCGTTGGGACGCAGGGGCACCGAGGTGTAGTCGCCGCTCACGTTATTCCTCCGGGGACGCGATGGTCAGGTGTGGATGCACCGTCAGAACAGTCATCTCGGGCAGGCGCTGTGCCAGCCGCAGGGCCAGCGGCCCACGCCGGGCATGGTGATACGCGCCGATCTCTCCGCCGTCGCTGGCGCCGAGGAACACCGGATCGGCCCGGTGTCGAGACGGCGAGGTCACCAGCGGCGCGAGATATCCGGCCGCTTCGGCACCGAACGACCCCAGCGGAGGCAGCGGTCCCGCCAGGCATTGATGGGCGGTGGGGTGAGCCTGAGGCTGGTCGTGAGGGCCGAGGTGGCAGTAGCGCAGGCAACCTGCTGCCGTCACGACGGCCCGCAGGCCGTCGATGAACAGACAGTCGGTGGCATCGATCACGTCGACGGCGACGACACCGGCGAAAGTACAGCCACGGGTCCGCAGCTGCGGTGGGAACCGGTTCGCGGCGGCCAGTGCCGGCGTGGGGGCCGGACCTGCGCCCGGTGTGCCGCAGGGCGAGAGCGGAACACCCGCCCCGTCGATGGTGCAGTCGGTGAGGTTGATGGGGAAGGCGGACAGGTCCGCGCGGATGGCGCCGAGGTGGGACCGGCCGGCGTGCAGCCGCACGGTCCACGCGTCGGGGCTGACGGACAGCACGCGCCGCGCCGCGACATTCATGGTCACCGACGTCAGCGTGAGCCCGGCGAGGTTGGCGTCGACGTTCAGATTGCCCTCGAGGTAGCACCCGGCGAGCTCGATCTGCGCGCCGTCAAGGCCGAATCCGAGGTCGCCGACGATCACCGGCGTGAGGCCGGCCGGAGCCACGATGCGCCAGCGGGTGGCTGCTGGGCTTCCGGTGACCATCCCGGGCGAGACAATGCGGTCGTTGGTCGCCAATCGGATTTCCACATCCGGCGCCTCAGCCGCGTCGGGCGGGCGCGCGACGGGCTGGGGCAGCGCCAGCGCGGCGGTCATGGCCGCGGTCAGATCGGGCACGACGACCTCACCGCCCGCAGCCGGCGTCCCGCTCGGGTCGACGACGATGACGGTACCGGCGCCCTCGTCGGGTTCGGCAGTGCTCGCCAGTGCGCCGATCGAGCCGGGGAGCGGTCGGTAGAACGTCGCTCGGATGGTGCCGGTCAACCCGGATCCCACCGACAGGGTGCCGCGCGCCGGGTCGACCAGCACCTGCATCGGGTCGGGTGTGGGTGCTCCCGCGTCGGGTAGGCCGGTCAGCCCGATCGAAGACCAGGGCAGTGGGGTTCCGTCGACGGTAAGGGTCAGCAGCGGTGGATCGTCCGGCGTGTTCGCGGCCAACGGGTGGTTCGCGGCTAGGCGCCATACCGCGCCGTAGGTGATGGCGTCGGGGCCCAACGCTGCGATCAGGCGCCACGTCGCGCGCAGCGGCAGCTCGCCGGGTGCGCGCGGAGGCCGTGCCGTGGGAGGCATACCGGGTGGGTTCTCGTCCTCGGCGTCACTGGCGATCAGCAGTGGCTGGGGCCGCAAGTAGAGCGGCGCGGGGATGCCGAGGGGGTGCAGGGCGAACCGTCGCGGTGCCGACAACGGACACACCTGAACACCGTCGTATCGCCTGACCTGCCACGGGAACACCGTTGCCGTCGCGGCGGCCGGATGGAAGGAGCCGCCCGGGGTGACGCTGCGCCGTGCCTGATCGAGCTCGCTGCCGACCAGGAGGTGTTCGCCGGCGCGCAGCGAAATCGACGCGGTGTGCCGCACCGGGTGGCTGAGCTGCTGGCACCACAACGTGGTTTGCCAGCCTTCGGTCACCCGGGTCGGCCAGCCGGTCACCACCTCGGCGAAGTCCTCCAGCGCGCCGGGCGTCCCGCGGCGGCGCCGCAGCGCCGTTGCCGAGCCGATCTCGGTGCGCCCCGCGTCGGGCGGCAGACCGAGCAACTGGCCGAGGTACGGCAGTGCCCAGTCGGCGGCGCTGTCGGGGAACGTGTCATCGAGGACGCGATCGACGTCCGCGGCCAGCTCGAGCCACTGCTCTTCGAGAGCTGCCAGCAAGGCCAGCGACACAGGAGGTTGATCGCCGTCCGGTGATTCCAGCAGCGCCGGCGGCAGCATGGCCAGGAAGCGGCGGGACGGCACACCGCCGCCGGCGGTCACGCCGAGCTCCCCGAGAGTTGCGCGGTGGCCACGTACAGCAATTCGTAGGGCAAGGCCGGCAGGCGTCCCAGCGACAGGTCGCCCGAGCTTGCCGCGGTGGCGCTGCCGGTCATTTCCAGTGCGGCGATGCCGATGACGCCGGTGACGGGCTGTGCCACCTCGATGACGTCGCTGCCGTCAAGCGGGACGGCAAGGTCGCGCGGCATCGGGGCCAGTGGCCCGACCGGGTCGAGCAGTGCCGCGCCGACCGCGGCGCAGACCGCGGCCGGGTCCCTTCGGGGGTCGACGGCGACGCTGGCGGTCACGGTGATCGGACTGGGACGGGCCGCGCAGACGCACAGCGGAACTCGCGTGTCGCGGCGTGCGTCGAGGTAGCTGCTCAGCGAGTGCAGCTCAGCGGGAACCGGGGCCCGGACGCCGGTGGCGGCGCTGCGGAGCACGGCGACGTGGAGGCCGGAACGCCCGCATGGGCAGCCGGGTGGGCCTGCGCCACGCCAGGCGGTGCTGTGGCTGGTGCCGGGGACAGTGAGCGACAGATCGGCCAGATCCTGCAGCGCGACAACTCGGTCCAGAGCACGGATACGCGCGGCGGCGGCCCGGCGCATCCGCAACGGATCCTCCTGGTCGGCGGCGCCGCTGGTCGGCCCGACGCCGGCGATCTTGCGCACGCCATTGATGCTGGTGGACAGCGTCGTGATGTCGGTGCCGTCGAGTTCACCCGACAACCCGCCGCCGACTCGCCAGCGGGCGGTGATGGTCCCGCGGGGCAGAGCGCCGTTGACGCCGTCGCCGAATGTGACCGCGAGCCGACCGTCGGCCGCCAGGCGGGTGGTGTAGACGGGCTCGCCCGGGCCGCGACGATACAAACTCGGCACCTCGTCGAAGCGCTCACCGGAGACGCTGACGACCAGGCTGTCGGTCACCGTGCCGTCGATGCTCACGTCGCCGGTGACCGGACCGCTGATCACCGCGGTGGCGCCCACCGGCGTCAGCTGGCTCGTGTGGGTGGCACCGTGCTGGATGGGAGCGAGGTTGCCGGTGGCCCGACCACTGCCCTTACCGCGGTCAGCTTTGCCGTGGCGGGCGTTGGCGAGGCTGATCAGCTGGCCACCGGGGTCTGACGGAGTGTCGGACGCGCTGGCCGTGCATCCCGACAGTTCCCAGCCGGTACTTCCGTCGGCGGCGGTGGTTTGGATCGCCAGCCGTGCCGGCAACTGATCCAGGCGCGGGTGAATTCGTGCGGTGGACGTCGTACCTGCGAGCGGCGGCAGCTCGTAGTGTTGGGCGACCTGGCGGGAATCGGTCAGTAGCACCGAAAGCCCGGACTTGACGAGGGCATTCGGCAGCGGATCGGCGAGTTCGATCTTGGCGACCCTCCGGATGGTGCCGGGCGCGACATGCCAGTCGGTGGCGGTGATGGATTTGATGGTCGTGACGTGGCACTGGCCCGACGAGCCGGCGTACAGCAGGATGTACTGCCCGACGCTGGCCTCGCGGGCGTCGTCGACGAATATCCAGTTCTGGTTGTAGGGCGCGGTGGGTTCGCCGCTGGGATAGGGCGCGTCGGCGGTCTTGGGGGCGCCGGAGCTGTCGACGTAGCTGATCTTGTCGAGCCGGGTGGGCAGCCGCAGCTCAGTGCGCACGCGGTAGGCGGCGTAGCTGATCCCGCTGGTCAGGGGCAGCAGCTTGTCCAGGCGCCGGTCGAAGGTGAGCAGCACCGCGCCGAGGTCGTCGGCACGTTTGGTCACCCGCGCCAGACCGCGGACGGCCTGGCCGGTGAGCCCGACATAGCTGCTGCCGTTCAGCATCAGCCACCACGCCAGCCACAGATCCCAAATAGTGGGGAACACCGGCGCGCCGCCTTCGCTGACGAACACCACCCGGTCGGACGCGATGAAGCCGGGATCGGCGAGGAACCGCAGTTGCTTTCCCGCTGGGGCGCTGGGTACCGGCACGCCGGTGATGGTCAGTTGCGCCCATTCGGCGCGCAGCTGCGTATCGGCGGCGACCTCGTACATCTGCGCGGCGTGCGTCGACGTGCCCGGCGCCTGCACCGGGGTACCGGCCGGCATCAGTGGGGCGGCGCCCGGCGCCGTCTCGGTGCGGATCCAGCCGTGGGCGGCTGTGCGCTGGCCTGGTCGGTAGCCGACCAGTTCGACGACGCGGCGAAGGTCCGTCCAGTCCTGGGCGGTCCCCAGATACGCCTCGCCTGCGGTCATTTCGGCGTACGCGCACACCGAGTCCGCGACCCGGGCCCACAGGCCGGCGACCTGCAGCAGGGTACGGTCGCCGGCGACGTCGAGAATGTCGCCGAACGTGCCCGCAGGGCGGCTCGGGTCCGGCATATCGGCCAGTCGGGCCAGCAGGTCGTCGCGCAACGCCAGCCGGTCGCCGAGGCGGCGGCGCAGCCGGGACAAGCCGGGCAGCGGATCGGGCGGGGTGGGCAGCAGTTCGGGGGTGACCACGGACTCCGGGGTGGGCATGGTCATGTCAGCGGCCTCCCTCGATGCTCAGCACGATGCGGCCTCGGTCGGGGCGATTCATGTCGTCGTCGCAGACGGCCACCTCGGTGCGGCTCATCACCAGCACGGTGCTGACCGTCCCAGATGGGTCGGTCAGGCGCCGCGCCTCGTTCACCGATACGGCGTCGACCTGGGGCAGGGCGGCGACGGTGGCAGTGACGGTCGACAGGTACACGCTGGCGCCCATCAAGTGCGCTCCGGGAGCGAAAAGTCCTGGGGCCGAGGGAGTTCCGGGGCGGAGGCTGGCGAGGATCGCGGCCCGCGCGGAGTCGGGGTCGCTGCCGGGATAGAGGCAGACCGTCAACGCGATCAGGATGCCGACCGGGGTAGCGGGTGTGGTGATGACTTCCGTTCCACACATCCGCACACCGTCGAGAGTCGACTGCACGGTCGATGCCAGTGCGGCGGCCGCCACCGGGTCGGCGGTATCACCGAGATCGGTTTCGTGGGACTCGTACGCGACGGAGCCGACCGGCCAGGAGCCTGACCACGACCGGGTGGCGGTGGCTCGTTCGATGCCGGGTATCTCGATGGCGAATGTGGGCAGGTCGCTGACCAGCACAGCGCGGCGGGGGACCACCGCGTACGCCTGCGGGGCATCGCGGCGGACGTCGTCCAGCGACGTCGCCGCGACTCCACCGCGGCCGGGGGTGATGTTGCGGGCCGTCACGACGGCAGTGGTGGAGTCTTCGACGTCGAGCCAGACGCACGGTGCGCCGACCGGGGTGGTGCTGCGGATCAGCCGATGGGTGGCGTTGGCAGCGGCATTGCCGGCCGGACCCGCGCCGACCTGGTAGCGGGCTGTCACCACGCTGCCCGAAGGCGGGGTCAGCCCGAGTGCGCCGGTGCGGAAGCGGAGCCGGGCGGGCAGCTCGTCGTCCGCGTCGACGACGACCGAGAATCCTCCCGCGGGGGCACGCAGCAGGCTGGTCACCCGGGTGGCCGGCACCGTCATCTTGTTGGGCAGCGTCACGCTGACCTCGAGCAGCCACGGCCGGCCCCCCGGTCTGTGGGACAGCCCGGGCGAGGCTTCGGGCCCGGCGCTGACCATGAGGTAGTCGCTGACCTGCTCGGTCGCCGGGTCGGCGATCCGGCCGGTGAGGCGGTCGACCGGCACCAGCGTGGCCGGGCCGTCGACCGGCAGACCGTGGTGAGCGCTGAAGAGGCCGAGTCGCGCGACTCCGACCCGCATGCCGCCGCGCATCTCGACGCTGGCCGGCACCGCCGTGCGCAGCGCCTCGGCGCCGTCCCAGAAGACGCGCACCAGCGGCAGTGCCGGCCGCAGGGGATCGGTGAACGCGACGGCCGACGTGACGCGCACGACCTGTGCGGGCCGGCTGGCCAGCGGCGGGCGTGGCCACTGCGGCGCTGCTGTCGGCGTGGCAGCGCGGGCCCAGTCGCGCTGCGCTTGGAGGTTGTCGATGGCGACGACCTCGAAGCCGAGCAGCGCGCCGGCCGGCAGCCAGTCGGCGAGCGGTATGCCGGCGGACTGCGCCGGCCGGACAAGTACCGCGCTGGTCGCGCCTGCGGAGAGCACGGCGTCGTCTTCGGCCCAGTCGTACAGCGCGACCTCGGCGTGGCTGTGGTAGACCCTGGCCGGGGTTTCCAGCGTGAAGCACGTCGCTGCCGCGGTGACCGGCTCGTCGGCTGCGGCGTCGGTGGCCACGTCGCCGGCGAGCACGTCGACGTGCGGATCGCTGCCGGCCGAGTCGGCAACGACCACCTGGACCGTGGTGGCAGCGCTGATCGCCGGGTACACCGGGTAATCGACAGTGCGGGCCAGGCGCGTCACGTTGGCGCGCCGGCGCGCCGTAGCCAGCCACATCTCGGTGGCGACACGGTCCAGCCGGTAGTGCAAGAGGTCCCCGAGGTGCGCAAACAGCTCGACGAGGGTCACCGTGAAGTCGGCCACCGAGGTATCGGCCGTGGGATCTTCGAATGTCAGGCGTTCCATCAGCATCGCGCGCAACGCGGGGTAGTCGCGAGCCAGGGTGTCGTAATCGGGAGCGATGTTTCTGGCCGGTGGCGGCGGTACCTCGGTGCAGTCACCGCGGTCACCGCATTCGGGGCGCAGACCCAGGGGCAGGTACACGCGCAGCGGGTCGACCGGCACGCCGAGCGCTGTGGTTGCCGCGGGGTCCAATCGCAGCTGGTACACCCCGCGCCCGGGCCGCACGGTGTCGAGCGACAGGGTCAGGTGCGCCGGGATCGGGGTGCCGTCGGCATCGGTCGTCGCGGGAACCGTCGCGACCGCGGTGATGCCGGGTCGAGGTGCTCCCGGCGCCGGGCGCAACGACCACAGGGCCGGGTCGATCAACGCGGCCGGCGGGTCACCGTAGAGCCACACGTCGATCACCCGGCCGGCGGCGGTGAGCCGCGCGGTACCGGCGCGCAGCCCGACGACGTTGTCGACGCTGTCGAACAGTTCCTTGGGGCGTTCCACTGCCGTGGCAGTGGGCTGCTGGGGCAGTGTGTACTGGTCGGGGGCGGGCGTCGTCATGGCCCGACCTTGGGGAGTTCGGCGGTCACCGTCCGCGGTTCACCGGCGGGCAGCGGCCGGTAGGTGATGTGTGCGGCCAGGGTGCTGTCATTGATGTCGACCTGTACGTCCTGGACCTGGATGCGGTCGCCGAGAGCGTCCATCAGACTGCCGCGAACGCGGGCGATGACGGTGGGTTCGAGGCTCAGCGACAGTGGTTCGAACAGGGCCGAGGCGCCCAGGCCCGCGCCGAAGCCGGGGTGATGCAGACGCTCGTTCGGGCCGGTCAGCACGACGGCGCGGACGAGGTCGTCCAGGTGCTGCAGATAGTCGGCCGGGACCAGCCGGCGTCCGACGATGCGCCACGGCGCGCGCGTGATCATCATGTTCCTGTCGCTGCGGTCTGGGCGGGCGCGAGGACGACGGGCCCCTGCGGGGCATTGGCTCCGTTCATGCACATGCCGACGCTGGCGGTGGTGAGTACGGCGGTGCCGCCGGCGGTGCATGCGGTCGAGGTGCTGCTCCAGCTCACCGAGAGACAGGGACTGGGGTTGGAACCGACCGTGAAGGGGCAGCCGGTGATGAGCACTGTGTCGGCTTCGGTGCACACCTCGGCGCCGGCGGTGACGGCGATCTGTGAGGGCACGATGGTGCCCTGTCCGCCGTGCGGGCAGGTGATGGTCGCGTTGGTGGTCAGCAGCGGCGCGCTCATCGGCGGGCTCCCGGGCGCGTCACTGTGTCACCTTGAAGGATTCGCCGTTGAGGCTGATGATGCTGCCCTGCAGCGTCAGGGTGGCACCCTGCCCGTTGTCGAGGGTGATGCCGTTGTCGTCGAGCGTCAGACTGGCTCCGCCGGACGCGGACAGGGTGATCGAGGTGCTGTCGTCGGACACTTCGACCCGGTGGCCACCAGGCGTGACGAGCACGATGGTGCCCGGGCCCGCGCCCGCGACGCCGTTGCCGTTGGTCCAGTACGCACCGGACCACACGGGAGGCTTTCCCAGGTCCCCGGCCGGCCATTCGACCCATACCGGGGCCCCGACCGGCGGCACCATCGCCAGGCCGACACCGTCCCCGGCGTACGGCAGCGCGGGCAAGCACCAGCCGGTGGAGCCCGAAAGCACATCGGGCACCTGGACATTGAGGCGGCCGATTCCCGCGGGGTCGTCGTTGTCCAGGACGACCCCGGCGAACTTCCCGAGATAGCGGTCACTCATGTCGAACCGTCTTCCCGGCCGAGGCGATCACAATGACACCGCCGCGGACAGGGCAGCACCCAGGCCGCCGCCAGTTGACGCCGTCGGGTCGCCGAGCGCGTTGCGCGTCAGCGACACGTTTTGGGTGTGCCCGCCGGGTGTGACGGTGTGGCGCACGGACTTGACCAGCCACGGACCCGACACGAGGTCACCGAGACCCCGAACCTGCACGGTGCGCCGAGCCCGCACCAGCGGCATGTTGGGCGTCGACAGGGACACCGACAGGGACGCGGCGAACGCGCTGTGCTCGGCCAGGACGCGCGCGGCAACGTCGGGCGGTTGGGTGCCCGCCAGATCGGCCGGGTCGCGCAGCACCGTCACCGCCCCGCCCAGCGATTGGGTGCCCATCGCGTTGCCGGTGCCGTCGTTGTCGGCGATCTGCTGGCTGCCCGAGCCGTCGACGCCGTGGGTGAATTTGACCTTCTGCCCGGCGACGAGTTGTACCGACACGTTGGCGGTGCCGCCGTGTTCGCCGTAACCGAGGTTGAGAGTGGTGGCCGGCGTCGCCAGCGGATCGATGTGGTCGAAGACGCCGACGAGTTGACCGTCGCGCTGTTCGAGGTAGACATCGAAGTCGTTCCGGGCGGCCAGTGCCTTGAGGTAGGACCAATCGGTCCCACGCTGGTGTGGCGTGAATCGGTCGGTGCCGTCGGGTGCGGGGGTGGTGCCGACCTGTGGGGTCGCGACGGGGCCGAGCAGGGTGCGGGCGATGTCGGCGTCACTGACTCCGCCCCAGTCGTGGTCGTGGTCTTCTCGGTCCAGGTCGGCACTGGAATCCAGGCCGGCGATGGTCAGGGTGGAGGAGCCGCCCGCGGAGAGGTTCCACGAGGCGGTGGTGGCACGGGCGGGCACGACCAGCGAGTCAGGGCCACGGCTCAGCGAAATCTGGAACGGGGCGAACGGTGCCACCAGGGAGTCGAGGGGGCTGGTCCAATGGCTGGTGCTGTCGGCCAGGGCACTGACCACGATGGTCACTTGGGTTTGGCTGCCGATGGCTTCGGACACGTCGACCGATAGCACCCGGGCCAGGTCGGCGTCGGGAATGGGCGCTCCGTTGACGGTGACGCTCACGCTGGTGTCAGCCATTGGGCATGCCGATCGACGTGCCGGGTTCGGTGTCGGTGAGCGCGTCCTGCCAGGGGTTGGTGTCGGCGATGCGCCACCAGCCGGTGCTGTCGCCCAGGACGGTTGCGGCCAGCAGGTCCAGCCGGTCGCCGGCGCGTGCGGTGTAGCGCAGGGCTTCGGGCAGGGCGGGCGCGATCCGCGGAACTCCGAGCGCACGGGTGCTGCCGTCGTCCTGGGGTGCGGAGATGGTCGCCTGGCCGGCGTAGCGCGAGGTGGTCACAGCATCAGCTCCACGCCTTGGGCAACGCCGGCGATGGCCAGGGCGCTGCGTGCGGCTTGATAGGCGTTGGCCAGGAAGTTGGCCATCTTGACGTCGCTCGGCAGATCGGCGGGGCGCAGCACGGTCAGACTGAGGTCCACGTTGGCCTGCACCGGCAACAGCAGTGAGTTGAAGCCCGTTTCGTGTGCGCTGAAGCTGTCGATGCGCACCGGCACGATGCGGGCCGGGCTCCAGGCGAGCACCACCAGCGGTAGCGACGGCGCCGGGATCGGTGCCGCGGACGCGCCTCCTCCGGTCAGCGAGCTCACCGCGCCGCTGACCGCGCCGACCAGCGCACCGAGGACGCCGGCGGCCCCGGCCGGCTCCATCATCGCTTCCAGCGTCGCCAGCAGGGGCTGTAGTCCCATCGCCCCTGTGATCGGCTTGTCCACCGCGTCGATACCGTCGAGTTCGATCTTCATGGTGTATTTCTCGACCGGCGCCTGGGCGACTCGCAGCGCCGGCCCGCCCTGAGCACCGCCACTTACGGTGAGCACGCGCGTCACCTCTGCCGGGTTGTATTGGAACGGCACGAAGGTGGGCACCAGCCCGATGTCAGGGTCGGAGAACGAGATGAGCATGCCCCGCATCACGGGCGGGACTCCGCTCTGGTCGCGGCGCGCACCGCGGCGGCGACGCTGGACGCGATGGTCGCCTCAGGACCGTGCGGCAGCGCGCGGCCGGACAGGGCGGCTTCCATCGTGGGCCGGAGCAACCCGGGATCGGGCGTGCTGTCCACGGAGACGTCGAGGCGGTCCAGATGGGTCATCGTTGCCTCCAGGTGCGGCCGTTCTTGGCCATCTCGTGTCGGATGGCGTGCAGGAGATGCGCATTGGTGACGGGCGTCGCGTCGTCGGCCGCGAAGACCAGGGCTGCGAGTGCGGCGGCGCGGATGCAGGCTCCGGACAGTTCGGCGTCGGCGACGGCGCTCAGGTCGACGTCGTCGGCACAGGTCGGCGCGGGCAACAACGTCTTCCAGATCTCCAGGCGGGCCTGGACGTCGGGTAGGTCGAAGCGCACGGAGACGCGGATACGGCGCTGAAATCCGTCGTCGAGCGCGGCGGGTCGGTTCGTCGCGAGCAGCACCAGGCCGTCGTGGAGTTCGACGCGCTGCAGGAGGTGATCGATTTCGAGGTTGGCGTAGCGGTCGCGGGCGTCGGTGATCTCACCGCGGCGGCCGAACACCCCTTCGGCTTCGTCGAACAGCAGGACGGCGCCACCGCGCGCCGATTCGGTGAGCAACCGGTCGATGTTGTGGGAGGTCTCGCCGAGCCATTTGCTGACCACGCGAGCCAGGTCGACGATCCACAGGTCGCGATCGAGTTCAGCGGCGAGGGCTTCGGCGGCGGCCGTCTTCCCGGTGCCGGACGGCCCGTGGAACAGGCCGATGACCGCGCGGCCGCGGACGGCTCCGCCGGGCCACGCGCTGGTGACGGCAGCGCTGTGCCGGGCGTGCGCCAGGATGTCGTGCAGGCCGGTCCGGGTCTCGTCGGTGAACACGAGATCGCGCAGCCGTACCGACGGCGGCAGGAGGCGTGCCAGCCCTTCGATGCGGTGTTGCGGGTGTGCCCGTACGGCGTTGTGCAGGTCGGCGATGGTGACGTGTCGCCCGGCCACCTCGGCCGCTGCGCGGGCGCTGTGGTGAAGGGAATCGATGGTGGCTTCGGGCAGGCGCATACGGGCCGCGAGTTCGCCGGCCGCCGACGTGTCCAGCCCGCAGTGCCCGAGTACGCGTCGCCACGCGCGGTGCACACCGTCGTTGTCGATGGGTGCTACGTCGACGGTCTGCCAGCCGGGGGAGACGGCGGCGCCCGCGTCCGCGAGCCGCAGCGCGGTCGCGGGGTGGCTGCCGGCGCCGACCGCCAGCACATGGCCGAGCCGCGCCAGGAGTTCGGTCTCGGCCACCGGCCGCTCCGCTGCCGGTGCGGTGTCGACGAACTCGACGTGCCGGCCGGTGGCGGCGGCCACAGCGGTGGCCACAACGGCGCCGTCTTCGCTGTCACCGCAGCGGACGCAGACCCGGTGTCCCGCTTGTAGCAGCGCGGCGGCGCGCGCGACGGGATTCCGAAGCCGGGGGGTCACCGGCTCGACAGGTTGGACGGCAGGCCGGTACCCGTCCAGGGCCAGCGCCGCCGTTGCGGTCAGCCTGATCGGTGATTCGGCGTCGGGTACCGGGCGCAGTACCCCGGCGGCCACGATGCCCGAATCGGTGGGCAGCGCGAGCGGGATCCGCAGGCCGTGATGCACCAGCAACAGCCGCAGGATCGCCAGGCTCGGGTAGCGTCGGCCGGCGTCGTCGTGCAGGTGTCCGAAGGCAGTGGCCAGACCGGGGTCGGCGACGGACCACCAGGCGGCGGCGACCAGCGCCTCTTCGATCGCCGAGGTGCACAGGGCGCCGAGGACATCGGATTCGTCCGCGACCCGCTCCGGCGCGGGGCACCACCCACGGCGGTCGCCCCGGTTCGCGTCTGCGGCGAGTCCGGTGAGGGCGTCCTGGAACAGTGCCCGGTAGTGCAACAGTGCCGTCGGGTACGCCTCCGGTGCGTCGGCGCCGTCCTGGGCCACGCGGGCCGTCGTCATGGCGCCACCGCCAAGTCGGTCGGGGGACCGGTCACGGTGCCGGAGGTGACGGACACGCCGATGCTCTGCCCGGCGTAGTCGCCGACACCGGCCGGCACGGTTGCAGTGACAGTGGCTGCGCCTGCGGGTGTGTACGGCACCGACATGCCGAGGAAGTTCACGGTTCCGGTCGGCAGCACGTGAGCCACCTGGAGGGTGGCGGGTTGGCCGGCGTGCAAGGGTGCGGCGGCACTGATCACGGCCGGTGCAACGGTCAATGCGGCGGCTGCGGTCCCCGCCGGCAGCCCCGACGCCAGGTTGGTGACGGTGAGGACGCGCATACCTGGGACGAGTTGGTTGTTGGGCAGGGTCACCGAGAGGCCGGCCGCCGATGGCACGGCGGTGAGCCGCCACGGTCCGGTGCTGTGCGTGGTCGCCGGGTTGGGGCGGCCGTCGGTCGGATCGTCGGGATCGCCGGCACTGCGCGACAGCTGTACCAGGACCTGATCGCCGAGACCGCGGACCACGATCAGCACCGGGTGCGTGTAGCCGGTGATCGGCGGCACGACGGCGCTGACGTGGGGACCCACGGAGGGGCTGACCGCGACGACGGGTTCGCGCACCGGTGGACCGGGGGTGAAAGGCACCGGCGACGGAACCAGCAGCAAGCTCACCTCGTAGGCCACCGACACCCGCAGCGATTTGAGACCACTGGCCCACAGTCCGGTGACGGTCTCCAACGGAACCGGGTCCAGCGTGATCCGCAGTGGTTCGATGAGGTTGCGCAGCGCAGCGGCGGTGTCGCCGACGGTGTGGTTCGGCGGGGTGGTGATCACGGTGTCCGGGCCCAGGATCGGGTTCTCGTGCAAAACCTGCATGACCGCGGTGAGCGCGTCGTGGACCGCTTCGATCTCATTGCCGGCCGGCCTCATCTCGCCGGGATCCGCGGACAGTAGATAGTGCAGCGTCAGGGCCAGCGGGGGACGTCCGCGCCGGGTGGTCCATCCGGTCTGGGGCGGCTCCATGTTGAGGTGCGACGCTGCTGGCGCGATGCGGTAGAGAAACCAGTTCAGCCGTGGTCCGCCAACGGGTCGGTCGAGGGGCCCAGCGGTGACCGCGACCGCGCTCGGAATGGCGTCCCGAGTGATGGCTTGTAGGACCAGGTCCACTCCGGAGAGCACTGCTCCGGGGGCCGGCAGTACGCTCATAGCGGCACCGCCCGTCGTGCAGTCAGGCCGTTGGCGTAGGGCTCCAGGAGAGTCATCGGGTCGGCTGCGGAATCGGACGGCGCGGTGACGTGAACGTGGATCTCGCCAATCGACACAGGCGGCGATACGTCCGGGGCGGTCGACGGCCCCGTGGTGGGGGCATCGGGTATGCGCTGCGGCTGTTCGGGCTGAGCGGCCGTGGACAGGGATGCTGCGTCGGTGGACGCGTGGGCGCGCGTGGCGGCGATCGGCTCAGGCGGGGCCTCGGGGGCGACGGGGCCGCGGATGCTGCGGCGGGTGAAGTGCGTAGCGGCAGGAATGTCGGTCGGCGCCGGTGGCGTGTCGGCGCGGATGGGCGGTGGTGCTGCGGCGGGCAGCGATGCCGGTCGATCCGAGGGCGTCGGCCTGTGGGGCGCGACGCGGGGTGGGGCATCGTGCGCGCGAATTACTCGAAGGGTGGTTGCCGCAGGCTGCGACGGCGGTGGTAGCAGCGGTGGCTGGGGTGGGCTGAGGGTCGGTGGTAGCGGGGATTGTCGCGCTGCGGGCGAAGACCGGTCGTGTCGACCGGCGTCGGCGGCCGGGGGCGGTGCCGCTGGTGGTGCCGTGGGCGGCTCGGTGGGGCGCGGTATGGCGGGCGGCCGCGGCGGCGGGACAGTGTGGTCGGCCGGCGAGTTGATGGCAGTCGGCGCGGTGACCTGCTCGGCGACGGGCGCGACCGGCGGCTGTTGGGCCGCCGCGTCGGATCCCGGGCGAACTGGTGGACGCTGTGCGCGGGCGATCAGCCCCCGCACGGCGGCACTTCGGGTTTCACCGGACGTGACGGTCATCGGCCCTCGCTGCGGGCCAGTGCTGCCAGCCGTCTGCGCCGTGCTTCGGGAAGTGCTTCGATGCTGGCCAAGTCCCAGCCGTACTGCGAAGCCAGCAGGTGCACCTCGACGTCGGCCTCGGCTGCCGCGGCTGCTACTGCGAAGGTCACCAGGCACTGCACATCGACGAATTCCGTTATCCGCGTGCCGCATTCGATACACGAGAACTCGACCGCGCCGCACAGTGATTGTTCAGCCCAATCGAGTGCCGCGCTGTCACGAGGCTCCTCGGCGGGACCCACCGCGCACCGCTCCACCAGGATCCGGCTGGCGGCGTCGGGGTCGGTCGGTAGGCCGACGAGGTCGGTTGCGGCGGGCTCCCGGACACCGGCGCCGGGGCCGCACCATCCCGATCTCGGTGCATAGTCGGGCACATCGGACGGCCCCAGTGGCAGCTCGTTGAGCACTCCGCAGTCCGCGCAGGAGACGACGAGTTCGAGATCGGTGCCGAGGACCGCACGGTGGGCCTGCAGTAGCAGTCGGTCGACGATGCCCAACGGGAGTGCCGGGGAATCGTCGACGCCGCAGGCACTGAGTATCGCCAGTGCCTGCACGAGTTCTCCGTCGGCAACATCCAAGTCTCGCAACAGTTTCAACCGCGATAGTGGGAAGCCGCCGTGGCCGGCCGGCAGCGTGATGTCTGCGGCCGGCGCGGTGTCTGTGTAACCGGCGCCGCTGCTCACGGGATCACACGCTCAGCTCTTTGGGCTCCGTTACCGACGTATCGCGCTCCCAGCCTTCGGTCTCGAGTTTGATCGATTGGATTGCGGTGGCGGCGGTAGCCGCATCCATCGCGGGCAGGGCGGTGTATTCGGACACCCAGCAGCGGAACAGGTGGTAGCTGATGACCTGTTGGCCCGCTTCGTTGAAGACGTCGACAGTGATGTCCTTGCGGAAGTCCGGCAAAGAGATGCCAGGTGCGGTGATGCTGCTCACCTTGTTGGCCCAGGCTTCGAATGCGGGGTCATGGGTCACGCCGCGTTCGAGGGTGACCGACGAGTACGTGGTCAGGCCAGGGCTGCGCCGGTCGTGCGAAGGGTCACCGCCGACCCGGTGGGAGACCGGTGCCGTCGCCCGCGTGAGTGCTGACATCTTGGACAGCCCGGCGACGTACACGCCGTCCCATTTCACCCGGAACATGTGCGTCTTGTAGGGGTCGTGTCGCTTCGGGTTGACAGTGAATTCGGCCATGTCAGTCTCCGGTGTTGATGATCTGGGTGATGGTGACGACGACGAACTCGGCGGGTTTCAGGGGGGCGAAACCGACGACGACATTCACGCGGCCGGCGTCGATCTCTGGCTGGGGGTTGACGGTGCCGTCGCACGTGACGAAGTAGCTGTCGGATTCGGCCTGGGACTCGGACTGTTGGAAGGCGCCCTGCCTGAACAGGCCACGCATGAACGCCCCGACAGCGAGCCGCAACTGGCCCCAGAGCACCGGGTCGTTGGGCTCGAATACCGCGAATTGGGTGCCGAGATAAAGGCTGGCTTCGATGTAATTCGTGAGGCGGCGGATCGGCACGTATTTGAATGGGTCACCGCGGAGGTCCGAGCCGGCGAGCGTTCGTGAGCCCCAGACGACCAGGCCGGCCCCGGGGAAACTTCGTAATACGTTGACGCCGAACGGGTTCAGATCACCAGAGGTCTTGTCGCTGGTTGGATGGGCGGTCGAGATCGCGCCCGCGACCCCGGCGGCCAGACCGGCAGGTGCTTTCCACACCCCGCGTTGGCTGTCGGTGCGCGCCATGATTCCGGCGAGTGCACCCGAGGGTGGCAGCCCCGCGGGCGTCGAGGCCGCGGTGATCAGCCGCGGCCAGTACAGTGCGCCGTACTGCCCTGCGGCGGCGAACAGTCCCGCAGTGCTCACCGCATTGGCCGCAGTGACGCTCGGGTCGGGGTCGACGAGCAGGAATGCGTACTGGGTCTGGCAGTAGGCCAGCGCGGTGCTGACGGCGTCGACGTTGACGGTCGTCACTCCGGGTAGGCACAGCAGGTTGAACCGTGGAAAGTTGAGGGTGTCGAGGGCCAGCATGCCCTCGCCTTCGGTGGCCGAGACGATGGAATTGGCGTCGACGTTGGAGCCGTCGCTGCCGTTGGCGAGCCCGGCGGCCGCGGCGACCGCGGGACGGTCGGCGGCACTGCCGGAGACTTCGGTCCCGCCGGCCGCGACGCCCATCGTCAGCCGGCTGCTGGCGTCCTGAGCGCCGCTCAGTCCGACGACCACGGCACTGTCCGCCCCGTTGGTGTTGCTGGTGAGCACGAGTTTTCCGCCGTCGTCGGACGCCGTCAGGGGCAGGCCTGCGGCGTTGATGAACCCGACGAGGTCGGTGGTGTTGTGGGAATCGGTCGCGGTGCCGGTCGGGAAGAGCACGAGATCCTGTGGCGCACCCTGGTTGATGGACACGCGGAGTGTTCGCTGGGCCAGGCCCACGACGCCTGCCGAGAGATCGTTCTTGCTCGTGGAATGTCCTGCGGACGCGGTGGTTTCGGCGCCAGAGACCTCCGCGGAGACAAGCGCGCTGCCGGCCAGGGCGGTGGTGACGAAGCGCGGATGGCTTGGCGACATCGACAGCTCGCTCCAGGTCTCGCGGGCGAGCAGCGAGGCGGCCCCGACGCCGGGCGCCCAATTACTGATCGTGAGGTTGAACCGGTCATTGGGGTTGACACTTGCGGCCGTGACTTGGACAAAGATGCCGGTCTGGGCGGCGCCCGAGCCGGTCCCGTTCGCCCATGCGCCCCGGCTCTTCGCGGTGAGGGTGACTTGGACCCCGTTGGCTGCGGCCAATGCGCGGGACGCAGGTAGCGCATCGGATGCGAGTGCGCGTACGACGACCGCCTGGCTGCCGCCATTGGCGAAGAACTGCGAAACCGCGTGCCCCATCGGATGGTCTGTGGCGTCGATGGAGTCGCCGAATGTTCGTACGAAGTCGGCGAAGCTGCCGATGGCGGTCGGGGTATCCGCCGGTCCCTTTCGGGCGGCCCCGACGAATGCGGTCACCGAGGTTGACACCCCCGAGATCACATGCGAGCTCGACATCTGTTCGACGATGTAGACCCCGGGATACGTAGTTTGGACGGGCATCTGCTGCCTCCATCGCGGAGTGATGACATGGACATTCGATCCATGGTGAATACCGATAATGGTAAAGACGTGATGGCGCGGTGAAAACCATTCTGATCGCAATTGATTGCGCATTTACGAAGAAACTATAGGACGGCTAGAAATAGAGTGCGACTTGCCCCGCTGCGGGTCGGAATTGATTCCCGCGGCGCTGGGTTCGGTATTTGATCTTGAAATCAAATTTGGGGCCTCTGATGAGGCGGCAATGGCGCGTCAAGACAGCCGGCAAATTGTAGCGGCAGCAGCGTCGTGGATCGACGTTATTGCAATGTTGGCGATGAGCCTTGACAACGACTAGTGCGGCGCGGTGACGGCCTCGACGGATGGGGGCGAAGGAGCGCTAGACCCGTTGGGGTGCTATGCAACCGCTACGGAAATGCCGAGGCCTCGCCACCGTGCTGGTGGCGAGGCCTCGACCTGATAGGAATACGTCGGGATTCGAACCCCGGGTCAAGAACAACTAGGAACCAGACCCCTGCGACCGTGCAGAATGACGCATCCTAGAACACTCTATCTTTGATGGGTTGGACGATTCAAGGGTCGGCGTGCCTTAGTCGTCACAAGTGTGTCGACGGTCCAATTGCCTCACGGTGGTCGCCGAGAATCGGCGTCGGATATAGGGCCATATTATCGGGTCTGTATAAATGATTGTGCGGAGCGGCTTTGGACGGCGAATTTCATAAATGGGATTTTTGCCAGATGCGCATTTTGGTGCACAAATTCCGGCGCTTATCTGTTGGTGAAACGGCATTCCGGCGGGGGGATTCTGGAATTTTTGCTGCTGGAATGCCGTTTCTGCGCGGAGGCGGCCGTTGAACGGGCACAATGCGCAGGTCCATAGGAGGGGTGATGAGCGACGGCGCAGATTCGCCCGCAATGCGGCAGCGCGTCGAAGACCGCTACCGGCAGCTGGCCGAGCTGCGTCAGCTGCGGCCCATTGTCGCCGTCGTGAACCGCTTCACCGAGATCGACGGCGGCACGCTGGGCACCGTGGTGTCGGTGCAGTTGTTCACCACGGTCATCCCGCTGGCGATCATCGGCTTCAGCTATCTCACCGGGTTCGCCGACAGCGCGAGCCCCGGCGTCGTGGTGAGTCGGCAGCTCGGTCTGGCGTCGCCGCTGACCGATCATGTCCGAGCCGCCTTCGGCCGCGCGTCGGGTCTGCGGTCCAACTGGACGTTCTTCGGCGTCGCGAGCTTCCTGGGGACTTGACCCCGTGTGTTGGACACGCTGAATCCCGCAAGGTTGGCGGGGGAAGCGAGATGATCCACCACGATGGC
>NZ_JBJIAO010000019.1:0-103839 GCF_045310825.1 Mycobacterium sp. SMC-21 | reverse complement strand
CAGATCATCCTCGGGAAGGTGCGCCCTTTCCTACGCCGCCTCGCCGAGGCTCATCCACAGGTTCTGATCATTGCTCGCGCTGCGCCGGATCCGGCAGCGGCGCCGCGAAGAACCGTCAGACGAACTGCCCGACGAGGCGTCCGGGGACGCCGGGCCCGACACGCTGGCAGCCCGCAACGAACTGGCCAAACTGGTCGCCGAAGCGGCCGGCGGGTTGTCCGACCGCGACCGCGCGGTGCTGGAGCTGGGCTACCGCCACGGACTGGAGGGGCCTGAACTTGCCGAGGCCCTCGGCGTCAGTACCGCCAGCGCCAAGAAGATCATGCAGCGGTTGCGCGACACCATGGAACGCTCGCTGGGCGCGCTGTTGGTCGCCCGACGCGGACAGAGTGGTAACAGCTGTGCGGAGTTGGGCGCGATCCTCGCCGGGTGGGACGGGACTTTCACCATCCTGATGCGCAAGCGGATCGCCCGTCACATCGAAAGTTGCCCGACGTGCGATCAGGACCGTCGCCGGATGGTCAACCCGGTCGCGCTGCTCGGCGGCACGCCGCTGTTCATCCCCGCGCCGACCTGGCTGCGCGACCGCACACTGAATCGGATTCAGCTGACCTCGGCGTCCGCCGATCTGGACAGCGCACCCACCGCGGCACAGAGTGCGCTGCCGGATGCGCCGACCGAGCAGTTCGCCGCGGCCGACGGGCTCGCCGCGGAACCGGCCACCAGGCAGCCGAATGGCCGCGTGATGCTGACGATGTCGCTGCTGATCGGCATTCCACTGATCATGCTGGCGCTGACCATCGCCTGGCGGTACGAAACCAACGCCCCGGTCGCCCCGAAAGGCGTCACCACCTCCGTCACCCCGCCACCGAGCACGACGCCGGAGAACCCGGTGACCACGACCGTCGCACCTCCGCCCAGCCCGACCGCCGTCGTCACCGCGCCTATCGAGCCGACGACGGTCCTTCCGCCACGGGCGGTCCCGCCGCCGCAGCAGTCGCCGGTGCCGCTGCCGCCGGCCGCGCCGGTCGTGACGCCGCCGCCGTCAACACGGCCGGTGCCACCGCCGCGACGTCCGCGGCCGCCCGTCGTCAGTGAAGAACCGTCGCCGCCGAGCAAACAGCCGCCCGTGATCACCGAGCCGTCGCCGTCGCCCACCCCGCCGCCGACGACGACGCACAAGCCGCCGCGCCCGCTGCCACCTGGCCCCGTGGGGCCGATCGAACCGGCACCGGTGACGACGACGCAGGGACCAATCATCTACTAGCCCGGCCGATGTCGAGCCGAGAAGCAAAGCCCGCCAAAAGTTGTCCCGTCGTGGGTGCCGCGCGACTCCTACCTGTGAGAGCCGCCCATCCGGGACCGCGAGAACGACACAGGAGCACGCCATGTCCACTGCCATGACCGCCACACTGCCGAACCTGGAGTACTCATCCGACCCGGCCAGTGGAAGCCTCCACGGGCTCCCGACGATGCCGTTCGCGGCGCTGGCCTGGTCGCTGGCCGAGTCGGGAGACGCCGAAGAACCTTTGGCGCCGAACCTGATTCCCGCCGCACCGCTCGCGTCGACGCGGTCACCGAAAAGCACACGGGGCGCGCTCGTCGCGGTGGTGTTCGGCGGGGTCACCGTCGCTGCCGCGCTCGGCGCGATCCTCCTCGGCGGCAGCGATGAGCCGTCGACTCCGCTGGCCGTCGTCGACCACACGCGGTCGACTCCGTACGTCGCGCCGGCCGCGGCCCCGATGGCGACCGCCAATCATGTGGCAGGTCCGGCACCGGCGCCGGTGGCCGGCGTGGTGAGCGCGCCCGTCGTCGTCCCGCCGAAGGCCGTCGTGCCGCCGCAGCCGGTTGCCGCGCCGCCCATCGCCGAGGCCCCGAAGCCGACGCAGCGCCGGCCGCACTGGGACTGGCTGCGCCGCATCTGGCAGCACCACGACCAGCAGGACGGTCAAGGCCAAAAGCGCTGAGCGCCAGGCTATCCGCGTAAGCCGAGCGGACCCGCCAGCGCCGTCAGCGTCGGCACCAGCTTGTCCCAGCCGCCCAGCACCTGGACGGTCACGTGATCGGCGCCGGCGTCGAGATGCTCGGTGAGCCGTGCGGCGATGGCATCGGGTGTTCCGTGCGCGACCACCGCGTCGATCAACGCGTCGCTGCCCGGCTTGGCGATGTCGTCTTCGGAGAAGCCGAGCCGGCGCCAATTGTTCAGGTAGTTACTGAGATTCAGGTAGAAGTCGACGGTCTGCCGGCCGATGGCCCGTGCCTCCGCGGTGGCCTCGGCCGATCCGTCGGTCAGCACGACCTTGTGCTCGGGTGCCAGGAACGCGTCCGGCCCGATGAGCTGGCGCGCTTCTGCCGTGTGCTCAGGGGTGGTGAGGTACGGGTGCGCACCGGCGCTGCGGTCGGCCGCCAGCCGCAACACCTTCGGGCCGAGGGCCGCGACCACCCGGCGCGCGACCGGAACGCCCGCGGCGTCCAGCTCGTCCAGGTACTCGACGAGGACGTCGTAGGGCTTGCGGTACTCCTTGGTGTGCTCGGGGTGGCCGATGCCGACGCCCAGCACGAACCGTCCCGGGTAGGCCGCCTCGATCCGGTGGTACGACTCGGCGACCTGCCCGGCCGGGGCCGTCCACACGTTGACGATGCCGGTGGCCACCTGCAATTTCTCCGTCGCGGCCAGGATCGGCTCGACGAACGCCAGGTCGCCGGCGGGGGAGCCGCCCGGCCACACCGCGCCGTACCCCAACTTCTCGATCTCGGCGGCCTGCTCGGGCGTAGGGGCGCCGAACGTCCACACCCCGACGCGGCCCAGATCCAGCTTGCTCATGCGCGATCCTTCCAGTTACCGCAGGCCCAGCGGGCCGGCGAGTTCGGTCAGTGCGGGTACCAGTTTCTCGGGCGACGTCAGCACCTGAACCGGTACGTGGTCGGCGCCGGCGTCGAGGTGCTGCTTGAGCCGGGCGGCGATCGCGTCGACGGTGCCGTACGCCACCACGGCATCGACGAGCTCGTCACTGCCAGGCTTGGCGACGTCAGAGTCATTGAATCCCAACCGCTTCCAGCTGTTGAGGTAATTGTTCAGATTGAGGTAAATCTCCAGGGCCTGGCGCCCGACCGCGCGCGCCTTGTCCGCGTCGGTCGTCAGGATCGCCTTGTGCTCGGGCGCCAGGAACGCGTCCGGCCCGATCAACTCACGCGCTTGGGCGGTGTGCTCCGGCGTGGTCAGGTAGGGGTGGGCGCCGGCGCTGCGCCGGGCCGAGAGCTTGAGCACCTGCGGGCCGAGTGCGGCCACGACGCGGTGCTCCTTCGGCACGCCGTACTCGTCGAGCTTGTCGAGGTATTCGGTGAGTGCGTCGAGCGGCTTCTTGTATTCGGCGATGGCCTCGCGGTGACCGACGCCGATGCCCAGCAGGAAGCGGCCCGGATAGGCGGAGTTGATGCGGTGGAACGACTCGGCCACCGGTCCCGCTGCCGCCGTCCAGATGTTGACGATGCCGGTCGCGACCTTCAGCCGCTCCGTCGCGCCGAGCAGTGGCTCGACCCAGTCCAATTCCGCGGGCGGGGATCCCCCGACCCAGATCGCGCCGTAGCCCAGCGCTTCGATTTCTGCTGCCTGTTGCGGCGTCGCGCCGCGCCCGAATACGCCGTAGCGCCCAAGGTCTGGTTTGGTCACCTTTGCGGCAACTATGGGGCGCGGGCGGCTATTCCGTTCGGCGCGCGGTGATTCGAACTATCCCGTTGTCCCAGCCAGAATTTCTTCTGGCGCGGGTGCGTGCACGGGCAGCGTGACGATGAACGTGGTGTCGCCCGGCTTGGATTCGACGTAGATGTTGCCGTGGTGCTTCTCGCAGATGATGCGCCACGCCAGATCGAGCCCCAGGCCGGTGCCCTCGCCGAACGGCTTGGTCGTGAAGAACGGGGTGAAGATGCGCTCGATGACGTCGGGCGGAATGCCCGGGCCGTTGTCGTTGATCTCGATCCGGACGGTGTCGTCGCCGGCGCGCTTGGTGCGGATCGTCAGCACTCCACAGCCCTTCATGGCCTGCAGTGCGTTGTCGATGATGTTCGTCCACACCTGGTTCAGATCTGCTGGGTAGCACTGCAATTCGGGCAGCGCCGGGTCGTACTCCTTGACGACCTTGACGCAGGTGGTGCCGTCCTTGCCGATGCGGTCACCGAACATCATCAGCGTGCTGCGCAGGAGGTCGTGCACGTTGGCGTTCTGATAGGGGGCCCGGTCCATCTGGGAGTACTGCTTGGCACCGGCCAGCAGCGTCGAAATCCGCTTGCTCGCTTCGGAAATCTCACACATCAGCAGCTCGGTGTCGATGGTGTACTTCAGCCAGCCCAGCGCGCCCTGCAACGTCGCGGACGAGTCGGCGCTCCCGATGGATGACGAAATGCCTTCCAGCCAAGCGACATCCAGGCCGGCGTCGACGAAGGTGGGGGCGTAGTCCCACGCGGACGCGATGTCGTGGTCCTCCAGCCATTCGCCGATCTGGTCTTCACGGTCGGACGCCTCGATGGCCGACAGTTCCTGGGTCCTGGCCTTGGCCACCTGCTCGGCGATGCCCTCCTGGATGCCGACCAGCACCCGCAGCGACTGCGGGCTGACCTGGCCGTCGGCCAGCATGGCGAGCTTGTGGCGCATCTTGCCGATCCGGTCGTGCAGGTCGGCGACGGCGCGGGCGGTCGCGGCAGCCGGGTTGTTGAGCTGGTGGGTCAGCCCCGCCGAGAGCTGGCCGAGCGCGAGGAGCTTCTCGCGCTGGCCGACGATCTGCCGCCCGCGGCGGCCGCCGACCTTGTGGCCCTCCAGCAGGTGCACCGCCATCGGGAATTCCTTGCGCATGAAGTCGGCGTAGGCGTTGGCGTCCAGGACGAAGAACCGCGACGGCTTGGTCACCCGCACCGACGCCTCGTAGACCGGCTGCTCGTCGGGGATGTACGCGGACCAGGCGCCGCAGTACACGCCGCGCATCGAGGTGCGGTTGGTCTCGATGTCGATGCCGCCCGACTTCATCGACATCACCAGCTCGCCGTCGAGCATGACGTAGAAGCAGGTGGCCGGTTCGCCTTCGGTGCAGACGGGGCCGGGCTCGAACGTCGCGATGTGACCGTTGGCGCACAGCGTGTCCAGCTGCTCGTCGGTCAACGCCTCGAAAAGGAACAGCGTTTTCAGTTCACTTCGCGCGCACGTTTCGCCCATACCGGTCTCCTCCTACGTCTCGGCCAGATACCGGTGCACCAGCATCACTGCCATCGAGCCTTCGCCAACCGCGGCTGCGACCCGTTTGGCCGATTCAGCGCGGACATCTCCTGCAACAAACACACCGGGCACACTTGTTTCCAAGTGGTGCGGCGGCCGGTCCAGGTTCCAGCCGCAGACGTCCTTGAGATCCGGGCCGGTGAGGATGAAGCCGTGGTCGTCGCGGGCGATGCCGGCGTTCTCCAGCCACTGGGTGCGCGGGGTGGCGCCGATGAAACAGCACAGGCGCGTCGACTCGACGTGCTCGCGCTCGCCGGTGGCGTTGTTGACCAGCCACAGCCCGGTCAGGTGCCCGTCCTCGCCGCAGGTGTCGACCACCTCGGTGCAGGTCCGGACGCTGATGTTCGGGGTGTTCTCGATCTGCTGGATCAGGTAGTAGGACATCGACGCCTCGAGCGACTTGCCGCGTACCAGCAGCGTCACCGACTTGGCCTGCTGCGACATGAACATCGCGGCCTGGCCGGCGGAGTTCGCGCCGCCGACGATGTAGACGTCCTCGCCCGCGCATTCGGAGGCCTGCGACACCGAGGCGCCGTAGAAGACGCCGTTGCCGACATAGCTGTTGCCGACGCTGTCGGGGTCCTCCCAGCACCCGGCGACCTGCAGATGCCGGTAGTCGACGCCGGTGGCCAGGATGACCGACCGCGCGGTGATACTCCGGCCGTCGTCGAAGGTCAGCGTCTTGCTGGCCAGCGACGAGACGTCCAGCCCGACGACCTCACGGGTGGTGATGACCTCGGCGGCGAAGCGCTCGGCCTGCCGCCGCGCCGAGGTCGTCAGCTCGGCGCCCGAGATGCCGGTCTCGAAGCCCAAATAGTTCTCGATGCGCGAGCTGCGGCCCGCCTGCCCGCCGGTGGTGGTGCGCTCGATCAGGACCGTGCGCAGCCCCTCGGACGCGCCGTACACCGCGGCCGCCAGGCCGGCCGGTCCGCCGCCGATGACGGCCAGGTCGTACATCTCCAACGACGGTGTGGTCGACAGGCCGAGCATTCCGGCCAGCTGCGCGTCCGTCGGCTGGACCAGCGTCTCGCCCTGCTCGGAGGTCACCACCGGCAGCTCCAGCCCGTCCAGGCCGGCGGCGGTCAGCAGCTGCTTGCCCTTGGGCTCGTCCGACGCGTACGCGCGGTAGTAGTGCTGGTTGCGGGCCAGGAACTGGCGGACCTCCCACGAGCGGGGATTCCACCGGTGGCCGATCACCTTGGTGTGGGGGACGGCGCGGTCGCCGACCTCATGCCAGGCCTCCAGCAGGCCGTCGATGATCGGGTACAGCTTCTCCTCGGGCGGGTCCCACGGCTTGAGCAGGTAGTGGTCCAGGTCGACCAGGTTGATGGCGTTGATCGCGGCGTGGGTGTCCGCGTACGCGGTCAGCAGCACGCGGCGGGCCAGCGGGAACACGTCCATGGCCAGTTCCAGGAAGTCGATGCCGTTCATCTCCGGCATCTGGTAGTCCGCGATGAACATCGCCACGGTGTCGCCCCGTAGCTGCAGCTCGTTGATCGCGACCAGCGCGTCCTGTCCAGATTCGGCGCGTACGATCCGATAGCGCTCACCGTAGTGTTTGCGCAGGTCGCGGGCGACGGCCCGGGACACTGCGGGATCATCGTCCACGGTGAGAATCACCGGATTGCGAGCCGGGGAAGCGGGTCCAGTCATCGCTGTTCATTATGCGCCCTGACTTGCGAAGACGATGCGCCTACCTGGCCTCTGCCGGGGTGCTCCGCGGATTTTGGTCCCTGGGGTCCGAGCGGGTATCGTGGACCAACGGTGCAGCTTCTGCGCCGGCTCTTTGCGTGCTCTGTTCTGAAGTTCCCCGGAATTTCCTGGCATTAAGTCCACGTTCTTGTAGCCGGGGTGGGCTCTGCGCCAAGCACGGGCGTATGAGATACGAAACCGAAGAACCAGAGGATTACCAAAGAGTATGGCCAAGAAAGACGGCGCCATCGAGGTCGAGGGTCGCGTGATCGAGCCCCTGCCCAATGCGATGTTCCGCATTGAGCTGGAGAACGGTCACAAGGTGCTCGCCCACATCAGCGGCAAGATGCGGCAGCACTACATCCGCATCCTGCCGGAGGACCGTGTCGTAGTGGAGCTCTCTCCGTACGACCTGTCCCGTGGCCGCATCGTGTACCGCTACAAGTAACTCGCCCGAGCACCATCAATTCAGAACCGAGAAAAGGATCGCTAAGTCGTGAAGGTGAACCCGAGCGTCAAGCCGATCTGCGACAAGTGCAGGGTGATCCGCCGCCACGGCCGGGTCATGGTGATCTGCTCTGACCCGCGGCACAAGCAGCGGCAGGGCTAAACACCAGCTCAAGCAGCACCCAAAACTGAATGCAGACCTCCCAGTACCACTGAGGGCAGACGGCCCTCAACCACGTCCGGCACGGAGGCCGGACCCCGACCAAGACGGGGAACGGACTGGGATCAGACCTCCGCAACGAAAAGGAACACTGCCTGATGGCACGCCTCATGGGCGTTGATCTCCCGCGCGACAAGCGCATGGAGATCGCGCTGACCTACATCTACGGCATCGGCCGTACCCGCAGCCAGGAAATCCTGGCCGCCACCGGCATCGACCGGGACCTGCGCACCAAGGACCTCACCGACGACCAGGTGACCCAGCTGCGCGACTACATCGAAGGCAACCTCAAGGTCGAGGGTGACCTGCGCCGCGAGGTGCAGGCCGACATCCGTCGCAAGATCGAGATCGGTTGCTACCAGGGCCTGCGCCACCGTCGTGGCCTGCCCGTGCGTGGCCAGCGCACCAAGACCAACGCGCGTACCCGCAAGGGTCCGAAGCGCACCATCGCCGGCAAGAAGAAGGCCAGGTAAGTAAATGGCACCCACCAAGAAAGCCGGCGCTGCTTCCAAGCGCGGCAAGCCCACTCGTCGCCGGGAAAAGAAGAACGTCCCGCACGGCGCCGCTCACATCAAGAGCACGTTCAACAACACCATCGTCTCGATCACCGATCCCCAGGGCAACGTCATCGCCTGGGCCTCGTCGGGTCACGTCGGCTTCAAGGGTTCGCGCAAGAGCACCCCGTTCGCCGCGCAGCTCGCCGCCGAGAACGCTGCCCGCAAGGCGCAGGAGCACGGTGTCAAGAAGGTCGACGTTTTCGTGAAGGGTCCGGGTTCGGGCCGCGAGACCGCGATCCGTTCGCTGCAGGCTGCCGGCCTCGAGGTCGGCGCGATTTCCGACGTCACGCCGCAGCCGCACAACGGCTGCCGTCCGCCCAAGCGGCGCCGGGTCTAGGGAGGATCTGAAAAATGGCTCGTTATACCGGACCCGCCACCCGCAAGTCGCGCCGTCTCGGCGTCGACCTCGTCGGTGACGATCAGTCGTTCGAAAAGCGCCCCTACCCGCCCGGCCAGCACGGCCGCGCGCGGATCAAGGAGAGCGAATACCGCACCCAGCTGCAGGAGAAGCAGAAGGCTCGCTTCACCTACGGCGTCATGGAGAAGCAGTTCCGCAAGTACTACGAGGAAGCCAACCGCAAGGCTGGCAAGACCGGTGAGAACCTGCTGCAGATCCTCGAAAGCCGTCTGGACAACGTCGTGTACCGCGCCGGTCTGGCCCGTACCCGCCGCATGGCCCGTCAGCTGGTCAGCCACGGTCACTTCACCGTCAACGGTGTCAAGGTGAACATCCCGAGCTACCGGGTGTCGCAGTACGACATCATCGACATCAAGCCGAAGT
This sequence comes from Mycobacterium sp. SMC-21, assembly GCF_045310825.1. Lineage (NCBI taxonomy): Bacteria > Bacillati > Actinomycetota > Actinomycetes > Mycobacteriales > Mycobacteriaceae > Mycobacterium > Mycobacterium sp. SMC-21. The sequence continues at coordinate 94,879 of NZ_JBJIAO010000019.1, read as the reverse complement.
CGCTGAACACCCTGCCGTTCCAGATCGCCCGTGAGGTCGCCGGCGAGCGTCCGGTGCCGTCGTGGCTGCAGGTTGTCGGCGAGCGTCAGCGCATCCTCGTGCACCAGCTGCCCGAGCGCGCCCAGATCGTCGTGCCGCTCACCGAGCAGCTGATCGTCGAGTTCTACTCGAAGTAATTCGAGTCCTGGTGGCCCGCCCAATCCCGGGCGGGCACCAACCAACCGGCATCAAATAGCGGGTGCCGAGAAGGAGATAGAAAAATGCTGATCTCTCAGCGACCCACCCTGTCCGAGGACGTGCTGGCCGAGAACCGGTCGCGGTTCACCATCGAGCCGCTGGAGCCGGGCTTCGGTTACACCCTCGGCAACTCGCTGCGGCGCACGCTGCTGTCGTCCATCCCGGGCGCAGCGGTCACCAGCATCCGCATCGACGGTGTCCTGCACGAGTTCACCACCGTCCCCGGGGTCAAGGAAGACGTCACCGACATCATCCTGAACCTCAAGGGCCTGGTCGTCTCCTCGGAAGAGGACGAGCCGGTCACCATGTACCTGCGTAAGCAGGGCCCGGGTGCCGTCACCGCCGGTGACATCGTGCCCCCGGCCGGTGTGACGGTCCACAACCCGGACATGCACATCGCCACCCTGAACGACAAGGGCAAGCTGGAGGTCGAGCTCGTCGTCGAGCGCGGCCGCGGTTACGTCCCGGCCGTGCAGAACAAGGCTTCGGGTGCCGAGATCGGCCGTATCCCGGTCGACTCGATCTACTCGCCGGTGCTGAAGGTCACCTACAAGGTGGAGGCCACCCGCGTCGAGCAGCGCACCGACTTCGACAAGCTGATCCTGGATGTCGAGACCAAGAACTCGATCGCCCCGCGCGACGCCCTGGCTTCGGCCGGCAAGACGCTGGTCGAGCTGTTCGGTCTGGCCCGTGAGCTCAACGTCGAGGCCGAAGGCATCGAGATCGGCCCGTCGCCGGCCGAGGCAGACCACATCGCCTCGTTCGCGCTGCCGATCGACGACCTGGAGCTGACCGTGCGGTCGTACAACTGCCTCAAGCGCGAGGGTGTGCACACCGTCGGCGAGCTGGTCTCGCGTACCGAGGCGGACCTGCTGGACATCCGTAACTTCGGCCAGAAGTCCATCGACGAGGTCAAGATCAAGCTGCACCAGCTGGGTCTGTCGCTCAAGGACAGCCCCGCCACGTTCGACCCGTCGCAGGTCGCCGGCTACGACGTGGCCACCGGCACCTGGAACAGCGATGCCAGCTACGACCTGGACGCCGACCAGGACTACGCCGAAACCGAACAGCTGTAATAAGAAATTCCGTCCCGGCCCTACCTGATACGGGGGCCGGCCCCAATTAGGAGAAGTAGCAATGCCCAAACCCACTAAGGGTGCTCGCCTCGGCGGGTCGTCGTCGCACCAGAAGGCGATCCTGGCCAACCTGGCCACCTCGCTGTTCGAGCACGGCCGCATCAAGACCACTGATGCCAAGGCCCGGGCGTTGCGTCCGTACGCCGAGAAGCTCATCACCCACGCCAAGAAGGGCGCGCTGCACAACCGGCGCGAGGTGATGAAGAAGATCCGCGACAAGGACGTGGTGCACACCCTGTTCGCCGAGATCGCACCGCATTTCGCGGACCGCGAGGGCGGCTACACCCGCATCATCAAGGTCGAGAACCGCAAGGGCGACAACGCCCCCATGGCTGTGATCGAGCTGGTCCGGGAGAAGACCGTCGTCTCCGAGGCCGACCGCGCCCGTCGCGCGGCCGCCGCTCAGGCGAAGGCTGCCGAAGCCGAGGCTCCCGCTGAGGAAGCCGCTGTCGAGGCTCCGGTTGCCGAGGTCGAGGCTGCTGACGAGGGCATCGCCGACGCTCAGACCGCTGAGGCCGAGGCTGAGGCGACCGAGGATGAGGCCAAGTCCTAATCACGCTGTGAACGACGTGCCCGCCATCGAATCCGATGGCGGGCACGTTCGTTTACGGCTGGATATCTCGTACGACGGCACCGAATTCGCCGGTTGGGCACCGCAGGCCGGGCAGCGCACGGTCGCCGGTGTCATCGAAGAGACGTTGTCGACGGTGTTCCGTGAGCCGGTGCGCCTGGTCACCGCAGGGCGGACCGATACCGGCGTGCATGCCACCGGGCAGGTCGCACACGTCGACGTGCCTTCTGCCGCATTGAGTTTCGCCTATCCGCGCACGCTGCGGCCGGGGGACCCCGAGTTCCTGCCGTTGGTGCGCCGGCTCGCGCGGTTCCTGCCCGCCGATGTGCGGGTGCGCCAGATCGTCCGGGCCGCACCGGGTTTCGACGCCCGGTTCTCGGCGCTGCGGCGGCACTACGAATATCGGTTGTCGTTGGCGCCGTATGGCGTTGAGCCGCAACAGGCCCGGTTCATCACACCGTGGCCGCGGCCGCTCGATCTGGACGCCATGACGGCCGCTTCGCAGGAGTTGTTGGGGCTGCAGGATTTTGCCGCGTTCTGCCGCTTTCGTGAGGGCGCGACGACCATCCGGGATCTGCAGCGGCTGGACTGGCAGCGCTCGGGTGATCTGGTCACCGCCCACGTGACGGCTGACGCCTTCTGCTGGAACATGGTGCGGTCGCTGGTCGGCGCGTTGCTCGCCGTGGGGGAGGGCCGTCGCGAACCCGGTTGGATCGCAGGCCTTTTGGCGGCCGACAGCCGGTCCAGCGAGTACGCCGCCGCCCCGGCGCGGGGCCTGACGCTGGTGTCGGTGGACTACCCGCCCGACGATCAGCTGGCGTCCCGGATCGCCGTCACCCGGGATCTGCGTACCCTCGATTAGCTCACGGTGCCGGCGGTGGGGGCGGGGCCAGGCGGGCGGCGACGAAGTCGGCGGCCTGATTGACCATGCCGGACCCGATGTAGCCATCCTGCAGGTGGTTCTGCCAGTCGCCCTGTAGTTGAGCGATGGTCTGCGGCAGTCCGTCCATGCAGACGGGATCGGCGCCGTTGCACTGGTCGATGGTGCGATCCAGGTAGATCGGGCTGATGTTGGAGCCGCCCATCCGGTGGGTGACGTTGCCGAACAGCGCCACCGCGGCGACATGGGAGTCCATCCCCGGCGGCAGCGGCCTGTTGAATCCCCAGCCCGGGTTGTCGGAGGTCAATGCCACGGCCGCCGATGCGGCGCCCAGCGAGTACCCGCCGATCACCAGCCGGGTGTCGGGGCACCGCGCTGCCATGTCTTGAATACGCGAGCTGATGTCGTTCGCGCCCTGGGCGATTTCGACGTTGGCGGGATAGTTCACCGCGTAGACCCCGACATTCAGAGGTGTCTTGGCGCGCAGCGCGTCGACGAATGCGCCGCCCACGCGGCCGACGCCCGGTCGCTCGTTGCGGCCGCGCGCGAAGATCACCTCGACCTGCGGGCACGGGTCTGCCGCTGCGGCACCGATGACATCTGCGGGGGCTACGACCGTCGCCGCCACCACCCCGGTGGCAACCGATGCTGCCGCGCCGGCCAGGGCGACGGCAGACCGGACGGACGTCATGACGGAGCGGGGGGTCATGGCTGGAGTCTAGCGGCGGATCACAGACGCGCAGCCACGAACTTCGCGGCCTGGTTCACCATGCCGGACTTGATGTAGCCCGGCGCGAGGTGATCCTGCCATTCCGAACGCCATTTGTAGGGGCTGCTCGGATTACAGACCGGGTCGTCGGAATGGCAGAGGTCGATGGTCCGATTCTGGTACGTCGGGCTCAGCGCGGAGATGGGCAGGGCCCAGTTGGAGCCATTGCCGAAGAGCGCCACGGCCGCGATGTGCTGATCGGCGTCACGGGGCAGGGGACTGTTGAAGGTGAACGCCGAAATGGGCACGGCGATAACCAGATCGGTGGCGGCGGCGCCCAATGAGTAACCGCCGAGCACGATTTTGGTCGATGGGCAGTTGCGGGCGAGCCATTGCACGCGCCGGCTCATGTCGTTGGCGGCGATGTCGACCTGGGTGTCCGCCGGGTAATTCACCGGGTACAGACCGATATTCGGGCCGCGGAGCTGGCGCAGCGCGGTGACGAAGGCGGCGCCAACCTGTCCGGGGCCGGGCGGCTCCATCCTGCCGCGGGCGAACACGACCTCTGCGGGAGCGCACGTGGCAGCTGCGTTCGCCACCCCAATGTCCGTCAGTAGCACCGACATTGGGGCGGCGCCGACAGTCAGAGCGGTGATCAGCACACAGAGCGTCCGGCGGCCAATCACAAATCCGATGGTATCCCGACGAATTGACGGTCTCGTCGAGAAATGATGCCAGCCTTACAACAATCCGGCGACGAAGCCGGCGGCTTCGTTGGTCGGGCCGCCGGCATAGGTCTTGTGCGCGGGCACACTCTGACCGTCGGTCTGGCAGATCGGATCCCCCGCATTGCACAGGTCGATGACCTTGCCGCCCCACACCGGGCTCGCCGTCAACGGCAGACCCAACTTGGCGGACGGATTGCCGAACACCGCGATCGCCGCGACGTGGCCCGCGGCCTCCGGGGGCAGCGGGTTGTTGAAACCGATGCCCGGAACCGGGATGGCGCCGATGACGTCCATCACCGCGGCGCCCTGCGAATAGCCGCCGAGCACCTGCCGGGTGTTCGGGCAGTTCTCGGCCATCCACTGGATGTGGGCGCTGGCGTCGTTGGCGCCGTCAGCGGCGGCCAGGAAGTCGTATGACGCCGGGTAGACGACGGCGTAGGCGCCCACCGAGCGGCCGCCGACCTTGTTGCGCAGCTGGTTGACGAACGCGCCGCCGACGCGGCCCAGGCCCGGATCTTCGGACGTGCCGCGGGCGAACGTCACCTCGATGTCGGGGCAGTTGGCCGCGGCGGCGGTGCCGATGGCACCCAGGGACGGTGGCGTCAGCACAGTGATGCCGGCCATGACGACGGTGGTTGCGGTGCCGGCGAAGGCCCGGCGCAGAGCACTGATGATCACACCGAATCCTAACCGCGACTCCCGATGTGCTCCCGCGACAGCCGGTCCGCCGCCGGTCAGACGCGGGATGCGATGAACTGCGCGGCCTGCCCGATGTACTCGGACGACTCATAGCGCGAGTGCGCGAACGGGTTTCGGCCACGCGAGCAGATCGGGTCGCCCCACAGGCACAGGTCCACCGAGCGGTTCGAGAACAGGCCGATGGAGTCCAGCGGATGGCTGAACTTGGCCGACGGGTTACCGAATACGGCGGCAGCCGCGACCCGGTTCGCGAGTTCGGTGGGCAGCGGAGGTGCCGAGCCGACATCGCCGATCCGGTCACCGAGCGGCGGAACGCCGGCCAGCATGTCGACCACCGCGGCGCCCTGCGAGTAGCCACCGAGCACGATCTTGGTGCTGGGGCACTGCTGCGCCATGGTCGCGATGCGGTTCTGCGCGTCCGTCGCGCCGTCCTGCGCGGTGAGGAAGTCATAGGACGCCGGGTACTCGACGGCGTAGCCGGTGACGGTGCGGTTGCCGACCAGAGGCTGCAGCGCGTCGACCAGTACCGAGCCCACGCGGCCCATGCCGGGGTCGTCGTGCGTGCCGCGGGCGAAGATCACCTCGATGTTCGGGCAGGGGTCCGCCTGGGCGGGTGCCGACGGCAGCAGCGCGGTTCCGGAGATGACGGTGGCGGCGATTGCGGCCACTCGGACCGACATGCTGAGCAAGGTCACGCGGGCCATCTTCACATATGGGGCTCAGCTACGGCCAATTGTTTGACCTGCTGGCAAACCCTCCGGACTGTCGGGCCAATCGTCATGCCAGGTCGCTTCGCCGCGGTCGCCCTGGCGGGCAAGCGCCAGGCCGGCCAGCACCACCGCGCCACCCAGCAATTGGATGCCGGTGATGGCCTCACCCAGCAGTGCCCAGGCCGCCAGGACGGCGAACATCACCTCGGACAGGCCGACCAGTGAGGCGAACCGGGGCTGCAGGCGGGCGATGCCCATGATGCCGAAGGTGTAGGCCAGCGCGGTCGGCACGATGGCCAGGGCGATGACGGGGACCAGCCAGGACGTCGTCACGCCTGCCAGCGTGGTGTCGTGGCGGGTGAAGGCGAGGGGCATGACGCCGGAGAGGCCCAGCAGCGCCACCGTCGCGGCGCCGACCAGCAGGCCGCCGGTGGCCAGGGTGATGGAGTGCAGGCCGGTGCCGTCGGCGCTGGCCTTGTCGGACATGACGAAGTAGCAGGCGGCGCAGACGGCGGCGCCCATGCCCCAGCCGATGCCGGCGAGGCTGATCTGGGCGCCGGTGTGGCTGCCGGGCCCGACCAGGCCGAGCACCAGCGTGATGCCGGCGATGGCGATCGCCACACCGGCGAGCGTGAGCGTGCTGGGGCGGCGCCGGGTCGTGGCCCACACCCAGCCGACCACCAGCAGGGGCGCGGCGTACTCGAGCAGCAGTGCCACGCCGACCGGCAGATACGTGACGGCATTGAAGTAGCACAGCTGGGCGCCCGCGATCGGGATGGCGCCGTAGGCGACGACCGTCCCTTTGTGGCTCAGCGCTTCGCGTACCCAGCCGCGGCGCAGGATCGTCGCGACCACGGCCATGATGAGCGCGCCGCCGGTCAGCCGGGCGACCACCGCGGCGGTGGGGCTCCAGCCCGCTTCGATCAGGGACTTGCCCAGGCCGCCCGCCATCCCGAAGGTGAAGGCGGATGCGACGGCGAAGATCATGCCGGTCCGGAAGTGGCCGGCCGCGGTGCCGTTCGACAAAGTCACGGGCCACCTCCGATGATGTAATGAGTGAAGTTGGGATTGGTCATGACGCTACGGAGGGCGGGTGTAACGAGTCAAATGAATTTCAGTCATGACACGGAGCTCACGCTGCGCGCGGCGTGTGTGTTGATCAACAGCGACCGGGTCGACGGTGACCAACTGGCCGATCTGGCGGCCCTCGACGGGTATCTGAACGACTTCGGCTGGACGGGCCGGCGCGACCGGGACACCGCGGAGCTGGCCGCGGTGCAGGCCCTGCGCGAACGGCTCGGGTTGCTGTGGGCCGCGGCGGACGACGAGGAGGCGGTGGTCGGCCAGGTCAACGCCCTGCTCAGTGACACCCGCGCCAACCCCTGGCTGACGCGACACCCCGAGATGCCGGAATGGCACCTGCACCTGGCGGCCGACCAGGACCCGCTCGCCCAGCGCATGGGCGCCGAGATGGCGATGGCCCTGGCCGACCTGATCCGCGCCGGTGAACTGCGCCGGCTCAAGACGTGTGCGGCGTCGGACTGCACCGCGGTGCTGATCGACATGTCGCGCAACCGATCCCGCATCTTCTGCGACACCGGGAACTGCGGGAACCGCCAGCACGTCGCGGCGTACCGCGAACGCCGCGCCCGCGAGAACTGACATTCGGCGTCCGACGCGCCCGCGCCGGTTGCCGCAATGCATCGCGTGACAGGCCCGCGTCTCCTACCGTGATGTCCGACAGCGGATGCAGCGTTTGAGCGGAAGGACGGGCCATTGGCCGAATTCGTGGCGGCCATCGACCAGGGCACCACCAGCACCCGGGCGATGATCTTCGATCACTCAGGTCGCGAGGTCGGACGCCACCAGCTCGAGCACGAGCAGATCCTGCCGCGGGCCGGGTGGGTCGAGCACAATCCCGTCGAGATCTGGGAGCGCACCGGCTCGGTGCTGCAGACCGCGCTGAACAAGACCCGGCTGTCGGCGTCCGATCTGGTCGCGCTCGGTATCACCAACCAGCGTGAGACGACCATGGTGTGGAACAAGCACACCGGGCGCCCGTACTACCACGCGATCGTGTGGCAGGACACCCGCACCGACCGCATCGCCTCGGCCCTGGAACGCGACGGCCACGGCGACGTCATCCGCCGCAAGGCCGGCCTGCCGCCGGCGACCTACTTCTCCGGCGGCAAGATCCAGTGGATCCTCGAGAACGTCGACGGCGTGCGGGAAGCCGCCGAACGCGGTGACGCGATCTTCGGAACGTGCGACACCTGGGTGCTGTGGAACCTGACCGGCGGCACGCGCGGCGGCGTGCACGTCACCGACGTCACCAACGCCAGCCGCACCATGCTGATGAACCTCGAGACCCTCGACTGGGACGACGAACTGTTGTCGTTCTTCGGGATTCCACGCCAGATGCTGCCGACCATCGCGTCGTCGTCGGTGTCGGAGCCCTACGGGCTGACGGCGGCCGACGGCCCGCTCGGTGCGCCGGTGCCCGTCACCGGCATCCTCGGCGACCAGCAGGCCGCCATGGTCGGGCAGGTGTGTCTGTCGGCGGGCGAGGCCAAGAACACCTATGGCACAGGCAATTTCTTGCTGCTCAACACCGGTGAGAAGATCGTGCGCTCCGAGCACGGGCTGCTGACGACGGTGTGCTATCGGTTCGGTGACGCGAAACCCGTTTACGCCCTTGAGGGTTCGATCGCCGTCACCGGATCGGCCGTGCAGTGGCTGCGGGACCAGTTGGGCATCATCGCGGGGGCCTCCGACAGTGAGACGCTCGCCCGCCAGGTCGAGGACAACGGCGGCGTCTACTTCGTGCCGGCGTTCTCGGGACTCTTTGCGCCGTACTGGCGTTCGGACGCGCGCGGCGCGATCGTCGGCCTGTCGCGGTTCAACACCAACGCCCACATCGCCCGGGCCACACTCGAAGCCATCTGCTACCAGAGCCGCGACGTCGTCGACGCCATGGCCGCGGACTCCGGCGTCCACCTCGAGGTACTCAAGGTCGACGGCGGCATCACCGCCAACGAACTGTGCATGCAGATCCAGGCCGACGTGCTGGGCGTCGAAGTGGTGAAACCCGTTGTCGCCGAGACCACTGCGCTCGGCGCGGCCTACGCCGCGGGGCTGGGGGTCGGCTTCTGGTCGAACCCCGACGAGCTGCGCGCCAACTGGCAGGAGCACAAGCGCTGGGCGCCGTCGTGGGACGACGGCCAGCGCTCCGCCGGGTACGCCGGCTGGCAGAAGGCCGTCGGCCGCACCCTCGACTGGGTCGACCTCTCCTAGGGATTTGTGCACGATTTTCCGCGGTTGGCGCGGAAAATCGTGCACAAATCCCTGGCGAGAATTGGTGTCGGGGCATGCGTCTGCCCGCGGTTAGGCTGCTAGCCGGGGGATGGACATGGCTCGGGGGCAGGGCGCGCAACTGGAGGCCAGCGGCCGGCGCTTTCAGACGCGGCGGCTGATCCACGCACTGGTGCGTGGCGACGCGGCGATGGTCGACGAACCCATTCGCGCGCAATCGATTTCGTACGCGGCGGGCTGGCTCGCCGCACTGCTGGCGGTGGCAGTATGCGCGGTGATCGCGATCGCCTCACCGGCGGGCCGGCTGGGGGACGCGCCGATCGTCATGGTCCGGGATACCGGCGCGCTGTACGTCCGGATCGGGTCGACGTGGCATCCCGCCCTGAATCTCGCGTCCGCGCGGCTCGTCGCCAACTCCGCAGCCAACCCGGTAGCGGTCGACGCCGAGGCGATCGCGGGCGCACCGCGCGGCCCGCTCGTCGGAATCCCGGGTGCACCAGCACAATTGGGCCGGCCGCTCGCGGCGACGTCGTGGCAGGTGTGTGACAACGGAACGACGGTAATGATCGCCGGTACGGACACGATCGGACCTGACGGTGCGCGGCCCATCTTGGCGACGGCGGCGGGTGAGCACCTGGCCGCCACGTATCTGCTGTACGGCGGCAAGCGCGCCGCGGTGGACCTGCGTGACCTCGCGGTGGTCCGGGCGCTGCGGCTCGACGGCGTGACGCCCCGGCCGGTGTCGCGATCATTTCTCGACCTGCTGCCCGAGCTGCCCGCGATCACCGCGCCGTCGATTCCGGGGCTCGGCAGGACGGGGCCGGGCGGCTTCGTTGTCGGGCAGGTGCTGCGGGTGAGCCGCGCCGACGCTCCCGAACATCACGTGGTCCTCGGCGGCGGTCTGCAGCGCGTCGGCGACGTGGCGGCCGATGTCATCCGGTTCACCCATGGAGTGGCCGACGGTGACCTTCGCACCGTGCCGCCGGCGGCCATCGCCGGCATTCCCGCTGTCCATGACCTTGCGGTGTCGACGTTTCCGGACCAGGCGAGCCCGCCACTGCCGAGCGAGGCCCCGGTCTGCGCACGGTGGCGGGCCGACGGCGATCGTGCGGATACCGTTGTCGTGCAAGGGAAACCGGATGCGGCCGCGGTGGCGCTGGCGCAGGAGGACGGCGACGGTCCGAACATCGATGCCGTGGCATTACCGCCGGGCCGGTATGCGTACGTGCACGCCACCGGGGTGACCGGTGGATCGGTGACCGGACCGCTGTACCTGGTGACGGACAGTGGCGTGCGGTACGGCATCCACGATGCCGAGACGGCGAAGTATCTCGGGGTGGAGGGTGCGCCGCTGCCCGCACCGTGGCCGCTGCTGGCCCGGTTGCCGGGCGGGCCCGAATTGAGTGTGGCGGCGGCCGAGGTGCTGCGCGACGGCCTGTCGCCGTAGCGACGCGGCAGGTTTGCCATGGTGGCCTCGGGGGCATTCCGGGTGCCATGACCGACGTGCCGACTTTCGGGGTGGAGGAGGAGTTTCTCCTCGTCGATCACCGTGACGGTGCGCCCCTACCGCGCAACCAGGCGGTCGCGGAATATGCGGCCGCGCGCGGTGTCGACCTACAGCTCGAGTTGACCAGGTGCCAGGTCGAGACCACCACCGCGGTGATGACCACTAGCGGCGATCTGCGTGCGGAACTGACCCGGCTGCGTCGCGTCGCCACCGAGTCGGCGGAAGCGCAGCGGGCGCGGCTGCTGGCCGTCGCGCTACCGCCGACGGTGCCGCACGCGTTCCCGGTGACAACCAAAGAGCGGTATGCCCGCATCGCCGATCGGTTCGGCATGATCGCTCATGAACAGGGCATCTGCGGGTGTCACGTGCACGTCGAGGTGCCCAGTCGGGCGGCGGCTGTCGACGTCAGTAACCGGCTTCGGCCCTATCTGCACCTGCTCCTCGCGCTGAGCGCGAACTCCGCGATCTACCGCAACACCGACAGCGGTTACGCCAGCTTCCGGGGCGTGCTGTGGACCCGCTGGCCGAGCGCCGGACCGCCACCATACTTCGACTCGGTCGAGGACTACGACGCCGTCACCAACACCCTGACGCGGGCCGGTGCGGTGCTCGACGACGGCATGCTCTATTGGGATGTGCGGCCGTCTGCCAATTTCCCGACCGTCGAGGTGCGCGTGGCCGATGTGCCGGCAACAGTGGCCGAGACCGTGTTACTGGCCACGCTCATCCGGGCCGCGGTGATGACGGCGCTGGACGCGAAGGAACGTGGGAAACCGATACCACGCCTTGCTGATTGGACGCTGCGCGCCGCGCCCTGGAAGGCGGCGCATGACGGGCTCGACGGCGAGGCGATCGACTTGGCGGGCGACTGCTCGATGGCGCCGGCCCGGGTTCTGCTCGCCGGATTCATCGAGAACCTCCGCCCGGCCCTCGAAGCGCTGGGTGACTATGACATGGCCCGCGACGAGTTGGCCCGCATCGCCGAGCAGGGCAACGGGGCCATGCGGCAGCGTCGGGCCTGGCGACGCCGCAAAGATGTCGGCGATGTCATGTCCGAATTGGCCACGGCGACAACGACGTTCGATCCGTTAGCCCCGTGACCGTCGACTGAGCTTCGCGGTGCGTGCGTCCCCGTCGTGCGGGACACCTATTGCCTTGGTGCGCTTGGCCTTCACCGTCAGCCAGACCGCTGAAATGAGAAAGTAGATCGCGCCCATCGCCGCGTATCCGGCAAGGGTCTTGACCGACTCGATGGTCGGCGTGTGAGCCTGGGTGATGAACAGGCCCCCGACAAGCGCCGACTGGCCGCCGCTGAGGACCATCGCCCACTGCGCGCCGACCTTCCAACGTCGAATGGCGGTGATGAGTTGCAGCAACCCGGCAAGGGTGGCCCACGCGCCGAAGACTGCGAGTACCCACGTCGTACCTGCGAACAGGGCGTAGGCAGCCACGACGGTGACGATCAGACTGACCGCAACGTTGATCAACTGGCTCCGGTTTTGCGTCGGTCCACCGCTTCGCGCGGCATCCCAGAAATTCGCGGCGGCGTCCCACAGCGGATAGAGGATGAGCCACCCCGAGGCCAGCGGAAGGCTGTGCTGCGCGAGCGTCAGCGCGCCGGCAACCCACGCGAACGAGGCGGCTGCGCGAACGAAGTAATAGGTCCTCAACCACTGCTCGCGGTTGGGCTCCGACAGGCTTGCTTGCTGAATCGACATGATTGTGTCCTCTCGATGGGTGCGGACGAGCATCCCGACACCGGGGGCAATCCACCAATGGGGCGGATGCCGTTGACGGGGACTGGACAAACTGTGCCGCAACGGATTTGGTGCGGGCATCTTGGGATTCAGATTATCCGCGGTGGAGCGTTGGGGATGGATAGCTGCGACGAATCGGCTTCGGCGGGGTGCGGCGCGTTGCTTGCCGGCGGCTGATGGCGCTTCGGCGGCCTGTTCGTTGCCGGCAATGCCGCCGTGGTCACGAAGTTGCCGCCGGTGCGGAGCCCGAAGCGTCGAGTCGGTTGACCAGAGGGGTTGTGACGGTAGCGAACAGCTTGGCATCGCCGTAGGCGCGGGCGGACAGCATCGCGCCGTGCACCGTGGCCATGAACATCTCCGCGTCGACGCGGGGACTTGTCTCGATTCGAATCAGTTTCTGCTCGGCGCCGCGTTCGAGAACCGACGTCAGCCACGCCGACAGTGCGCGAAAGTGAGCGGCCACCTCGTTGGCGACTTGTTCTGGGAGGGAAGGAAGTTCGGCGGCCAGAAGGGCGCAGACACAAAACGGATGCGTCGCGTCGGCGATGCAGGTACGCCAGTAATCGACATAGCTGCGGAGCCTGCCGACGGGATCGTCGACGTGGCGTTCTATCTCGGCCAGTCCGGAGAGGGCCTCCTGTCGGTAACGGCTCACCACTGCGCAGACCAGATCGGCCTTGGTGGCGAAGTGGTGGTGAATGCTCGGCTTGCGGATGCCGATTTCGTTCGCGATATCGGCGTAGCTGAATCCGTTGTATCCCCCAGCGATGATGAAACGTCTTGCATGAGCAAGGATTTCGTCTGCCGTCGATGGAGATTGTGCCACGATTCGCAGCCTACCTTCTAGTAGGTAGGCAGTCAAACTTGAAGCGGATGACGGTGGTGGATTGCCCTAACCGGCGCCGCCGCTGCCCCGAAAATCTGTTGGCTTCGCCATTGCGCGTGTGGATGCTGTGTCGAGTGGAAGCACTCGCTCATTGGCCGTCGTTGAACGATCAGGTCGCGCTGGCCAACGAACTGTACAGCTCACCCGTAGGCGAACAGAAGGTCGCCGACTGGCTCGCTGAGCAGGTCCGCCTGGTCCACGATGTCGACTTCGCCCAGGACTTCGCCGCACATGTCCAGCTACCGGGCATCGGGCCACTGGAGTACGCCCACCGCCACGTTCGCACCACTCTCGGCGAGCTGCTCGGCGGGATCCGGTTCTACTCACGCAACATCGCCCGCCCGTTCGTCGACGTCCTCGCCCACAGCTTCGACGACCTCGACGCCCTCGCCGACTGCGTACTGGGCGAATGGTCAGTCTTCAGCCCACGCTACCTGCGCCTACGTACCGCGCCCGGGCTCCTCACCGGTAGACCAGGGGTCATCCTCGACGAGACGATTCACCTCGCCCGATACCGGGACATGCCCCCTGCCGACGGCCGCGTCGTCCTCGACCGTTTCGAGGATCCCGAGGACGCCATCGCGCTCGTCGAAGCTCGCTATGCCGCTGTGGCCGCCACGGACCCGACTCTGGCCAACAACCTGTCCATCGCAACACCAGATGAGCTGCGGTACTGGCACCGTAGCGATCAGCTCCGCGCCGTGCGCCGTCAGGACACAACGATCGGTGTCCTCGCCGTCGCGCCCGGCGCGATCGGGTGGATCACTGGTGAGGAAATCAACGAGGAAGTCATCAGCGATGCTCACGCAGGCCACCGGTACGCGGCCTCAGCGCAAAGCGCCTGGGCTCACTGCGTTGCCACGGATACCGACCAGCTGCTGATCGGCACCATCGACCGCCATAACCACGCCTCACGTGCGACCGCTCGACGGGCCGGCCGACCGAGGGCCCTCGACGACGTCTTCATAGCGATTGCAAAGTGACAGAATTTTGAGAATTCCTATCCTTCTGATCGAGCGGCCCGCCGGGCCAGCGCACGCCGAGTATCGCCGACCCGATCGAAAGCGGCGATGATGTCGTAGTCCACGATTCGTGGCGTTCGCCTTCGCGTTTCAGACGGCCACCTCGTTGAGCTTGCCGGTCGCCACGTCGAAGATGAAGCCCCGCAACGATTCGTGTTTGGTCACGAACGGGTTGGCCTCGATGCGGCGCAGCGACTGGCGCACGTCCTGAGCGATGTCAGAAAAGGCTTCGGCGGCCCATGCGGGTTTCAGGCCGGTTTCGTCCTGTATGGCCTTCTTGAAGTCGTCATCGGTGAAAGTCAGCATGCCGCAGTCCGTGTGATGAATCAGGATGATCTCTCTGGTGCCCAGTAGCCGTTGGCTGATCGCCAGGGAACGGATTTCGTCGTCGGTGATGACGCCGCCAGCGTTGCGGATGACGTGCGCCTCACCCTCTCTGACTCCCAGGATGCGGTACACGTCCAGTCGGGCGTCCATGCAGGCGACGACCGCGACGTGCTTGCTCGGGGGTAGAGGCAGCGGGCCGGTGAAGGACTCGGCGTATGCCTGATTGTTGGCGAGGTATTCGTCGGTGACGGTCACGCGCAGATTCTCCTGTTCGCGTTGCTGACGGCTTGCCTTCGCAGTTGAGCGTATTGACAGTCCCGACGGGGTGGGAGGGTGGAAATCAGTCTGATCCTGACGATTAGGACTCTTGGGGTCCGCGCCATTTGCGGACGGTGCCCCTTCTCGCTGGACGGCGGGAAGGCGTGTCCTGGACGCGAGACCGGCACAACTTTTAGTTGCATCGCCTAGGATTTCGGAGTGCCCGATATGGATCGCCGTAGCGTCATGATGATGGCCGGGCTGGGCGTGGCTGCGGCCGTGCTGCCCCCGGCCAAGGCCGGAGCCCAGCCGAACGCGGTGTCACCGGGCCCTGGATTCGCCCCGGCCGCACCAGCAGGCTCGGCCGGCGCGCCGGTGATGCTGTTCCAGGACGAATTCAACGGCCCCGCGGGCGCGCCGCCAGATCCGGCGTGGTGGTTCATCGTGCCTGAGCGTGAGGTCATCCGGAGTCCTGTCGAGTGGGATCAGCCGTACAACATGGGTCGATACGTGACCGACCAGGAGCACGTGTTCCAGGACGGCAAGGGCAACTTGGTCATCCGAGCGACCCGAGGCCCCGGTGCGAACATTCAGGAGCGTTACGCCAGCGCCAAGATCGTCGGTAACTGGCGCGGTGGCATCGGCACCACGTGGGAGGCCCGGGTCAAGCTGAATTGCCTGACCGACGGTGCCTGGCCGGCTTTCTGGCTGCTCAACGACGATCCGGCTCGCGGCGGCGAGGTCGATCTGGTGGAGTGGTACGGCAACCGGGATTGGCCATCGGGGACCACCGTGCACGCCCGGTTGGACGGGACGTCGTTCGCCACCGACCCGCACCCGTTCGACAGCGGCTGGCATACGTATCGAATGACCTGGCAGCCCAGCGGAATGTACTTCTGGAAGGACTACGCGCCGGGTATGGAGCCGTTCTGGTCGGTGCCGGCCAATTCGCTGGACGACTGGCCGTTCAACGATCCGGGTTACACCCTGGTCCCGGTGTTCAACCTCGCGGTGGGTGGCTCGGGTGGGCGCGAACCAGGTGGCGGCCAATACCCGGCCGAGATGCTGATCGACTGGATTCGCGTCTTCTGATCAATCGGCCGGCAACGGTCGGCGCCCGCCGTGGCTGGCTCGGTTCTGCAACGTGTCACAGCTGGCCGCGGTACACCTATCGCCGGCTTCTCGGGAGGCTTGGGCCAGCATCGCGCATTTCGAACTACCAGCGCAGCATCGGCATGGGGTGCAGCGGGTGCTTCAGAGTCCAGCTTGCGGCGGTCCGAACGAGCAGTGCCTGAAAGCCGAGATACGGGAATGCTTGCACGACTTGGGCGATGTCGGTGCGGGGCACTCCGCTGCGGATGAGTCCGCGTGATACGTCGATGCGATCCGCGACGCGAAAAGTCTCGGTCCACCGGTCCTCGCAGGGACGCAGCTTGTGATGCCACTCGACCATCTGTCGGGCGCGCTCGACGTTGTCGACGCCGTAGGCAGATGCCAACTCATCGACGTACTGAAGTGACGGTTCGATGTAGTCCCAGCCGGTGGTCCAGACGCCGATGTCGTGCAGGGCCCACGCCAGTGCGACATCGTCGGGAATCACGTTCAACTGCAACAGTATTCGCTGGTAGTTGAGGCAGCGGTAGACGTGGTTGCGGTACCGCTGCGCGTCGGGTCCCAGGAACTCGTGAAAGCGGGCCAGCACGTCGTCGGTGACGGCGTGCGCGTCGATCAGTTGGGTCATTGGTGGTCTCATCGGGTCGTGGCGAGCGTCCTACATTCGATGCTCTTTGCGAACAGGGGTGTCTCGACGGTGTTGTGCCGGGCGATCGATACCTGACTTCCGGTAGCGGCCTGATCGGCTGTGATGCCGTGGTGCTGGAGAAACTCAAGATACTCGGTGGTGGGCAGGATGAGGACCCTGTTGGTCAGGGTGAGTTCCCGCGTGACCGTCGGCGCCCGGTCACGGCGACGGCTGCCACCGCGATGCAGATGGCGGTGCCGAGGAAGGCGATGCGCCGCGATGGTCGGTGGTCGGGACCGGGCGCGTGCGTTGTCTGCGCGGTCGACAGCCGCGCGGGGGCGGGTGTCGGGACACCGCTGCTCACCGCGGCCAGTGGGTCGACGACGCCGCGTCCCACCTGGGGATTCCAACCATCGGCCGGGTGGCGTGCGGTGTCTTCGATGCGGGCCATCACCTGGCGGGCGGACAATTGCGGCAGTCGCGAACGCACCAGTGCGACAACACCACTGACGACGGGTGCGGCGTAGCTGCTGCCCGACAGCGGGCGCCCGTCGGGCCGGCTGTCGACCAGTCCGTCGCCCTGCGCGCTCAGTGACACCACCGACTCGCCGGGCGCGGCGACGTCGACCCAGGGTCCGGCCAGGCTGAATGGCGACGGCGTCCCGTTCGGGCTGACCGATCCGACGGTGAGCACGTAGTCGTCGTACCAGCCCGGGCTGACGACGGTGTGCACCGTGTCCCAGTCCGGCGTGCCCGGCCGTTTGGGATCGGACAGCGGGTTCTGCCCCGCGCAGTCACCGCTGGCGTTGCCCGCCGCCGCGACGACCACGACATTGCGGACATCGACCGCATAGGCCAGGGCGGCGCCCAACGACCGGTCGTCGAGCGGGTCCGCGGCGGGCATGCAGGCGACCGACGAGATGTTGATGACAGTGGCGCCCGCGTCGGCGGCCGAGCGCACCGCACGGGCGAGCGTCTCGACATCACCCACCCCTGATATCTCATGATCGTCGGTCAGCCGGAACTTGTTGCTGGACTGTCGAATCGCCAGGATCGTGGCGTCGGGTGCCGCACCGCTGAAGGTCCCGTTGTCCGGGGCAACGGCGCCGATCAGTCCGGCGATCGCCGTACCGTGGCCGTCGCAGTCCTGCGTACCGTCCCCGGACGAGACGTAGTCACCGCCGGCGACCAGGCGGGGGAGCAGTCGGTGCCGGGCCACGCCGGTGTCGATCACTGCCACCAGCTGTCCGCTGCCGCGGGAAAGCGGCCACACCGCAGCAAGATTGAGCATGTCGGGTTGGTCTGCGGGACGGGCATCAGCCGGCTTCGCCGTCGCACACCGGTCCGATTGTTCGGTCCTACCGGGCGGCGCCGGGGCCGCGGGTCCGGGAAGTTGGCTGTGATCAACCGGTTTCGGCGCGATGGCATGTGCGCACGGAGCGGCCGACGCGATGGTGATCGTCAAGGCGACAGCGATGACCCGTCGCAGGGCGCTCACAGGCCACGCGCCAGGCGGAAAACATCTGCGGTCCAGAGTGCGCATGCCGGCACGGCGACCAGTGCCACGTATTCGAGATGTACAAAGCCTCGGCCCACCGTGGCACTCACCCGTCCGATCCGCTGAGCGCCCAGCACCACCGCGATGACGCCGCCGCCGAGCCAGGCGGCCCAGCCGGGGAATGCCATCGCGGTGACGACCAAAGCCGCAGTGGTACAGACCATTCCCGCGACCATGACCGCCCACCGCCGTGCCGGATGCCGATAGGACGGTGCCCGCAGCGCAATCGCGGCCGTCGCCACCCAGATGAACACCACCGTCGAGGTCCGGGACTCATGGACGGCGCCCATTGCAACCACGACGGCGCCGGCCGCCGCGGCAGCGGCCGCGCCCACGACCATCGCCGTGAGCACCCGCTGCGCCAGCTCGATCCGTTGCGGATCGCCGTCGGTGACCGTCGCCGAGCGCGGCGTGAGTCCCGCGACGGTGACAGCGCACCGCGGCGCGGCCGACAGCACCACAAATGCCGCCACGGTGGTGGCCACCCCGGTACTGGCCAGCGCCACCGACCACGTGCTCGCCGCAACGGTCGCCACCATTGTCGGCATCGTAAAGGCCACGGCCGCAACGGATACGGGAAACACACCGATCCGTAGCAGAACGAGGGCCACCGCGAACGCCGTCGCCGATCCGAGCAGGACGTTGGGCGCCGCCGGGCCACCCGGTACGGCCGAGAAACCCGCCGCGAAAGCGAGCACGACGGCGGCGGCCGGCCACGCCGCCCGGCCGGACCGCCATGACATCGCCACTGCAGCCAGCGCACCACCGCAACCGACAGTGGCTGCCGTGAAGTGGTCGCCGCGCGCAGCAGACCAGAGCAGCAGCACGGACGCGGCGGTCACCGCCCACAGACAGAGCACGGGCCCGACCAGATGGCCGGTGGCATCGCGAGGCGCCTGGTCGGCGGCCATGGTCGCCGTGTGCCTCCGGAGCGTGCCGAACTCCGGCACCGTGCTTCGCCGCAGCTCCAGGATGTCACCGTCGCGAACTCCGTTTTGCCGCAACGATAATGACCCGTCGATCGGATCCCCGGCAGCCCGGCTCAGGTGCCAACTCACGCCTTCCGGCGCGCGCGCATGTGCCAGCGCCACGATGTCAGGGAGCAACGCGTCCACCGCGGCGCCCGCAGGCAGCACCAGATCGGTGGTGTCGCTGGTGCGTTCACTGTCGGTCCGTACGGATAGCCGACACACTGCTTCAGACATCGCGCCCCCCGGATCGACATGCCGATCTCACCGTAACCGCGAATCGGGTCCCTACCCGACACGAAAATCGATGGAACCGAACGGTGTCGGGGTACGTCTGATAGTTCGATGGAATTCACCAGAGTCGCACGATCTCCCGTAGTCCCAGTGGATGCGGAAGACATCGAGGTCCGGACACCACCACAGGTGCCGCGATTGTCGTCGGGCAACGTCGTCACCCGAGTCGCACCCGTGCTCATGCTGTTGGCGATGGCCGGCATGATGGTGTTCTACTTCCGTTCGGGTTCGGCCACCGGCCGGAATCCGATGTTCCTACTGTTTCCGGCGATGATGGTGCTGTCGCTGGTCGGCAGCACTGTCCTCGGGTCGCGCGGTGCGCGCCGGGCAGGTGAGATCGACGCAGATCGGCGTGAGTACCTGGTGTATCTCGACGCGATCGGTGAGTGCGCGGAGCGAACCGCAGCCGAGCAGCATCGGGTACTACATCAGAACCACCCGCCGCCTGACACGCTGTGGACGCTCGCCGGCTCCGAACGGATGTGGCAACGCCGTTGGAACGACGACGATTTCACCGAAATCCGCGTCGGGATCGGGGAACGCCCACTCAACACCAGACTCGTTCCGGTACCCGCCACCGGCGACGGGACGACGGATCCGCTGACCGCCTCGGCACTCGATCGGCTGCTACGAACCGCCGCGACCGTGCCCGATGTCCCGGTGACGGTCGTCGTCAATCGGCTGCGGCGGATCGACGTCGGCGGCGATGATCCACGGGGACAGGCGCGCGCCATGGCGTGCCAGCTGGCTATGTGGCATGGACCCGACCAGCTGAAGATCGCCGCGGTCGCCGGATCGGCCGAGTGGGACTGGCTGAAATGGCTACCGCACCACTATCGCTCGGGCGTGCTCAGCGGGCAGCCGCTGCGGTTTACGGACCTCGGTGCCGTCACTGCCATCGCCGGGTGTCATCTGGTGGTGCTGGTCGACAGTCCGGCGGCCGCCGTCTTCGTGGACACCGACGCGGTGACACTGCTGGTGCTCGGCGCGCCGGGTACGGCGTCGACGCTTCCGCCCTGCTCGACCGCCGACGTGCTCACGGCCGCACAAGCAGAGACCTGCGGACGACGTGTGGCGCGCTACCGCCTGGCCGTCGGTGCGGACAACGCACGCCGACACCATGATCGGACGACGTTCGTCGGCGTGGACGTGGCGGGGGACGGGTGGCCGATTCGTCCGGCCCGGCATCGGCTGCGGGTGCCGATCGGTACCGACGACACCGGTGCGACGGTCGAGCTCGACCTCAAGGAACCGGCCGAGCACGGCATGGGTCCGCACGGCTTGTGCATCGGCGCAACAGGTTCCGGCAAATCCGAGTTCCTGCGCACCCTGACCCTGGGTCTGATCAGCACCCACTCGCCGGACGAGCTCAATCTGATCCTCGTCGACTTCAAAGGCGGTGCAACGTTTCTCGGCTTCGAACAGGCCAACCACGTCGCGGCCGTCATCACCAACTTGGCGCAGGAAGCACATCTGGTCGCCCGGATGCACGACGCCCTCGCCGGCGAGCTGACACGGCGCCAAGGACTGTTGCGGGCGGCCGGGAACCTGTCCGGAATCGGCGACCACCGGCGGGCACGCGCGGCGGGCGCCGACCTGCCACCGCTGCCTGCCCTGTTCATCGTGGTCGATGAGTTCTCCGAATTGCTCAGCCAGCATCCGGATTTCGCGGAGCTGTTCGTCGCCATCGGCCGCCTCGGTCGATCACTGGGCGTTCATCTCCTGCTGGCCAGCCAGCGTCTCGACGAGGGTCGCCTGCGCGGACTGGACACCCACCTCTCGTACCGGGTCTGCCTCAAGACGTTCTCGGCGGCGGAGTCGCGGGCCGTCATCGGGGTCACCGACGCACACGAGCTGCCCGGAACGCCGGGTGCGGGGTTGCTGCGCACCGCAGACGGAAAGCTGGTGCGATTTCACACTGCATTCGTCTCGGGGCCGGTCCCACAGAGCCACGACGAACGCCCGGTTCCGCGCCTGTTCACCGTCGAGGCCCCGGTGGTCACGCCTGACCCGCCGGCCGGGCCGACGCTGATGGACACGACCTTGCGCCGGCTGACCGGTCGCGGTGCGCGCGCTCATCCGGTCTGGCTGCCGCCCCTCACGAATTCGCCCGCGTTGTCCGAGCTGCTGGCGGCCGGCAGCGAAGGCGGTCCGCTGCGGGTCCCGATCGGATTAGTGGACAACCCGTTTCAGCAGCGCCGCGAGCCGCTCGTTGCCGACCTCAGTGGGTCCGGCGGGCACGTGGCCATCGTGGGCGGCCCGCGCTCGGGGAAATCCGTTGCGCTGCAGACGTTGCTACTGGGCCTCGCTGTGACCGCGCCTGCCGACGGCCTCAGCGTCTACGGCCTCGATCTGGGCGACGGTGCGCTGACGGCGTTGCGACAGCACCCGCACGTCGGCACCGTCGCCGGTCGGAACGAGCCGGAGTTATTGCGGCGCATCGTTTCCCAGCTGGCCTCGCTGTGCCGCCGGCGCCAGGACTTCCGGCAGCAGTACGGCCCCGAAGCGCCCTTTCCGGACAGTTACGGTGAGGTCGTCCTGGCCGTCGACGGTTGGGCCACGCTGCGTCGTGAATTCGATGCGCTGGAGGAGCCCATCACCGCCATGGCCGCGCAGGGCCTGTCGGTCGGGATCCACGTGGTGCTGACCGCGAATCGGTGGGCAGAACTGCGGCCGATGCTGAAAGACCACATCGGCACCCGGGTCGAATTGCGGCTCGGTGACCCGAGCGAGTCCGAAATGGACCGCCGCCGTGCCCATCTGCTCACCACCTGCCCGCCCGGCCGGGGCCTCACCAGAGACGGCAAGGAGTTCGTGGTCGCGCGGCCCGAGCTCGACCGGATCGCCACCAATCAGTCCCCGGCGCCCCGGATCGAATTGCTTCCGCAACGCGTGGAATACGCCGCGCTCGCGGCCACCGCCGAACGCCCGCCGCGGTACGTCATCGGCGTATCCGAAGAGGACCTGCAACCGTTCGCCCTGGACATGAGCGTCGATCCATATCTGATCCTGTTGGGCGACACGGCGTGCGGCAAGACCTCGGCGTTACGGACGCTGTGCCGCGCGATCGTCGACCAGACCGATCCCGCACAAACCCAGCTGCTGATCGTCGATTTCCGGCGATCGTTATTGGGGGTGGTGGAATCGCCGCACCTGTGCGGCTATGCGATGTCGGCCGTGACGACCGCCGCCGAGCTCGACGCGGCGCTGTCCCTGCTCACCGCCCGGCTGCCGGGCCCTGGCATCACTCAGCGGCAGTTGCGGGACCGGTCCTGGTGGTCCGGTCCCGAAATCCACGTCGTGGTCGACGATTACGACCTGGTCGTGGGCGCCGCGGGAAATCCGTTGGGCCCCTTGCTCGACCTGTTGCCGCACGCCGCGGACATCGGGCTCCACGTCGTGGTCGCCCGCCGCTCCGGTGGTGCCGCACGCGCGATGTTCGACCCGCTGCTGTCGCGCATGCGGGACCTGGGCGCAACGGACATCGTCATGAGCACCAGCCCGGAAGAAGGGCCGCTGCTGGGCGCGGCACGGCCGATGACGCTGCCGCCCGGCCGGGCCGTCGTGGTGCGGCGCGGTCAACCTGACCAGCTGATCCAGATCGGCTGGACCGAGCCGCCATGACGGTTGTGGTGGTCGGACCGAACACGATCCGCGGGCCGGGAGACATCGACGCCGACCTGGTCTCGTCCGCTTTGGAGTGCGTCGACGAACCGCTGGGCCTGCTGCGTGCGGCGGTCCTTCCCGCCCAACGCATCTGGCGCGACGTCATGGCCGCGGCGGCAGGCACCGCGTCGGCCATCACGGTGGTTTGCCCGACATGGTGGTCGCCGGCGAGGATCGAGCGAGTTCGGACGGCGGTCCCCACCAGCGTTTCTCACGTCGTCATAGAGCGCAGAACCGATGCCCTCCGAGCGGCCGGCGGCGAACCCGATTGCGCGGTCGTCGAACTGGGGGAGGACGTCGTGACGATCTCCCGCCCAGGGGCGTACGCCTCCGTCGTGCGGCGCACCGGGAGCGACACCGCGGAGGCGGTCATCGCACGAATCACCTGGGATACCCCGCTGGTGATCGACGCGCCCATCGGCGTTCCCGGCGCTGCACCCCTGGCCGCCGAAATACAAGCGCTGCTGCAGGATCAGGGCGTCCCCGCACAGATTCTGAGTTGCGCCGATCTGCTCGACCAGGCCGACGAGGACAGCACCCGCAGCGCAGCAGAGACCCGTTCACCGCGGGCGCGCATCGCGATTGCCTTCGCCGCGGCTGTCGCGGTCATCGGCGCTGGGGCACTGGGCCTGTCCAACAGAGACGCCCCAGCGCCGCCGGTCGCCGCTGTCGCTGACCCGGAGCTCACGTGGCTCGTGGAAGGCCGGGTGGCGGTACAGATCCCGGTGCGGTGGACGGTCGATCGGGCACTCGCGGGCGCGGGATCAGCCCGGCTGCAGATCATTTCGCCCGACGACCGCGGCCAGATCATCCACCTCACCCAATCGTTCGTACCCCGGGAGCAGACGCTCGACGCGGCGGCGCGATCGCTGCGGGAGGCGTCGGCGAAGCTGCCCGACGGGGTCATCGTGGATTTCCAGGAGGCCGGCGTCAGTGCCGGGCGCGCGGCGGTGCGGTACCGCGAGGTACGCGACGGGCGGACGGTCGAGTGGTCGGTGCTGCTCGATGGGCCGGTCCGGATCGCCGTGGGATGCCAGGGTGCGTCGGTCCGCTCGGCCTGTGACGCCGCGATCCGCTCGGCGCGCCGGACCGACTGAAAAACCTGGGCGGCAATGGAACCGAACGCCGTCGGCAAACGTCTGAATAGTCAAACCCAATCGAGAGGAAATCATGACAGCTCCGGAAAGTGGCGCTCTGACTACAGATTTCGATCTGATGACGGGGATCGCCGGCAAGGTCGAGGTCCGCAACGAGGAGATTCGGGCCATGCTCGGAAACTTCATCGGTCAGATGACGGCCATCCCGCCGACGGTGTGGGGCGGTGCCGCGGCGACCCGATTCCAGGACGTGGTGAACCGGTGGAACGGCGAATCGATGAAGCTGCACGCGTCACTGCAACGCATCGCCGAAACCATCCGCTCGAACGCGGCGGTGCTGAGTCAGGCAGCCGATTCCCATGCCCAGCGCATCGGCGCCACCGGTCAAGCGATCTGACGGGACAAGGCATATGCAACCGGCACTGTCGTACCACTTCGGCGAGATCGAATTCACCGTCCGCCAACAAATCCATGCCACATCGGCACGGATGAACACGTCGCTGGAAGAGCTCCGGCACCTCGTCGCACCACTTCAGCAGACGTGGACCCGCGAGGCGGCCGAAGCCTTCCAGGCCGAGCAGGCCCGCTGGAACCAGTCGGCGGCCGCCCTCAACGACATCCTGCACAGCCTCGGCAATGCCGTCCGTGACGGCGCCGATGAGATCGCCGCGACCGATCGGCGCGCGGCGGGCGACTGGGTCTTCTAGCCCAACCAAGCCCTGTGTGGTCCTGCCCCCGGAGGAGAGCCGGGGGCAGGACCACACAGTCATGGCCGCGCTCGGGACCCAACGTGTGTCCTGGAACACCCAGGTCGACTACCCTGGCGGCCACGCAGGTGTGTATCCGACCTGCGAGGAGTGTGAGTGTCGTGGGAACCAGCCGCACCGAGGGGTCGCCGGCCGGCTCGACGCTGCGCGCGGTGCACCAGCGGTTCGTCACCGGCGAGATCGACGCCCAGCACCTGGACCCCGCGGCCGTCCGTCCCGTCATCGCCGACAGCTGGCGCCGCAGCCTGGCCACGGGCGTGGACCCCGACCTCGGCGGTGCGCAGTTCACGCCCGTCGTGCCCAAGACCCTGGACCAGCTGCGCGCCGAACAACCCATCGCGGCCGCCTTGCCGGTGATCCGGAAACTGCTGGTCGAGGACGCCAAGGACAGCGGTGTCATGGTGGCGGTGGCCGCCGCCGACGGCACCCTGCTGTGGGTCGAGGGCGACAAGACGGCCCTGAGCCGGGGCGAGGCCATGAACTTCGTGGCCGGCGCCAACTGGAGCGAGCGCAGCGCCGGCACCAACGCTCCGGGCACCGCGCTGGCGCTGGACCGGGAACTGCAGATCCACGGCTCGGAACACTTCGCCCGCCTGGTGCAGCCCTGGACCTGCACGGCGGTGCCGGTGCACGACCCGACGACGGGCGAGCTCATCGGCTGCGTCGACCTCACCGGTGACAGCCAGATTGCCTCGGCCCAGACCCTGGGCCTGGTGCGCGCGACGGTGATGGCCATCGAGAACCACCTGGCGCTGCAGCGGCTGCTGCAGCCCACGCCGAGTCCGGTGACCATGGCTCGCCTGACGGTGCTGGGCGGTGACCGTCCGCGCTGGGTCGCCACCGGCGACGACGGACAACCGCGCCAGCACACCCTGAGCGGCCGGCACGCCGACATCCTGGTTCTGCTGAGCCGTCATCCCGAGGGTCTGAGCGCCGACCATCTCGCAATGTTGTTGGACGACAACGATCTTGACTCGGTCACCATCCGCGTCGAGATGTCCCGCCTGCGCCGGGTCATCGGCGCCCAGTACGTGGCGTCGCGGCCCTACCGGCTGCTCACCCCGATCGACAGTGACGTCGCCGATGTCTTCGCCGCGCTGCACCGCGGTGATGTCGACGCCGCGCTGTCCCACTACTCGGGTGCGCTGCTGCCGCAGTCGGTGTCGCCGGCGATCGCCCGGTTGCGCACCGAGCTGGGGGAGAGCCTGCGGACCGCGGTGCTGTCGGCGTCCGCGGCCGGACATGTTGGCCTGTTGCGCCGGTGGCTGGCGCTGCCCGACGGCCGCGACGACCGGCACGGCTGGCAATTGCTGCGCAACCACCCATCCGCGGACGCCGTCGTGCGGGCGCAGGCGGTCGGGCACCTGGCGGGATTGGACGCCGACCTCGGCTGACGGGCTCCGGTTCCATCGCGTTCAACGATGCAACTGTGTTGCAACCCACTTCTGCGTACCGTTAGTGACCAGCAGCACATCTGTGTTTTGTCACCCACTGGAGGAGTGAACCCATGACTGTTTACGCGCGTCCCGGTGCCGAGGGTTCGGTGATGACCTACCCGGCCCGCTACGACAACTTCATCGGCGGCGAGTGGGTGGCACCCGCTGCCGGTCGCTACTTCGAGAACCGTACCCCGGTCACGGGTGAGGTGTTCATCGAGATTGCCCGCTCGGACGAATCCGACATCGAGAAGGCGCTGGACGCCGCGCACGCCGCCGCGCCGGCCTGGGGCAAGACCTCGCCGGCCGCCCGCGCCCGGGTGCTCAACCTCATCGCCGACCGCATGGAGCAGAACCTCGAGGCCATCGCCGTCGCCGAGTCCTGGGACAACGGCAAGCCGGTCCGCGAGACCCTGAACGCCGACATCCCGTTGGCCGTCGATCACTTCCGCTACTTCGCGGGCGTGCTGCGGGCCCAGGAAGGCTCGATCTCCGAGATCGACGACGACACCGTCGCCTACCACTTCCACGAGCCGCTCGGCGTCGTCGGCCAGATCATCCCCTGGAACTTCCCGATCCTGATGGCCGTCTGGAAGCTGGCCCCCGCGCTGGCTGCCGGCAACGCGATCGTGCTCAAGCCCGCCGAGCAGACCCCGGCGTCGATCATGTACCTGTTCTCGCTCATCGGCGACCTGCTGCCGGCGGGTGTTGTCAACGTGGTCAACGGTTTTGGCGTCGAGGCCGGCAAGCCGCTCGCGTCGAGCAACCGCATCGCCAAGATCGCCTTCACCGGTGAGACCACCACGGGCCGGCTGATCATGCAGTACGCCAGCCAGAACCTGATCCCGGTCACCCTGGAGCTGGGTGGCAAGAGCCCGAACATCTTCTTCAACGACATCATGGCCGCCAACGACGACTTCCAGGACAAGGCGCTCGAAGGCTTCACCATGTTCGCGCTGAACCAGGGCGAGGTCTGCACCTGCCCGTCGCGCAGCCTGATCCAGGCCGACATCTTCGACGAGTTCCTGGCGCTGGCCGCCATCCGCACCAAGGCCGTCCGCCAGGGCGACCCGCTGGACACCGAGACCATGATCGGCGCGCAGGCCTCCAACGACCAGCTGGAGAAGATCCTGTCCTACATCGAGATCGGCAAGTCCGAAGGGGCACAGCTGATCACCGGTGGCGAGCGGGCCGAGCTGGGTGGCGACCTCAACGGCGGCTACTACGTGACGCCGACGGTGTTCTCCGGCCACAACGGCATGCGCATCTTCCAGGAGGAGATCTTCGGGCCGGTGCTGTCGGTGACGTCGTTCAAGGACTACGACGACGCCATCTCGATCGCCAACAACACCCTGTACGGCCTCGGCGCCGGCGTGTGGTCGCGCAACGGCAACGTCGCCTACCGGGCGGGCCGCGACATCAAGGCCGGCCGCGTGTGGACCAACTGCTACCACATGTACCCCGCGCACGCCGCGTTCGGCGGTTACAAGCAGTCCGGAATCGGCCGCGAGAACCACAAGATGATGCTGGACCACTACCAGCAGACGAAGAACCTGCTCGTCTCGTACTCGACGAAGGCCCAGGGGTTCTTCTGACGAGCGCTCGCGCGAGGAAACGAGCACTCTGATGAGCGAGCGCGCAAGGAAACGAAGCGCGTAGCTCCCACGAACCGCGAGCGCCCGCGTACCCCCCGAATGCGCGGGCGCTCGCTTCCTTTCTCGGTCGACGCTTTCCAAAAGCGTTCGGCGACACAATGATCAAGGACGGCACCAGAAGACTCCTGGGGGGCAGGCCAATTCGGCATCCGCCATCCCTCTTTCAGGAGTTCGCAGTGTCCATCACCAACCCACCCAGTGAGCACTCCGCTCGCGGTGTCGAAGAGCACGTCGAGAGCAACGAATACCTCGCGAAACGTCAGCTGAAGAAGGGCACGGCCGGCTGGCTGCTGCTCGCCGGACTCGGCGTCAGCTACGTGGTGTCCGGGGACTACTCCGGCTGGAATTTCGGTCTGGCACACGGTGGTTTCGGTGGCCTCGCCATCGCCGCCGTGATCATCGCCGGCATGTACCTGGCCCTGGTGCTGGGCATGGCCGAGCTGTCCTCGGCGCTGCCGGCCGCCGGCGGCGGTTACACCTTCGCCCGTCGTGCCCTGGGCCCGTGGGGCGGTTTCGCCACCGGCACCGCGATCCTCATCGAGTACTCGATCGCCCCCGCCGCCATCGCGACGTTCATCGGCGCCTACGTGGAATCGTTGGGGCTCTTCGGGATTCACAACGGCTGGTGGGTGTATCTGGCGGCCTACGCGTTCTTCATCGGCATCCACCTGTCCGGTGTCGGTGAGGCGCTCAAGGTGATGTTCGTGATCACCGCCATCGCGCTGCTGGGTCTGGTGATCTTCGCGGTCTGTGCCATCGGGCAGTTCGACGTCTCCAACCTGACCACCATTGCGGTCGACGTCAACGCGGCCGGGGCTTCGGCGATCCTGCCGCACGGCTACCTCGGCATCTGGGCCGCCATCCCGTTCGCCATCTGGTTCTTCCTGGCGATCGAAGGCGTGCCGCTGGCCGCCGAGGAAACCGCGAACCCGGAGAAGAACGTGCCGCGCGGCATCATCGCGGCGATGACGGTCCTGCTGGTCACCTGCGCCGTCGTGCTGGTGCTCACCACGGGTGTCGGTGGCGCGCAACAGATGTCGGCCTCGGGCAACCCGCTCGTCGAGGCGCTCGGTTCGGGCGTCGGCGCCAAGCTGGTCAACTACATCGGCCTGGCCGGACTGATCGCGAGCTTCTTCTCGATCATCTACGCCTACTCGCGTCAGCTCTTCGCCCTGTCCCGGGCGGGCTACCTGCCGACCCAGCTGTCGGTGACCAACTCCCGCAAGGCGCCGACACTGGCGCTCATCGTCCCCGGCGTCATCGGCTTCCTGCTGTCGCTGACCGGCAAGGGCGACCTGCTGCTGAACATGGCGGTCTTCGGTGCGGCCGTGAGCTACGTCCTGATGATGGTCAGCCACATCGTGCTGCGCCGCCGCGAGCCGAACATGCCGCGGCCGTACCGCACCCCGGGCGGCATCGCCACCACCGGCTTCGCGCTCGTCATCGCCGTCGTCGCGGTCATCGCCACCTTCCTGGTCGACCCCAAGGCCGTGGGCCTGTGCCTGCTGGTGTTCTGCGCCTTCATGCTCTACTTCGCGGTCTACAGCCGGCACCGTTTGGTGGCAAACTCTCCTGATGAAGAGTTCGCGATGCTCGCAGAAGCCGAGGACGAGCTGAAATGAAGTACCACCAGCGGATTTCGGGGGTGAACCACACCTTCGACGGGCTTGTGGATTTGATGGCCAAGGCCACGCCGCTGCGTTCCGGTGATGAACTCGCCGGGTGCGCGGCCCACAACGACGCCGAGCGGGCTGCCGCGGCGTGGGCACTGGCCGAGCTTCCGCTGGACACCTTCCTCAATGAAGCGGTGGTGCCGTACGAGACCGACGAGGTCACCCGCCTCATCATCGATTCCCATGACCAGCAAGCGTTTTCGGAAATCTCCCACCTGACGGTGGGAGGTTTCCGGGACTGGCTGCTGGACGCGGTGGCCGGCGACGACGCCGCCGCCAAGATCGCGGCCGTCGCCCCCGGCATCACGCCGGAGATGGCGGCAGCGGTCTCCAAGATCATGCGGAACCAGGACCTGATCGCCGTCACCGCGGCCACCCAGGTGCACGCGGCCTTCCGCAGCACCATCGGGTTGCCGGGCACCCTGGCCACCCGGCTGCAGCCCAACCACCCGACCGACGATCCGCGCGGCATCGCCGCCGCCGTGCTCGACGGACTCCTGATGGGGTGCGGCGACGCCGTCATCGGCATCAACCCGGCCACCGACTCGCCGCAGGCCACCGCCGACCTGCTGCACCTGCTCGACAACATCCGCAGCCGCTACGACATCCCGGCGCAGTCGTGCGTGCTGTCGCACATCACCACCACGATCGGCCTCATCGAGGCCGGCGCCCCGGTGGACCTGGTGTTCCAGTCGGTGGCGGGCACCGAAGGCGCCAACAAGGCCTTCGGTGTCGACATGGCGCTGCTGCGCGAAGGCAACGAGGCCGGCCGCTCCCTGAACCGCGGGACCGTCGGCAACAACGTCATGTACCTGGAGACCGGGCAGGGCTCGGCGCTCAGTTCGGGCGCGCACCTCGGCACCGGTGGGCGGCCCGTCGACCAGCAGACGCTGGAGACCCGCGCCTACGGCGTCGCCCGCGCGCTGGACCCGCTGCTGGTCAACACGGTCGTCGGCTTCATCGGGCCGGAGTACCTCTACGACGGCCGGCAGATCATCCGGGCCGGGCTCGAGGACCACTTCTGCGGCAAGCTGCTCGGGCTGCCGATGGGCGTCGACGTCTGCTACACCAACCACGCCGAAGCCGACCAGAACGACATGGACACCCTGCTCACGCTGCTGGCCGCGGCGGGTTGTGCGTTCGTCATCACGGTGCCAGGCGCCGACGACGTCATGCTCGGCTACCAGAGCCTGTCGTTCCACGACGTCGTGGCGGTCCGCCGGACACTCGGTTTGAAGCCGGCTCCGGAGTTCGACGCCTGGCTCAAGAAGGTCGGTATGACCGACGATTCCGGCAAGCTGACCAAGTTCGATCTGCAGCGCTCGGCGCTGCGGGCGCTCACCGCGGCGGGATGACGATGACCGAAGATCTCGCAATCCAGGAGTTCTGGGACGAGCTCCGCAAGACCACGCAGGCCCGCATCGGACTGGGCCGGGCCGGCAATGCGCTGCCCACCCGGGAAGTCCTCGAACTGGCCGCGGCGCACGCCGCCGCCCGCGACGCCGTCCACGAGCCCCTCGACGTCGAGTCCCTCGCGGCCCGCGTCCGGGAGATCGGCATCGGTGAACCGGCGGTGGTACGCAGCCAGGCCGAGTCCCGCAGCGAGTACCTGCGCCGCCCCGATCTCGGCCGGCTGCCGGCGACGCCCATGGACGTCCCGGAAACCCCGGCCGACATCGGCTTCGTCCTGGCCGACGGGCTCTCGCCCTACGCCCTGGCCAAGCACGGTCCGGCGCTGCTCGCCGAGCTCGTGGCGCGGCTGGGCGACCAGTACACGCTGGCGCCGCCGGTGATCGCCACGCAGGCCCGCGTGGCGCTCGGCGACCACGTCGGCGCGGCGGCGAAAGTGCGCACGCTGCTGGTGATCATCGGGGAGCGGCCGGGCCTGTCGGTGGCCGACAGCCTGGGCATCTACCTGACGCATCTGCCGATGCCGGGGCGTACCGACGCAGACCGCAACTGCATCTCTAACATCCACCCGCCCGAGGGGCTCGGCTACGCCGAGGCCGCGACGGTCGCGGCGGGGTTGGTGTCGGGTGCCCGCGCGCTGGGCCGGTCCGGCGTCGACCTCAAGGACACCTCCCGCGACACCTCCCTGGAAGCGCCCAGCGCCGCCGAGCTCACCTGAGATCCGTTCGATGTCAGCAGGTGCCTTGGTTGGGTGTTTCTAGGTGATTCTGTCCCAGTGGCGATTTGGCCCCCGGAACTCTTGGTGCCTTTTCGTATGCTGTGATTAGAGGTGGCGACGGCGTGGGTGTGGGTCGTTGTGAGTCTCAGTGAAGTGTGGGTGTCCTCCCGGTGGTTGAGTTTTGTGCTGTTGAGCGCCGTACGCGGCCAATTCAACTGTGCTGGGGGGAGAAGCTCGTTATCAGGCTGTGGAGTTGGGATGAAGAGCGCCTGCTCAAAGACGCTTCTGATGGGTTCGTGATCGAGACATCCCTGCACGACGGAATACAGCCCGAGTACTACAGCATCTCAGTCTTTGCCCTGACGTACACCCAAGGTGAAACCATCGCCGACCTTGTAGATCGACTAACCGCGCACGCCGCTGAATATCGGCGATTCAAGTGGTACTGCCTTGTAACGGAGTCGGAACTTACTGATGCCGGTTTCCAGTTGATACTGAATGAGCCGCCTGACGATCACTACGACATTCCTCTTGGGAAGGACGCGATCGATCTTGAGAGAGTGACGGATTTGGCGGTGCTGTTCGGTGACGAGAAGATTAGGATGCGGTCATGAGCTCGCCAGTAACGATCAAGGCAGGCGAAAGCACGCTCAACATCCGGGTTGAGGTGAACCCGAACGCCTACCACGGGGATAATTGGAACCCAGAGATGTACGTCGCCCGTTTCCGCGACGCTTCTGCTATCCCTTCCGTTGGCGACGTCGTCACTGTGATCCAACCTGATGACGATCCCTCAGCTGATTTCGTCAGTACTGCCGTCGTCGCCGATGTTGACCGTGCACGGCACCTGATCACACTTTGTGTTGATTGGAAGGGCTTCCACGACGTGGAGCCGAATCGATCGCCTGTGCTCGACGAGTCACGCACCGTGACGGTTAGCTATCGATCCGAAATGCTCTTTGCGTCCGGGTTCTAGTAGCTGCTGGGCCCTGGAGAGAACAAACCTAACTCCTCACCAGGCTGGACCAGGTAGACGATGCGTGATGGACACTCATTGGGACGGGAGTTGCTGAATGGCGAAGCTCAGGCAGGGTGGGCACGAAGTGCTGAACCTCGTCAACGGCAACTACCTCATGGCCCATCTGCAAACCGCAGCGTTCCAGAAGTTTCGTCAAGGGCAGGGCTTCTTCATTACATTTTTCGGTGGAACAGGTAACGCGGGGGAGCCGCTGCCAACGAGTTCGCTGTGGTGCCCGCCGGATACTCCTCTCCAGTTCTCCTATGACGCTTATGACGAGCCCGTTGAGATCAATGCCGAGCTGCTCGACAGGATCCTCAGAGGTATGAATGACCCAATCGGAGTCGTGGTGAGTGGCGCCGGCGAGATCATTTGGCCCTTCACTGTGCTGCACACGGAGCGTCATCCTCCAGCGGCTGCGACTGAGTAAAAAGGCCGAGACCGCCAATGTGGCGGTGGCGGGGCATCCGCAACTACGCCTCGGCGTCCAATTGCGTTAGACCCGAACATGAGTCAATGATCCCGGGCGTATGCCCGACCCTCTCTGCACTCGACCGACCTGCCACGCTCGCCACTAGCTGGCCGAATGTGGAATACACCGAGAAGGTCTTAGGCCTGGAACGGACCGCGGACGGCTCTTGGCTCGCATTAGCGTAGTCGCCGCTCGTGGTGCGCGGTTTCAGATCACACGGGCGAGGCTTTGGGGAAACCGTCGACGTCGAGTGGTGGCGATCCTGACCCGCTGCGCGTTTTGACCTGCGGTGACGCACCCGGGTAAGCTCCCACGTTGGTGCGCTGCAGGCCGTCAGGCCAATGCTTCCCGGGTCACCGTCGGTCGCCGGGAAATCGCAGGTCGCGTACTTGACCGGCACCCGGATAGCACCGGGACTCAACCCGAGAAGAAGAGGTATAGCTGTGCCTACATTCACGCCGAAGGCGGGTGACACCACGCGTAAGTGGTACGTCATCGACGCCCAAGACGTGGTGCTCGGCCGGCTCGCCGTGGAAGCAGCCAAGCTGCTCCGCGGCAAGCACAAGCCGACGTTCACGCCCAACTCCGATGAGGGTGACTTCGTCATCATCATCAACGCCGAGAAGATTGCCCTGTCGGGCAAGAAGCTCACCGACAAGTTTGCTTACCGTCACTCGGGTTTCCCGGGCGGTCTGAGCAAGCGCTCCATCGGCGAACAGCTGGTGAAGCACCCGACCCGCACCGTTGAGAACGCGATCGTCGGCATGCTCCCGCACAACAAGCTGTCGCGCCAGGTGCAGAAGAAGCTGAAGGTGTACGCGGGTCCTGATCATCCGCACGCCGCGCAGCAGCCGATTCCGTTCGAGATCAAGCAGGTGGCCCAGTGACTGAAGTTGATGTGACTGAAGTGGCCGAGGTGACCGAGTTCGACGCGGCCGAAGAGTCGGCCCCCCGCGAGCCCGTCTACATCGACCGTCCGATCCAGACCGTTGGCCGCCGCAAGGAGGCCGTCGTCCGCGTTCGCCTGGTGCCCGGCACCGGCAAGTTCAACCTGGACGGCCGCAGCCTGGAGGACTACTTCCCGAACAAGGTGCACCAGCAGCTGATCAAGGCCCCGCTGGTGACCGTCGACCGCGTCGACACGGTGGACATCTACGCCCACCTCGACGGTGGCGGCCCCTCGGGCCAGGCCGGCGCGCTGCGTCTGGCCATCGCCCGTGCGCTGATCCTGGTTCAGCCCGAGGATCGTCCGGCACTCAAGAAGGCCGGGTTCCTGACCCGTGACCCGCGTGCCATCGAGCGCAAGAAGTACGGCCTCAAGAAGGCCCGCAAGGCGCCTCAGTACAGCAAGCGCTGATCGTTTCTGCTCGTGGGCGGGCGTGTCGCAGTCTGGACACGCCCGCCTTCGGCGTTTCATGGGGTCATCTGAAGGACGAAAGAAGGTTCATGAGTCGGCTGTTCGGCACCGATGGCGTCCGTGGCGTCGCAAACCGTGATCTGACCGCGGAGTTGGCGTTGGCGCTGGGTTCAGCTGCCGCCCGCCGGCTCTGCTCGACCTCCGGCGCCGGCCGTTGCGTCGCAGTCGTCGGACGAGATCCCCGGGCCAGTGGCGAGATGCTGGAGGCCGCGGTCATCGCCGGCATCACGAGCGAGGGCGTCGACGTGCTGCGGGTCGGCGTGCTGCCGACCCCCGCGGTGGCGTACCTGACGGCGTCGTATGACGCGCAGCTCGGCGTGATGATCTCCGCCTCGCACAACCCCATGCCGGACAACGGCATCAAGATTTTCGGTACCGGCGGGCACAAGCTCGATGACGACACCGAGGACCGCATCGCCGAACTGGTGGCCGCCGGTCCGGGTACCCGGCCGACGGGCGCCGGCATCGGCCGCGTGCTCGACGCCTCCGACGCACTGGACCGCTACCTCACCCACGCCGCCAAGGCCGCGGTCGCGCCGCTGGCCGGACTGACGGTCGTCGTCGACTGCGCGAACGGCGCCGCCTCGGCGGCCGCCCCGCAGGCATATCGAGCGGCCGGAGCCACAGTTATAGCGATCAACGCCGAGCCGACGGGCCTCAACATCAACGACGGCTGCGGCTCCACCCACATGGCGCAGCTGCAGCAGGCCGTCATCGACCACGGCGCCGACCTGGGCCTGGCCCACGACGGCGACGCCGACCGCTGTCTGGCCGTCGACGCGTCGGGCGCCCTCGTCGACGGTGACGCGATCATGGTGGTGCTGGCGCTGGCCATGCGCGACGCCGGCGAGCTGGTCTCGAACACCTTGGTGGCGACCGTGATGAGCAACCTCGGCCTGCACCTGGCGATGCGCGAGGCCGGCATCGAGGTGCGCACGACGGGCGTGGGGGACCGGTACGTGCTCGAAGAGCTGCGCGCGGGACGGTTCTCGCTCGGCGGCGAGCAGTCCGGCCACATCGTGATGCCCGAGCTGGGCACCACGGGCGACGGCATCGTCACCGGACTGCGGCTCATGTCGCGCATGGCGCAGACCGGGTCGAACCTGGCGCAGCTGTGTGCGCCCATGAAGACGTTGCCGCAGGTGCTGATCAACGTCGAGGTGGCCGACAAGGCCACGGTGGCCCAGGCGCCGGCGGTGCAGACCGCGGTCGCGGAAGCCGAGGCCGAACTCGGTGACACCGGCCGAATCCTGTTGCGTCCCTCCGGAACCGAACAGGTGGTCCGGGTCATGGTGGAAGCCGCCGACGAGGACACGGCGCGGATGGTGGCGTTCCGCGTCGCCGAGTCGGTCAGCGAACAGCCCTAGCGCCTATCCGGTGCGCGGCATGTGGTCGCGATAGTCGACGGCCTGGTGGACGAGCGTCAGATCGGCGTCATCGAGCGGGAACTGGTGTGACCGGACGGCGTCGAGGACGGCGTCGAACCGGCGCATCACGCGCGGTGTGGTGATGCCGAACCGGGCCAGGGACGCGTCGTTGGGTGGTTCCGCACCCGGCGCGCAGCCCAACACGAAGGTGAGGATGCCGCGGTCGTACCAATCAAGGTGCATCGTTGTCTCCCTCTCCAGCAACATGATTCAGCATTCGACATAGTTCACCGGCACGTTGACCGCGAGGCCGCCGGTAGAGGTTTCCTTGTACTTCGACAGCATGTCGGCGCCCGTTGTCCGCATGGTCTCGATGACCTGGTCCAGCGAGACGTAGTGGGCGCCGTCGCCGCGCAGTGCCATGCGGGCCGCGTTGATGGCCTTGCCGGCCGAGATCGCGTTGCGCTCGATGCACGGCACCTGGACGAGCCCCTGGATGGGGTCGCAGGTGAGGCCGAGGCTGTGTTCCATCGCGATCTCGGCGGCGTTCTCGACCTGTTTCGGTGTGCCGCCGAGGATTTCGGCGAGGGCGCCTGCCGCCATCGACGCCGCCGAACCGACCTCGCCCTGGCAGCCGACCTCGGCGCCGGAGATGGACGCGCGCTCTTTGTAGAGCGAACCGATGGCTCCCGCGGTCAGCAGGAAACGCACCGCGGTGCCATCTGGATCCCGGCGGCCGGCCCGGGTGTAGTGCACGGCGTAGTGCATCACCGCGGGCACGATACCGGCGGCGCCGTTGGTGGGGGCGGTGACGACCCGGCCGCCGGATGCGTTCTCCTCGTTGACCGCCAGCGCGACGAGATTGACCCAGTCCTCGGCGAATTCGGGCTGTTTGTTCCAGTCCTCGGCATTGAGCCGCTCGAACCAGTCCCTGGCGCGGCGGCGCACCCGCATGGGCCCGGGCAGGTAACCGTCGCGCGCGATGCCGCGCACTTCGCACTCGACCATCACGTCGCGGATGTGCAGCAGCCGGGCCCGGACCTCGTCGGCGGTGCGGGTCTGGCATTCGACGGCGAGCATCAGATCGCTGATGCGGCAATCACGTTGGTGGCAGAGCTCGAGCAGTTCCTTGGCGGAGTCGAATGACAGCGCCTGGGCCGTGGTGGTCCGGGCGTCGGGTTCGAGGCTCTCGGCCTCGGTGACGACGAACCCGCCACCGATGGAGAAGTAGGTCTGCAGGTGCAACTCGGCGCCGTGTGCGTCGACTGCGGTCAGCGTCATGCCGTTGGGGTGGAAGGGCAGCACGGTCAACGGGCGCAGGACCATGTCGGCCTCGGTGAGCGCGATCGCCCGCAGCCCGCCGAGCATGATGTGGCCGCTGGCCCGCATCTCTTCGACGCGCCGTTCCATCACATCGGTGCGGATCTCCTCGGGGTGGTTGCCCTCGAGGCCGAGCAGGATGGCCGTCATGGTGCCGTGGCCGGCTCCGGTCGCCGCCAGCGAGCCGTAGAGATCGACGCGGACGCCTGCCACGCCGGCGGTGCCGCCGAAGGCGCCGATTGTGTGCAGATCATCGACGAATCGGGCCGCGGCCCGCATCGGTCCGACGGTGTGCGAACTCGACGGACCGATGCCGACGGAGAACAGGTCGAACACGCTGATGGTCATCGGAACTTCCCCTTTCGATGTCCATAGACGGGCTGATAGACGAGTGATATATTAGTTACGTCACATACGGTAGATCAGCATTTGTACCTGGTCAAGCGGTACTTGTGGGGTCGCGGACACCGTGTGAACCACGTCCGAACCATCGGAAAGAAATGGACTCGCCCATGGCGCATCAGCTCATCGATCCGCTCCTTCAACCCTTCCGGCTGAAGAACCTGACCCTGCGCAATCGCGTGGTGAGCACATCGCACGAGCCGTCCTACACCGAAGACGGCATGCCCAAGCGCCGCTACCGCCTCTATCACGAGGAGAAGGCCAAGGGCGGCATCTCGCTGACCATGATGGGTGGCTCGGCGGTGGTCGCGCCCGACAGCCCCTCTGCGTTCGGCAATCTGCACGTCTACAAGGACGAGATCGTGCCCTGGCTGAGCGAGCTGGCCTACGGCGTCCACGAGAACGGCGCCGCCGTCATGTGCCAGATCACCCACCTGGGCCGGCGCACCAGCAATTACGACGGCGACTGGCTGCCCGTGGTGTACCCGTCCGCCATCCGCGAACCCGCCCACCGGTCCTTCCCCAAGGTTGCCGAGGAATGGGACATGGACCGCATCGTCAAGGCCTACGCCGACGCCACCGCGCGGTGCCGCGCGGCCGGCCTGGACGGCGTCGAACTCGAGGCCTACACCCATCTGCTCGACGCGTTCTGGTCGCCGTTGACCAACCACCGCGACGACGAATACGGCATGGGAAGCATGGAGGATCGACTTCGCTTCCCACTGAGGGTGATTCGCGCGGTGCGCGAGGCCGCCGGGCCTGACTTCGCGGTCGGCATCCGGATGTCACTCGACGAGGACCTGCCGGGCGGCCTGCAGTACGAGGACGGCATCGAGATCGCCAAACGCCTGGTGCCCGAGGGCATCGACTTCATCAGCGTGATCAAGGGCTACATGGCCAGCGACGAGGCGCTCTCGCGCGTCATCCCGCCGATGGGCACCCCGGTCGCGCCGCACCTGTCGTTCGCCGGGCAGGTCAAGAAGGAACTCGGTATCCCCGTCATGCATGCCTCCCGCATCAACGATGTCGCCACCGCCCGGCACGCGATCCGCGACGGCCTGCTCGACCTCGTCGGCATGACGCGTGCGCACATCGCCGACCCCCACATCGTCGCGAAAATCCAAGCGGGCGAGGAGGATCGGATTCGGCCCTGCGTCGGCGCGACCTACTGCCTCGACGAGATCTACCAGAACCGCGACGCCAAGTGCGTGCACAATCCGTCCACCGGCCGCGAGGACCGGCTGCCACACCGCGTCGACAAGGCCTCCGGGCCGGCGCGGACCGCGGTGGTGATCGGAGCCGGGCCGGCCGGACTGGAAGCCGCGCGCGTGCTCGGCGAGCGCGGTCACCGCGTCGTGGTCTTCGAGGCCTCCGACCTGCCCGGTGGGCAGGTGCGGATCGCCTCGTCGTCACCGCGCCGGCGCGATCTCATCAGCATCATCGAGTGGCGGCTGGACGAGTGCAAGCTGCTCGGGGTCGACATCCGCACCAACCGGTACGTCGACGTCGACGAGGTGCTGGCCGAGAACCCCGACATCGTCGTGGTCGCGACCGGCGGCGTGCCGAACACCGAATTCCTCACCGAGGGCGCCAATCTCGTCACCGACGGTTGGGATGTCTTGTGCGGCGCGGTACATCCGCGCGGCGAGGTCATGCTGTACGACGACAACGGCGGCCACCCCGGACTGGATGCCGCCGAGGTGCTGGCCCGGACCGGCGTCGACCTCGAGTTCGTCACCCCCGAGCGGACTTTGGCGCCCGACGTCGGCGGCGTGAACTACCCCGGCTACTTCAAGGTGTTCGCCGAGCACGACGTGCGCGTCACCCTCAACGAGCGCCTGACCGGGGTGCGCCGCAAGGACGGCCGGCTCGAAGTGGACCTGTACAACGAGTATGCGCATGCCACGCGGCAGCGCATGGTCGACCACGTCGTCGTCGAACACGGCACGCTGCCGTCCGACGAGTTGTACTTCGGCCTGGTCCCCGGTTCCACCAACCTGGGCGAGGTCGACCAGCAGGCGCTGCTCAACCTGCAGCCGCAGACCGTCATGCGCAACGCCGACGGCGGCTACCAGCTTTTCCGGATCGGTGACGCCGTCGCCAGTCGCAACATCCACGCCGCGATCTACGACGCGTTCCGGCTCTGCCTCGTCCTCTGATAACCACCCCCTGACCAACAAGGAGTATCTCCATGCCGCAACAAGTTCGAGGTGTCATCGCCCGCGCCAAGGGCGCTCCAGTCGAGGTCACCACCATCGTGATTCCCGATCCGGGCCCCGGCGAGGTGGTGGTGAACATCCAGGCGTGCGGCGTCTGCCACACCGACCTGACCTACCGCGAGGGCGGCATCAACGACGAGTACCCCTTCCTGCTCGGCCATGAGGCCGCAGGCATCGTCGAAGAAGTCGGGCCCGGTGTGGAATCGGTCGCGGTCGGCGACTTCGTGATCCTGAACTGGCGCGCGGTGTGCGGCCAGTGCCGGGCGTGCAAGCGCGGCCGGCCGCAGTACTGCTTCGACACGTTCAACGCCACCCAGAAGATGACGCTGGAGGACGGCACCGAGCTGACGCCGGCACTGGGCATCGGCGCCTTCGCCGACAAGACCCTGGTTCACGCGGGACAGTGCACCAAGGTCGACGCCACCGCCGACCCGGCGGTGGTCGGCCTGCTGGGTTGCGGCGTGATGGCCGGGCTCGGCGCGGCGGTCAACACCGGCAACGTCTCCCGCGGCGACTCGGTGGCCGTGATCGGCTGCGGTGGCGTCGGTGACGCCGCCATCATGGGTTCCCGGCTGGCGGGCGCGGGCAAGATCATCGCGGTCGACCGGGATCCGCGAAAGCTGGAGTGGGCCAAGGAACTCGGCGCCACCCACACCGTCAACGCCGCCGAAACCGATACCGTCGAGGCGGTGCAGGAGCTCACCGGCGGGTTCGGTGCCGACGTGGTGATCGACGCCGTCGGTCGCCCGGAGACCTGGAAGCAGGCGTTCTACGCCCGTGACCTCGCCGGCACCGTCGTCCTCGTCGGCGTACCCACCCCGGATATGACGCTGGAGATGCCGCTGGTCGATTTCTTCTCCCACGGTGGCTCGCTGAAGTCCTCCTGGTACGGCGACTGCCTGCCCGAGCGGGACTTCCCGATGCTGGTCGATCTCTACCAGCAGGGCCGAATCCCGTTGGAGCGCTTCGTCTCCGAGCGGATCAAGCTCGACGAGATCGAGGACGCGTTCCACACCATGCACGCCGGCAACGTGCTGCGCTCGGTGGTCGTGCTGTGAGTGGCGAGCTCCGCATCGACCGCGTCGTCACCTCTGGGACGTTCAGCCTCGACGGCGGGACGTGGGACGTCGACAACAACGTGTGGGTGATCGGCGATGACTCGGAGGTGGTCATCGTCGACGCCGCCCACACGGCGCCCCAGATCGTCGACGCCGTTGCCGGCCGTAACGTGGTGGCGGTCGTCGTCACCCACGGGCACAACGACCACGTGACCGTCGCCCCGGAGTTGGCGTACGAGTTGCACGCCCCGATCCTGCTGCATCCCGGCGACGACATGCTCTGGCAGACAAGCCATCCCGACGAGAAGTACTGGAACCTCGACGCCGGTCAGCGGATCGGTGTCGCGGGTACCGAGATCGAGGTCATCCACACGCCCGGGCACTCGCCGGGGTCGGTGTGCTTGTACCTGCCCGAGGCCGGTGCGCTGTTCTCGGGAGACACCCTGTTCAACGGCGGGCCCGGCGCAACGGGGCGGTCCTACAGCGATTTCCCGACGATCATCGACTCCATCCGGGATTCGATCCTGACGCTGCCGGAGGAGACCCGGGTGCACACCGGCCACGGCGACCACACCACGGTCGGCTCCGAGGCGCCACACCTGGCGGAATGGATCGCGCGCGGGCACTGACTGTCTCGACGCCGAAAGTGGGCTTGTGCTCGAAGATCTTGCGATTCTTCGAGCACAAGCTCACTTTCGATGCGGCGTCGTGAGAGATCACCGCGGCTGTCGACGTTGACGCGGGCTTCGCCCTGGCTGTTGCGCCGTGGTTGCAGGATCAGCGACACCGAAATTGATTCCGCGCCAGCGGTGCTCGGTACTCGGCTTTTTGCGCCGTGGTTGCAGGGTGAATGGGCGGTTCTGGTTCACTCTGCGGCCAGGGCTCTAGTCACTCGATATTTGTCGCCCGCAGCGCAGGATCAGCGACAGCCCCCGCCGACAAATACGCCGCAAGTGAGCTTGTGATCGAACACAAGCTCACTTGCGGCGTATTGCGTCAGGCAAATTCCTCCACCGCGTCGAGCAGCCAGTCGGCCAGGTACCCGGCGAACGATGAGCGGACGATGATCCGGTAGTCGGTTCCCTTGTCGTCCAAGGGGATCAGTACGACGGCCGCCAAGGCGAGCATCGTCTGGGCCGCAGCACCGGGACCGAAAACCCGCGGATGTAGGTCCAGTGAGCAGCCCTTGGCCAGCACGTCGCGGGCATGGGCTCCGCGCAGGCGCACGCTCGTCCGCTGCGCCGACACGTCGACGGCAGCACCGCCGGCCGCGGCGACCGCCTCGTGCAGCTGTGTCTCGAGTGCCTCACCGTGGCGCTGTGTGGATGTCACCAGCCACTCCTCGGGGCCGAACCACATCACCGTCGAGTCCGGACCGCTGACACACGTGCCTGGTGTCGTCGACAGTGCGGCCAGGCCCAGGAGCCGGGCGGCTTCGGCGCCGCCGGCTCCGGCGGGGTCGACCCACAGATCGACCATGGTGGTGAACGGCTCCTCGGTGAGGCGTGCCGCTGGTGGCGTCGCGGCGAACTGGGCGGCCCAACCCTGCAATGGGCTACGGCGGGTGAGGGTTTCAGCCATCGCGGCGTGCTCCTTCGGGATCGACGAGGACGGAACCGGTGACCTCGACGGCCACCAGCGCGCCGTCCACCGGAACGGTGAGGGTGTCTCCGATGCGGGCGTGGCCGCCCTTGACCAGTGCCAGCGCGAATGGGCGGCCCAGCTCGGCGCTGCGGTAGCTCGACGTGACATGCCCGAGCATCGGAACCGGTGGTGGCGGCAACGTGCCGTCGGCCGGGGTTTCGATGATCTGGGCGCCTTCGGGCAGCACGGTCCGCGCGTCGACGGGAAGGAGTCCGACGAACTGCTTGCGCAGCGGGTTGAGGTTCTCGGCGCGGGTGAACGAGCGCTTCCCGACGAAGTCGGGCTTCTTCTTCGACACCACCCAGTTCATCCCGAGGTCCTGCGGTGTCACGGTGCCGTCGGTGTCCTGGCCGATGATCGGGTAACCTTTCTCGGCGCGCAGCACGTGCATGGTCTCGGTGCCGTAGGGCGTGATGCCGAACGGTTCGCCGGCCTCGATCAGCCGCTCCCACACTGCCGTTGCGTACCAGCCCATGACGTTGACCTCGTATGCCAGCTCGCCCGAGAAACTCACCCGGCCGATCCGCACGTGGACTCCGTCGATCTGGGTGTCGCGCCACGCCATGAATCCGAACGCGTCATTGCTGACGTCGACGCCTGGGAACACCGTGCCGATGACGTCCCGCGACCGCGGGCCGACCACGGGGAAGGTGTGCCACTGCTCGGTGACCGAGGTGAGGCGCACGCGCAGGTGCAGCCATTCGGTCTGCAGCCATTCCTCCATCCAGTCCAGGATGCGGGCGGCGCCACCGGTGGTGGTGAACACCTGGAAGCGGTCGTCGGCCAGGCGCATGACGGTGCCGTCGTCGATCACCATGCCGTCGACGCCGCACATGACGCCGTACCGCAGCATGCCGACCTTGAGCGTGCTCATCAGGTTCGTGTAGAGCATGTCGAGGAATGCGCCGGCATCGGGGCCCTGGACGTCGATCTTGCCCAGCGTCGAGCCGTCGAGGATGCCGACACCTGTTCGGGCAGCTGCACATTCGCGCAGCACCGCGGTGTCCATGTCTTCGCCGGGCAGCGGGTAGTAGCGCGGACGCTTCCACTGGCCGACGTCCTCGAACACCGCGCCGCGAGCGACGTGCCAATCATGCACGGCGGTAACGCGTTCCGGGTCGAACATCCGCCCGCGGTCGCGGCCGGCCAGGGCTGCGAACGCGACGGGCGTGTACGGCGGCCGGAAGGTGGTGACGCCGAGATCGGCCACCGGCACACCGAGCAGCTCGGCCGTGATGCCCGAGGCGACGACGCCCGAGGTCTTGCCCTGATCGTGC
This sequence comes from Mycobacterium sp. SMC-21, assembly GCF_045310825.1. Classification (NCBI taxonomy): domain Bacteria; kingdom Bacillati; phylum Actinomycetota; class Actinomycetes; order Mycobacteriales; family Mycobacteriaceae; genus Mycobacterium; species Mycobacterium sp. SMC-21. The sequence continues at coordinate 50,963 of NZ_JBJIAO010000019.1, read as the reverse complement.
GCGGTGCCGATGGTGGTGTAGCGCTTGATGTGTTCCATCGACCGCATGCCGGCGCCCACCGCGCGAATCAGGTCCGCCACCGTCGCATCACGCTGGACGTCGACGAACTGCGTGGCACCGTCGGCATCGGGAATCCGCCACAGCACCAGGGGTGCACCCGTGGCCCGAATCGAATCCGATTCTCCGGCAAGCGGTTCGGCTGCCGCGGTGAGCCCGAGGCCGGCCAGGGCGCGAGTGGCCGCCGCACGACCGTCGCGCAGGCAACCGGGCAGGTTGAAGGTGCCTGCGGCCGAGCCGGCGACACTCACTTCATGGAGCTCGGCGCCCGGCACGAACGCACCGAGTGCGGCGTCGTACCGAAGGGGCCCGCGCACCTGACTGAAGAGGTGCACCGCGGGGTTCCAGCCGCCGCTGATCAGCAGCACGTCGCACGCCAGCTCTTCGGCCGCGCCGTCCGCGCCGGTGACGACGGCGGCGCTGACCCGGTTCTCACCGCGGGTCCCGCTGACGACCGACCCCGGCCGCAGTTCGATGCCGCGGGCCGCGCACGTCTCGCGCAGGTCGGTGGCGATCGCGTCGCGGGCATCTACGATCGCGGTGATCGCCACGCCGGCGTCGTGCAGGTCCAGCGCGGACTGATACGCGCTGTCGTTGGTGGTGAACACGACGGCCTGCGTGCCGACCCTGACGCCGTAGCGGTGCAGGAAGGTGCGGGCACCGGCGGCCAGCATGATGCCGGGCCGGTCGTTGTCGGTGAACACCACCGGCCGCTCGTGCGCACCGGCGGCGACGATGACGTGCCGGGCCCGGATCCGCCACACCCGCTGGCGGCTCGCGCCGGCGGGAGCCGCGGCGCCGAGGTGGTCCGTACGCCGTTGCAGCGCAAGGACAAAGCCGTCGTCGTAGTGTCCGAATGCGGTGGTGCGCTGCAGGTGCAACACGTCGGGATAGGTGGCGAGTTCGGCGACCGCGTCGGCGACCCACTCCAGTGCCGGGCGGCCGGAGATGGTGTCGGTACTGCCCAGCAGGGCACCGCCGGCCTCGCTCTGTTCGTCGATCAGCACGACGCGGGCGCCGGTGCGGGCGGCCGTCAGTGCGGCTGCCAGGCCGGCCGGGCCGGCCCCGGCGACCAGGACGTCGGCGTGCACATGGGTCGAGTCGTAGCGCGCGGTGTCGGCGATCTCGGCGAGCCGGCCCTGCCCGGGGATGCCTCGTGCGACGAGTCCGTCGTACAGGTCGACGGTGGTGGCGAGCAGCATGGGCTCGGGGAAGGGGTACTCGATCTGGACCAGGCCGCCGGTGTCCTCGGCCCACGCCGAGGTGAAGCCGCGGGGCCGGCCCATCTTGATGCTCGAGGTGACGTGATGCACGCCGTTCGCCAGCAGCGCCGACGCGAGAGTGTCACCGGCGTGGCCGGTGTACTCCCGGTCGTTGAAAGTGAAGGTGTGCACCGTATCCCGGTCGATACGGCCGCCGGTTTCGGTGCGCAGTGCGGTGCTCATCAGATTGTCGGCCTCTGCTCGTCGAGTCGGTAGACACGGTCGAATCGGTAGGTTGCGGTGTCGCGGATGGCATTGAACCAGCGGCGGCAGCCGGCGCTGTGGGTCCAGCGTTCGGCGAACAGCCCCTTGGGGTTGGCGCGGAAGAACACGTAGTGCGCCCACTGTTCGTCGGTCAGTGCCTGCGGGTCCTCGGGGTAGGCGACGTGCGCCTGACCGCCGTAGTGAAATTCGGTTTCCTCACGTGGCCCGCACCACGGGCAGTCGATGAGTTGCATTGCGGCTCCTGGTTTCTAGTGCGCCACGCCGGCGGCGCCGTGTTCGTCGACCAGGGCTCCGGTGACGAACCGGTCGAGGCTGAAGGGGGCGACGTAGTCGTGTTCGCGGCCGGTGGCGATGGTGTCGGCCAGGCACCAGCCGATGCCGGGCGTCACTTTGAAACCGCCTGTGCCCCAACCGGCGTTGAGGTACAGGTTGTCGTAGCCGACGCGGCCGACGATCGGTGATGCGTCGGGGCAGACGTCGACGATGCCCGCCCAGGTACGCAGCAGGTGCGCGCGGGCGAAGACCGGGAACAGTTCCACCGCGGCGGCCATCTGGCGTTCGATGATGTGGAACGCGCCGCGCTGGCCGTAGCCGTTGTAGGAGTCGACGCCGGCGCCCATCACGAGTTCGCCCTTGTGGGCCTGAGATACGTACACGTGCACCGCGTTCGACATGACGATGGTGGGATGCACCGGCTCGAGCAGTTCGGATACCAGCGCCTGCAGCGGGTGGCTCTGCAGCGGCGTGCGGATGCCGAGCATGTCGGTCAACGTCGAGGTGTGCCCGGCCGCGCACAGCGCCACCTGTCCGGCGCCGATGTCGCCGCGCGTGGTGCGCACCCCGGTGACCCGGTCGCCGTCGGTGACGAATCCGGTGACCTCGCAGTTCTGGATGATGTCGATGCCGGCCTCGTCGGCGCGGCGCGCGAAGCCCCACGCGACGTAGTCGTGCTTGGCGATGCCGGCGCGGGGCTGATAGGTGGCACCCAGCACCGGATAGCGAATGTCACTGGAAATGTTGACGATCGGGCACAGGTCCTTGACCTCTTTGGGTTCCACCCACTCGGCGTCGATGCCGTTGAGCTTGTTGGCCTCGACGCGCCGCACGCTGTCGCGGACGTCCTGCAGGCTGTGCGCCAGGTTGAGCACACCGCGCTGGCTGAACAGGATGGGGTAGTCCAGGTCCTCCTCGAGCCCTTCCCACAGCTTGAGGGCGTGCTCGTAAATCTGGGCGCTCTCGTCCCACAGGTAGTTGGACCGGATCAGCGTGGTGTTGCGGGCCATGTTGCCGCCGGCCAGCCAGCCGCGTTCCAGTACTGCGACGTTGGTGATGCCGTGGTTCTTGGCCAGGTAGTGCGCGGTGGCCAGGCCGTGGCCGCCGCCGCCGACGATGACGACGTCGTACGTCTTCTTGGGTTCCGGTGTGCGCCAGAGGAATTCGGGGTGATCGGGCAGATGTGCACCCGGTGGGGTCGTCGGTGCGGTCACAGCGAGGCCTCCGTGAGGTCGGGGTAGAGCGGGAAGCGGTCGGCCAGCACGTCCACCCGGGCGCGCAGCCCGTCGAGGTCGGCGTCGTCGGCATCGGGCCGCAGCGCATGGCTGATGACGTCAGCGACCTCGTGGAAGCTGTCCAGGTCGAAGCCGCGGGTCGCCAGCGCCGCGGTGCCGATGCGCACGCCCGAGCTGACCATCGGTGGCCGTGGGTCGAAGGGAACGGCGTTGCGGTTCACGGTGATTCCCACGCGGTGCAGCCGGTCCTCGGCCTGCTTGCCGTCCAATTCGGACTCCCGCAGGTCGACCAGCACCAGGTGGACGTCGGTGCCGCCGGACACCACGTTGATGCCCGCCGCGCGTGAATCCTCTTGCAGCAGGCGCGCGGCCAGTATCGCGGCGCCGTCCAGGGTGCGCTGCTGCCGCTCCCGGAACTCCGGGGTGGCGGCGAGCTTGAACGACACGGCCTTGGCGGCAATGACGTGTTCGAGCGGCCCGCCCTGCTGACCGGGGAACACTGACGAGTTGAACTTCTTGGCCAGCGCCTGGTCGTTCGTCAGGATGATGCCGCCGCGGGGGCCGCCCAGTGTCTTGTGCGTGGTCGAGGTGACCACATGCGCGTGCGGCACGGGGGAGGGGTGCAGGCCGGCCGCGACCAGGCCCGCGAAATGGGCCATGTCGACCATCAGGTACGCGCCGACTTCGTCTGCGATGCGCCGGAATTCGGCGAAATCGAGCTGCCGCGGGTAGGCGGACCAGCCGGCCAGGATGAGCTTCGGCCGGCGCTCGCGGGCGATGCGCTCGACCTCGGCCATGTCGATCCGGTGGTCGCCTTCGCCGACGTGGTAGGCGGCGACGTCGTACAGCTTGCCGGAGAAGTTGAGCTTCATGCCGTGCGTGAGGTGGCCGCCGTGCGCCAGATCGAGACCCAGGATGGTGTCGCCGGGGGAGAGCAGCGCCGACATGGCCGCGGCGTTGGCCTGCGCCCCCGAATGTGGTTGTACGTTGGCGTATTCGGCGCCGAACAGGCTCTTGACCCGGTCGATGGCGAGTTGCTCGGTGACGTCGACGAATTCGCAGCCGCCGTAGTACCGGCGGCCGGGGTAGCCCTCGGCGTATTTATTGGTCAGCACCGAGCCCTGCGCCTGCATCACCGCGACCGGCGCGAAGTTCTCGCTCGCGATCATCTCCAGCGTGCTCTGCTGACGGTGCAGTTCGGCGGCGATGGCCTGGTGCACTTCGGGATCCAGGTCGGCGAGGCTGACGTTCAGCGTGGGGTTCGTGGCCGCCGGTGCGGTGTCGAGGGTCATCTGGACCTTTCTGACATTGCAGTGTGTGATGGACTAATATATCAGCTGTAGGTTAGATTAAGATCAGCTCGTGGCGGCGTCAATAGCTGGGCCGCAGATACTTCTGGAGGAGTGACGATGACCCTGACGGAGTTGTCGTTCGGCGATCTCGACAGCCCGGCGGCTGTCACCGAGACCAATGCCGACCGCGCCTACGACATCGTGCGCGAACGTCTGGTCATGCTGGACATCCGGCCGGGAGAGCCCATCAACGACGACCGCCTGGCGGCTGACCTGGGCTTCGGCCGTACTCCGGTGCGGGAGGCCCTCAAACGGCTCGAGCGCGACCGCCTCGTCGTCGCCTATCCGCGCCGGGGCACGTTCGCCACCGCCGTCGACATGACCGACCTGGCCGACATCTCGGAGATTCGCAAGCTGCTCGAGCCGACGGCGGCCGCCCGTGCGGCCCGGGTTGCGACTGCCGACACCCGGGCCCGGCTGGCGGCACTGGCGCGGGCGATCTCCGGGATCGAGGACGCCGACGACTCCCGCGAGGTCCTGCGTCACGACGTCCATGTGCACCGCGAGATCTACCGGGCCTCGGGCAATCCGCACCTGGAACAGATCCTCGTCAGTCTCGACGCGCATGCCACCCGGATCTGGTGCATGTTCCTCGATCGGTTGCCGGACGTCGCCGGTCACGTCCGTGAACATGCCGAGCTGCTGGAGGCCATCGTCGAGGGCGACGAGGCCACGGCGGCGGCCCTGACGCTGGCCCATGTCTGCGGCTTCGAGGCTGCCATTCGCGCGTTGCTGTGAGTTCTCGGTAGCTCGTGGCCGACGGCTCGCCAACCGAGCCGGCCAGGAGACCGCCCGTCCTGATATATCATTGGCCTGACCAGATCAGATCAGTTGCCGGTCGGGGTTGCCGGTGACGTCGGGAAGGCGGGGCGGGCATGAGCGTTGCGGGAGTGGAACAGCTCGATGACGTTGTCTCCGAGGAGATGTCGTTTGCCGACCGGGCGTACCTCGTGATCCGCGACAAGCTCATCATGCTGGACATCCGTCCCAACGAAGCTATCGTGGAAAACGAGCTGGCCGCCGAGCTCGAGCTGGGCCGCACTCCCGTGCGCGAGGCGCTGAAGCGCCTGGAAGCCGACCGGCTGGTGGTCTCGTTTCCCCGTCGGGGCACTTTTGCTACGGGGGTCGACGTCGCCGACCTCCGGCACATCTCGCAGATTCGGGTCAATCTCGAGCCCGTCGCCGCGCGCGCTGCCGCCGAGAACGCCTCGCCCGACGTGCGTGCGGGCCTGCTCGCACTGGCCGACCGCACCGAAGCGCTCGATGTCGAGAACATCCAACGCGACGAACTCATGAGGTGGGACCTGCGCGCGCACCGCGCGATCTACCGGGCTGCCGGAAACCCGCACCTCGAGGACGTGCTGGTCCGGTACGACAATCTGGCGACCCGGATCTTCTGCCTGTTCCTCGACCGGATGCCGACCGTGGCCCGCCACGTGGGCGAGCACGCCGAGCTGTTGCGGACCATCGCCGGCGGCGATGGCGACGCTGCCGCGCAGATAGCGCTCGATCACGTCACCGGATTCGAGAAAGCGATCCGCGCGATCGTCTGACGGCAGCCGACGAAGGCGACCAACCGCATCGCAATGTGGTTATCGTTGCGTAATGAGCAACAACGGCGTTGATTCCGGCAATGGCGGCGTGCAGTCCGTCGACCGCGCGCTGTACATCCTGGAGCTCCTCGCACGCCGCGGCGAAGCCGGCGTCACCGAGCTGGCATCGGACATCGGGGTGCACAAATCGACGGTGTCGCGCCTGCTTGCGGCCCTCGAGGATCGTGAACTCGTCGAGCAGGCTTTCGAGCGCGGCAAGTATCGCCTCGGATTCGGCATCCTGCGGCTGGCCAACGCGGTGTCCGGCCGGCTCGACGTCACCCGGCAGGGCCGGGAGATCTGCGAGCGCCTGGCGCTCGAGGTCGGGGAGACCGTCAACATCGCCGTGCTGCGGTCCGAGTACGCGGTGAACGTGGACCAGGCGCGCGGGCCCGCCGCGATCAGCACGCACAACTGGGTAGGTGAGCTCACCCCGTTGCACGCGACGTCGAGCGGAAAGGTGTTGCTGGCCTTCATGTCCGCGGATGCCCGCCGGGATCTGTTGGCGGAGGCCGGGCTGCGGCGGTTCACCGAGCACACCATCACATCTGTCGAGCGCCTGGAAGCGCAGCTGCAGGACGTGCCCCGCACCGGCTACGTGGTGTCGCTGGAAGAGCTCGAGCATGGCCTCAACGCGGTTGCCGCGCCGATTCGCGATCACCTCGGCGGGGTGATCGCCGCTCTCAGTGTCTCCGGCCCGGCGTATCGGCTCACTGTCGAACGGGTGCAGGAGATCGCACCGGCGGTGGTCTCGGCGGCCGACGATGTCAGCCGCCGGATGGGCTACCGGGGCTGACTGCGCACGCCCTATCGGGCAATTCGCCGATTCGCGCTGCATATCAGATCAGCGCGATCTAATATATCAACGGTTCGCCATCGGTGATTCCCGTGCCCGGTGGCGAACCTCAAGTCGATGCCCCCGCAGCGCTGGTGGTGCGAATGGCGTCGACGTGGCGAAGCTGCCGCACAACATGGCGTCGACTCGCCGCGCGTCCGACTGACCTGGGCTTTCGGGTCCGCCGAGGCAGTTGTTCCGGCTGTGTAAACGGTGCCATCCACCCCTTGACACGGGTATGTGACTGTCGCCACACTGTTGCATAATGCGAATTGCGTTGCGTATAGCGCTTCAAACTCACCGAGAGGGCAACCCACCTGATGCTCGAGATCTGTCCGCTCTCCGAACTCCCGCCCGGCGAGGCCCGGCGGGTGGACACCGACCCGCCCATCGCGGTGTTCCACACCGAGGACGGCGAGGTGTTCGCCATCGACGACACCTGTTCGCACCAGGACGCCTCGCTGGCCGACGGCTGGCTGGAAGGGTGTGACGTCGAGTGCCCGCTGCACGCCTCGCGGTTCAACCTCCGCACCGGAGCGGTCGACGCGCCGCCTGCCAAGCTGCCGGTCCGCACGCACGCCGTGGTGATCACCGACGGCGTCATCCACGTCGAACTCAGCACCGAGAAACCCAACCTGCCGCCCGACATCCGGGCTCGACTCGGCGCGGGGCAGTGATGAAGCACGTCGCGATCGTGGGTGCGTCACTCGCGGGCCTGTCCGCCGCGAGGGCATTGCGGGCACAGGGCTTCGATGGGCGGCTGACCGTCATCGGCGACGAGGCGCAGCGGCCCTACGACCGCCCGCCGCTGTCGAAGGAGTTCCTCTGCGGCAACGTCTCCGAAGCCGACCTCGCCCTCGAATCCGACGACGACGATCTGCAGGCGGACTGGCGCCTGGGTGCCGCCGCGGCCAGGCTCGACAGTCGTTGTGGTGCAATCGAACTCGCGGACGGGACACGCATCGACGCCGACGGCGTGGTGATCGCGACCGGTTCCCGCGCCCGCCGCTGGCCCGGCTGTGCGGGCATGGCCGGCGTCCACGTCATCCGCACCATCGACGACGCCGTCGCGTTGCGTGCCGAACTGGTGCCGGGCGCTCGGCTGGTGGTCATCGGCGCCGGGTTCATCGGCGCCGAAGTCGCCTCGACGGCGCGCAAACTGGGCCTCGACGTCACCGTCGTCGAAGCCGCTCCGGCACCGCTGCAGATGCAGCTCGGTAGCTGGCTCGGTGGTGTCGTCGCCGGCGCCCACACCGCCAACGGCACGACGCTGATCTGCGGGGTGGGCGTCGCCGGGCTCGTCGGCGAGGAGCGCGCACTGCGTGCACCCGACGGCGTGCGGCGGGTCGCCGGCGTCGACCTCACCGACGGACGCCACCTGCCGGCCGACGTCGTCGTCGTCGGTATCGGCGGTGTGCCGAACATCGACTGGCTGCAGGGCAGTGGACTGGAGCTCGGCAACGGCGTGCTGTGCGGCACGCATGGGCAGACGGCCCTGCCGAACGTCGTCGCCGTCGGTGACTGCGCGGCCTGGCTCGACGCCGCCACCGACACCCACCACCGGGTCGAACACTGGACCGGTGCGCTGGAGCGTCCCGCGATGGCGGTCGCCGCCCTGCTGGCCGGTGGCCTCCGTCAGGAGTCGACGGTGAAGCCGCCGTACTTCTGGTCCGACCAGTACGGCTCCCGCATTCAGTTCGCCGGCCTCGCCCGTCCCGATGACGAGATCACCATCGAGGAGGGCAGCTGCGAGGAGCGCTGCCTGCTCGCCACCTATCGGCGCGATGGCCGCCTGGTCGCGGTCCTCGGTATCGACCAGCCCCGGCTCTTCACCCGGTGGCGCCGCCAGCTGGTCCCGACACCCACTGCGGTCTAGGCCGAAGTTGTTGCAGCCCAATAAAAATCACGACAAGACACCGCAAAGGAGCTCGATGACCGCCACCGTGCCGAACCTGCCTGGAAGCCTCATTTCCACTCTGGCAGGGCATTACTACACCGATCCGGAGGTCTTCGCCCTCGAGCAGGAGAAGATCTTCGAGACCATGTGGTTCTGCGTTGTGCGCGCCGCGGATCTGGACAAGCCCGGCGCATTCAAGACCGTCCAGGTCGGTCGCGAAAGCGTTTTGGTGACCAGGTCCCGCAAGGGCGATATCAACGCGTTCTTCAACCTGTGCCGGCATCGCGGCGCGCGGCTGTGCACCGAGGACAGTGGCGAGGTCAAGCGTGCGTTCCAATGTCCTTACCACGCATGGACTTACGATCTCGACGGCAAGCTCATCGCGGCACCGAACCTGACCAAGATGCCCGACATCGACCGCGTCGAGTACGGCCTGCGCAAGATCTCGGTCCGGGAGTGGCTCGGCTACGTCTGGGTGTGCCTGGCCGACGAGCCGCCGTCGTTCGAAGACACCGTCATGCAGGACATCGTCGCCCGGCTCGGCGACGTCGAATCGATCGACCACTACACGGTGGCCGATCTGAGCCTCGGACGCCGCATCGTCTACGACGTCAAGGCGAACTGGAAGCTCATCATCGAGAACTTCATGGAGTGCTACCACTGCGCCACGATCCATCCGGAACTGACCGAGGTGCTGCCCGAGTTCGCCGACGGCTACGCCGCCCAGTACTACGTCGGCCACGGCGCGGAGTTCGGCGAAGAGGTCGAGGGCTTCACCATCGATGGCTCAGAGGGTTTCGAGCACATCCCCGGCGTCACCCCGGACCAGGACCGGCGCTACTACGCGATCACGGTACGTCCGCAGGTGTTCGTCAACCTGGTGCCCGACCACGTCATCATCCACCGCATGTTCCCGATGGCGGCCGACCACACCATCGTCGAATGCGACTGGTTGTACCTGCCCGGCGTCGTCGATTCGGGGCGCGACGTGAGCAAGTCGGTGGAGCTTTTCCACCGGGTCAACCAGCAGGACTTCGACGCGTGCGAGCGCTGCCAGCCCGCCATGAATTCGCGCGTCTACCGCGACGGCGGGGTGTTGGTGCCGAGCGAACACCACCTCGGCGAATTCCATGACTGGTTGCGCAACAAGCTCGCCGACTGATGTGGGCATTCGGCTCCCGGCAACCGGCCGGGCGCCGAATACTCGCGGAGTCGGCGCGGTGTCCCGGTCCGCTGGGCCGGCTGGAGAGGCGGCCCCGGTGGACCGGGACACCACCACAACTGTGACCGTTAGTCGAGGAGGCAACGTGGACGGTGCACCTGATCTGCTGATCGGATCGGAGTGGCGGCATGCCGCCGACGGCGGTACCCGGGACATCATCAATCCCGCAATGGGCAAGGTTTTCGCCACGGTCGACGAGGCCACGCACGACGATGCGCTGGCGGCAGTCGCCGCGGCCCGCGCCGCCTTCGACGCCGGTGACTGGCCGGCCACACCGGTCGCCGAGAGGACCGCGCTGCTCGAGCGCATCGCCGACCTGCTGGCCCGCGACAAGGAGTCGCTCGCGGCACTGGAGACCGCCGACACCGGAAAAACCTTGGCGGAGAGCCGGATCGATATCGACGACGTGATCTCGGTGTTCCGCTACTACGCGCGCCTGGTGGCGACGCAGTCCGACCGGCTTGTCGACGTGGGCGACCCGACGGTCATCAGCCGGGTGGTGCACGAGCCCATCGGGGTGTGCGTGCTGATCGCCCCGTGGAACTACCCGCTCCTGCAGATCTCGTGGAAGATCGCGCCGGCCCTGGCGGCCGGGTGCACCATGGTGGCCAAACCCAGTGAGGTGACACCGCTTTCGACCATCGCCTTCGTCCGGCTGGCTCAGGAAGCGGGCGTGCCGCCGGGCGTGCTCAACCTGATCCAGGGCAGTGGGGCCGCCGTCGGCGCGGCCCTCACCGACAACCCCGACGTCGACCTCATCTCGTTCACCGGCGGGCTCAGCACCGGGCAGCACATCGCCAGGACCGCCGCCGCGCACGTGACCAAGGTGGCGCTGGAACTCGGCGGGAAGAACCCGCACATCGTGTTCGCCGATATCGGAGGGGGAGAGGCCTGGGACGCCGCCGTGGACCAGGTCCTCACCGGTGTGTTCCTGCACTCGGGTCAGGTGTGTTCGTCAGGCACGCGGGTGATCGTCGAGGAGTCGATCGCCGACGATTTCGTCGCTCAGCTCGCCGAGCGCGCCGAGAAGATCCGGATGGGCGACGGTACCGACCCGCGTAGCGAGACCGGCCCGCTGGTCTCCAAGCAACAGTTGGAAAAAATCGAATCCTTTGTGGCCCTGGGTATTTCTGAGGGTGCGAAGCTCATCACCGGCGGAACCCGGCCCAGCGATCCGGCGCTGGCGGACGGCTACTTCTTCCTGCCGACGATCTTCGACCGGTGCGACCGGTCGATGCGGATCGTCACGGAGGAGACCTTCGGGCCGATCATGACGGTGGAGCGATTCACAGACGAGGCCGAGGCGATCAGGCTCGGCAACGACACGCAGTACGGTCTCGCGGCGGGAGTGCGAACTTCCGATCCAGCGCGAGGCGAACGTGTGGTGCGCGCACTGCGGCACGGCACGGTGTGGTTGAACGACTTCGGCTACTACACCGCGGCCGCGGAGTGGGGCGGTTTCGGGAAGTCGGGCAACGGCCGCGAGCTCGGTCCCTCGGGTCTCGCGGAATATCAAGAACTCAAACACATCTGGCACAACACCGCGCCAACGCCGGCCGGCTGGTTCAACACTGCCAATGAAGGTTAAGGACACACCATCATGACTCAGAACCTGGCCGACGCGGACAGCGGCGGACTCGAAGACTTCGGCTACAAGGAATCGCTGGACCGCAGCATCGGAAAATTCGCGAGCTTTGCGGCCGGTGTCAGTTACATCTCCATCCTGACCGGTACCTTCCAGCTGTTCTACGTCGGCTACGGCAACGGCGGACCGGCGTATCTCTGGTCCTGGCCCATGGTCTTCATCGGGCAGATGGCGGTGGCGTTGTGTTTCATGGAACTCGCCGCCAAGTATCCGGTCGCGGGTTCCGTCTACAACTGGTCGAAGAAGCTGGGCAGCCGCATCGTGGGCTGGAGTTCGGGGTGGCTGATGCTGACGGCTTCCATCGTCACCCTGTCGGCGGTGGTGTTGGCCCTACAGCTGAACCTGCCGCGACTCTGGAGCGGCTTCCAGGTGATCGGCGACGGCACCGGTCAGTACGATTTCGCCGCCAACGCCATCCTGCTCGGCACCGTCCTCATCGTGTTCACCACCGTGGTCAATGCCTTCGGCGTGCGGCTGATGGCGATGATCAACAGCGCCGGTGTTTTCATCGAACTCATTGCGGCAGTGCTCATTGCGGTCATCCTGCTGTTCAACATCAAGCGCGGGCCGAGTGTCTTCTTCGACACCCAGGGCCATGGCGCGGGACTGCCCGGCGGATATTTCGGCGCGTTCCTGGTGGCCTCGGTGGCATCGCTGTACGTGATGTACGGGTTCGACACGGCAAGCTCGCTCGGCGAGGAAACGGTCGAGCCCAGGCGCACCGCGCCCAAGGCCATCCTGCGTGCGATCCTGGCCTCGTTCGTGATCGGCGGCGCCATCCTGGCTGGCGCCATCATGGCCACGCCGGACCTCAGCGACCCGGCGCTGGGTAGCCCCGACGGCAGCCTGCAGTCCATCGTCGAGAAGGTGATGTGGGGCCCGTTGGGCACCATCTTCCTGATCTGCATCGTGGTCGCGGTGACGGTGTGCTCGCTGGCCGTGCACACCGCGGCCATCCGGTTGACGTTCGCCATGGCCCGCGACAACGCGCTGCCGTTCGGCGAGAAGCTCGCCAAGGTGCATCCCAAGACCCAGGCACCCGTCGTGCCCGCTGTCGTGATCGGCATCATCGCGGCGCTGATCCTCGTGATCAACCTCGGGCAGCCAAAGGTTTTCACCGTGCTGACCTCGATCGCGATCATCATGATCTACCTGGCCTACCTGATGGTCACCGGCCCGCTGCTCAAGAAGCGCCTGCAAGGGGAGTGGCCGCCGAAAGATCTCAAGGAGGGCGGCTACTTCACGATGGGCAAGTGGGGCCTGCCGGTCAACATCTTCGCGGTGCTGTGGGGCGTCGGGATGGCCGTCAACCTGGCGTGGCCACGCGTCGCGATCTACGGTGACCCGTGGTACAACACCTGGGGCGCGTTCGTCTACATCGGCGTCATCCTCGGGCTCGGCCTGCTGTGGTATTTCGTCAAGGGCCGCAACCACATTGGCACCCTGGCCTCCCATTCGGCGCTCACCGGCGAATGACCCGCTGAGCTGATTTCGTTCTGCCTGACCACTTTTCGAGGAGTGCGCATCATGTCCGATCAGACCTACGACTACGTGATCGCCGGGGGCGGCACTGCCGGTTGTGTCCTCGCGGCGCGGCTGTCCGAGGACCCGAACGTCACCGTCTGTCTGGTGGAGGCCGGGCCGTCGGATGTGGACGACCGCAACATCCTCGAGTTGTCGGAGTGGATGCACCTGCTGGACTCCGGCTACGACTGGGACTACCCGGTGGAGCCACAGGAGAAGGGCAACAGCTTCATGCGGCACGCGCGGGCGAAGGTGCTCGGCGGTTGTTCGTCGCACAATTCCTGTATCGCCTTCTGGCCGCTCGCCCAGGGCCTGCGGGACTGGGTGGCCATGGGCGCGACCGGGTGGGGTCCGGAGGATGTGCTGCCGTTCACCGCGAAGGTGGAGAACAACACCGCTACCGGCACGTATCAGGGTGTGCCGCACGGTGATTCGGGTCCAGTCCGGCTGCGCGACGTGCCGCCGAACGATCCGTGCGGCCAGGCGGTGATCGACTCCGCGGCCAAGGTCGGTCTGGAAACGGTGCAGTTCAACCGCGGCGACTGGACCCTCAACGCGGCGGGCTGGCTGCAGATCAACGCCAACGAGGCCGGCGAGCGGATGTCCAGCTCGCACGCGTATCTGCATCCGATCCTGGATTCGCGCCCCAATCTCACGGTGCTGACCGACTGCTGGGTGGCCGAGATTCTGTTCGACGATTCCGGTGACGAGCCGGTGGCGACGGGCGTGCGGTACCAGCGTCCGGACCTCACCGGCTACGACGTCGTCACCGCCAGCCGCGAGGTGGTCGTCACGGCCGGCGCCATCGACACCCCGAAACTGCTGATGCTGTCCGGAATCGGGCCCGCCGAGCACCTGAACGAGGTCGGGGTGCCGGTGCGGGTCGACTCGCCCGGTGTCGGCGAGAACCTCGACGACCACGTCGAGGGCCTGGTGTTCTGGGAAGCGGCAAAGCCGATGGTCACCGAATCCACGCAGTGGTGGGAGATCGGGCTTTTCGCGACCACCGAGGTCGCCGGCGACAACCCCGATCACTCCGACCTGATGATGCATTACGGCAGCGTCCCGTTCGACATGAACACCCTGCGACACGGGTACCCCACCACCGACAACGGCTTCTGCCTGACTCCCAATGTGACGCAAGGCCGTTCGCGCGGAACCGTGCGGTTGGCGTCTCGCGATTTCCGGGATCGGGCGAAGGTCGACCCGCGCTATTTCACCGACCCCGAGGGGCACGACGAGAAGGTGATGCTGGCCGGCATCAAGCTGGCCCGCAAGATCGCCGAGCAGGAGCCCTTGCAGGAGTGGATCGGCCGTGAGCTCGCGCCCGGGCCGGATGCGCAGACCGACGAGGAGTTGCTCGCGTACATCTACAAGACGCACAACACGGTGTACCACCCGGCCGGCACGGCGCGGATGGGCGCGGTCGACGATCCGATGGCCGTGCTCGACCCACAGCTGCGCGTCAAGGGTGTGCGCAACCTGCGGGTGGTCGACGCCTCGGCGATGCCGAAGTTGCCGGTGGTCAACCCCAACATCACGGTGATGACGATGGCCGAGAAATGCGCCGACCTCATTCGCAACGGCTGAAGTAGGGCACGATGGCGGGGTGACCTCTCCGGAGCTGGTGAACTTCCTCGGTTCGCGCCCGCCGTTTCAGACGGCGAGTGACACCGAACTGAACGACCTCGTCGCCGCCTCGTCGCTGGAGCACTACCGCGCCGGCACCGTGATCGCGGACTTCTCCCGCCAGGTCCCCGATGACATCTGGATGGTCTTGACCGGTTCGGTGAATCTCCAGGAGGTGGGCGACGGGCAGGTGTTCGACACCATCGAGCCCGGCGGAATCTTCGGTTACGTGCCGATGCTGACCGGTGGCGGTATCGAATTCCTGGCTCGCACAACGGAACCCGCCACCGTCATCCGGCTGCCCGGTGAGCTCGTGCGGGCCCAGTTCGCCAAACCGGCTGGGCTGCGGTTCCTGGCGTTGTCGGCCACACCGTCGTCGCAGTCGCAGCTGATCACCGCCGGCGATTCGCGGCCCGTCGGCGACCTGGTGCACGGCACCGTGCTGATCGTCGAGCCCGGGGTGTCGGTTCGCGACGCCGTCGTGCAGATGAGCGAGCAGCGGGTGTCCTACGCACTGATCCGGCTGCGTGAGGGTGGTGTCGGCATCTTCACCGATCGTGACCTTCGGTCTCGCGTGGTCGCTGCGGGGCTGCCGGTCGACGTCCCGATCTCCGAGGTGATGAGCGCGCCCGCCCAGACGGTGACCGCCGATCGCACTGCCGAGACCGTGCTGTTGGACATGCTGGAGCGCGGCATGCGCCACATGCCGGTGCTGTCGCCGCGCGGTGAGGTGCTGGGCGTCCTGGAGGACGTCGATCTGCTGGCCGCCTCGGCCCGCCAGAGCTTCGTGTTGCGCCGGGCCATCGCGCAGGCACCTGATGCGGCTGCGCTGCAGCGGCACGGTCGCGAGGTGACCCGCATCGCAGTCGAGCTGTTCCGCACCGGCACGAAGGCATCGGCCGCCAGCAGCATCGCCTCGATCGTGCTGGATGCGTTGGTGCGCAAGGCATTGGAGCTCGCCCTGGCCGAAGCGGGACCCGGGCCGACGCAAGACCAGTTCGCCTGGCTCACCCTCGGCAGCATCGCCCGCCGGGAGGCCATGCCGTCCTCTGACGTGGACAGCGCGCTCAGCTGGGCCGACAGCTGCGATGCCGAATGCGCGCAGTTGCGTGCCATCGCGGCCCGCGCGCACGCCATCCTCGACGGCTGCGGACTGCCCGCCGACAGCAACGGTGCTGTCGCATCGCACAAGGCGTTCGCGCGGTCGGCCTCCGACTGGGCACAGGCCGCCGAGGGGTGGCTCGATGATCCCTTGCGCGGCAAGGGTTTGATCCTGTCCTCACTGCTGATCGACGGTCGCGTCGTGTGGGGGAACCGGGCGCTGCACACCGTGCCCACGGTGTTCCACCGGATGCGTGACGAACATCCGAACGCACTCCGCCTGCAACTCCTCGATGCCCTGTCGGGCAAGGTGCGCACGTGGTCGCTGCGCGATGTGCTCTCGCGGCGCGGCGGCACCTTCGACCTGAAGACGCATGCGGTGACGCCGATCGTCAACCTGGCCCGGTGGGGCGGCCTCACCGCCGACATGACCTCGGCCTCGACTCCGGCCCGGCTGGCGGCGGCGGCCAGCACCGGAGCGCTGACCGAGCGCGACTCCCGAACCCTCACCGAGGTTTTCGTCATGCTGCAACGAATGCGGTTGGCGCATCAGGTCGAACTGATCGCCGACGGCCGTACGCCGAACGACGTGATCACGGTGGGGGATCTGTCCCCGCTCAACCGCAGCCTGCTCGGTGACGGGCTGCGCGAGATCGCCGCGGTCCAGCGGCGGGCACGGCAATCGGGCACGCATCCGGGATTACGCTGAGACCGCTTGTCCTACTGGGCCAGTCGCGACATCAGACGGGTGGACAACTGGTCGTACCAGCGCATGGCCCACCGTGCATCGCCGAGCGCGGTGTGCCGGAGGCCGGCGCCTGGCGGCCGGACTCCGCACTGCCGGGACAGCTGTGTCGAGTCGCGTTCCGGGGTACGCCCGTAGTCGAGGACGTACCGGGCGGCCAGCGAGATGACGTCGACGAGCTTGGGGCTCCAGCCCGGTGTCAGCTGATGGCGCGCCAGCATGGCGCACAGACACTGCGTATCGAAGCTGGGCACCACGCCGACGATGGTGGCGTCCATGGTCCACTCGCGAACGATTTCCGCGGCTTCGTGTTCGCGGTGCACCGACGGAAGGTCGATGGGCCCGTACACGACCTGAGGGTGGCGACTGGAGAACCGGCTGATCCGCAGGCCCGCGGGTTCGGCCGCGTCGAGATCGAGATCGGCCAGATCGATGTACAGCACGATGCGGGATTCACCGGCATCGTCGCGCCGGAGCATGGCAATTTCCCAGGGTTGCCGGTCGGCGTGTAGGCCGGTGGTCTCCGTATCCAGGAAGACCAGCGGTTGCATCGTTGAAGGCTAGTGCCGGCAGCCGTCCGCGGATGGCGTTTTGGCGGGTGGCCACAGGATATTTTCAGCTTCGATGGAACCGAACGTCCGCGCCGTGCGTCATAGCAAGGCATGGGAGAACGTGACGTCGCTCGGATAGACCTCTCGGCAGTGCGGGACATCGCGCAGCGGTGCGAATCGGTCGCCGACATGCTCGGCACCGCGGTCGCGCCGCTGCTGCGGTGGTACTTCGACGGGTTCTGCGGCGGGAGTGACCATGCCGCCCGTGCGGCCGCCTTGCGCGCCGCGCTGGATCAGTCGGCGGCCCAGCTTCGGGCGTGGGCGTCCGCGTCGACGGAAGCCGCAGCGGCACTGCGGGTTTCGTCAGGGCGCTACGAGGACGTCGACGCCGACCTCGCCGGCCGGTTGGTCTGATGATGGCGGACGCGTTCGATGTTGCCGGGCGGCTCTCCGAAGGCGACGGCGCCGTGACGATCCTCGACGAGTACGTGACGGCATGCCAGGTGTTGGGCCTGCCGTCTCCGGGGCCGTTGGCGCAGTTGTATTACGCCGAGAGTGGGCTGAACCTCGACGCGCTGGCTGCGGACGCCCGCTCACTTGACGCTGCGGTGGTGGTCGCGCAGGACGCACTGCGGTTGCAGGGCAACGGTTATCGGGAACTGACGGCGCAGTGGTCGGGCACCGGCGGGGACGCCGCCGGCGGGTTTCTGCGCACCCTGACCGTGGCGGCCGAGGATGTGGTCGTGCATCTGCAGCGGAGCGCGCAGGCACTGACGACGCTGCGGGACGAATTGTGGCGCGCCGTCGACGCGAAGGTCGACGCGGTATTGCGGGCCGATGCGGCGGCTGGCGAACACCGTGACCAGTGGAGCGCGGCTGCCCGCGTCGTCCTTGCTGGGGCCGGCGACCTGTCGGCCGCCAGCGAGATCGTCGACCAGCAACTCAAGCCCTTCGTCCTTCGCGCGGTGTCGGGGGACCTGCTGCCCGCTTTGCACGATTCCGCCGATGCCGTTGCGGCGGCCTACGATTCGGCCATCGCGGCGGTCACGCCGGCAGCGGTGTCGTTCGCGGTGCCAGTCGTGCTGACGCCCGATTGGACGCCGCATTCGTCGTCGCCCGTGCCGGAGTTGCCGGGCGCGCCGGCGTATCAGGCCGCGGCGGCTGCGCCCTTCGCGACGTTGGGTACCGCGGCCGGGTGGACGCCGTCGGCTCCGGCTGCTCCGTCGGCCCCGCCGGTGCCTGCCGAACCTGTTGCGGCGCCGTCCGCTCCACCGGTGTCTGCCGAAACCGCCTCGGCACCGTCGACCGGTGCACCCGGAGTTCCGGAACCGGCGCTCGGTGCTGCCGCCGCAAACCCGGCCGCGGCCGGTCCGTCCGGAGATCTCGGATTGGGTTCGGGTATCGGCGGTTTGGGTCGGCAGCTGACCGATGCCATCGGGGGAGCGCTGGGCTCGATGGCGGGTCTGGCGCCCGGCGCATCGGGACTGGACAGGCTCGACGACGTCAACGACAGTCTCGCCGACGACCTCGGTCTGGGCGACAAGGACGACGGGACCTCCGGCGAGGACGAACACGACGACCAAGCTGACGACGAAGCTGACGACGAAGCCGACGACAAACACGACAAAGCCGACGAAGCCGACGAGGACGCCGACAGCGGGGACGAAAGCACCGACGAGATGGCCGCGGACACAGGCGAACCGGCAGTCGCGCAGCCTCCCGTCGACCCGCAGCAGGTGCCACCGGCACCCAACCCGCCCCCGGCGCCCACCCCGCCGCCGGCGCCGGTCTCGCTGCCCACCGAACCTGTTGCCGGACAGGAGAACCCGACAGCCAAGACACCGTGCGAGATCGCAGCCGACGAGTTGCCTCAAGTGGGCGAGTGAATCTGTCGCGGCGTTTCAACCGCGTGCGGTCAGGGCATTCTGCCTGTGCGATTCACAGCGAAGGAGCCACGGCCGTGCCCAATTCCTCGATCAAGAACGAGAAGATGTACGAAGAACTGCGCAAGCAGGGCGACTCGAAAGAAAAGGCGGCGCGAATCTCGAATGCTGCGGCCGCCCGCGGCGGTTCTTCCGTCGGCCGCAAAGGCGGGAAGTCCGGTTCCTATGACGACTGGACGGTGCAGGACCTGAAGAAGCGCGCCAAAGAGCTGGGTCTGACGGGGTATTCGTCACTGAAGAAGGACGACTTGATCAGCGCACTGCGCAACCACTAGCCCTTCAGCAGGGCGGCGACCTTGTCTTCCAGAGCCGGGCTCTCGGCGTCGGGATCGGCGGCTACCGTCTTGGGCAGCACCACGTCGGCGTCGGCGAAATCCTTGTAGGTCTTGTCGCCGGTCAGCTGGAACAGCAGGTAGCCGGTCAGCAGGGCGCGCACCGTCTTCTGGGTCCGACGATCCGCACCGGGCATCCCGACCAGTTTGGACAGCCGGAAGCCCTCGGCCAGCCCGCCCGGGACCGCCTTGGCGACGGTCCGCACCGTCGAGTTCCGCCACGCGGCGGCCAGCTCGGTGGCGTTGGACTGGATGGTCAGTTCGGCGCCCGGCGCATTGAGGATCAGCCCGGGAACCCGCAGACCGGCTGCGGGCTGATCAGCGTCGGGCTTGCTCGCGGTCGGGAACACCGCGGCCACCGCCTTCAGCGGGTTGGCCGACGAGCCCAGGCCCGCGGCGGTGAAGATCGCCGCCGATGCCCCGAAACCGTGCCCGACCAGGCCCAGCTTGGTTGGGTGCACGCTGATCTTGCCGGGGCCGAGCCGGACTCCGGTGATGATGTCGAGGGTGGTGCCCAGGTCGTACGCCAGGTTCAGCACCGACGGCGCGATGCCGGTCTCGGTGTTGGGCGCGGCCGCGACGATGCCCCACGATGCCAGATGCTCGAGCGTGCCGTTGTAACGTCCGACACCCTGCAACCAGTCGTGGCCGAATGCCACGCCGGGCAGATTCAATCCCGACTCGGGGGTGTAGACAGTGCCCGGCAGGCCGGCAAAACCCAGGTCACCACGCAGAACGCGGTGCGGGCCGCGGCGCGTCAGAGCGCCGAAGAGCTTCTTCGTCTTGGCCACGCGATGACGTTAGCGCAGTGGCCCTGGTTTGCGCGTCACGCATGCACGGTCCGGCACCCGGGCGGCTGCACTACCCTGGATAACCATGTGTGGAATCGTCGGCTATGTCGGGCAACGGCCGGCCCGCGACATCGTGGTCGACGCGCTGAGACGGATGGAATACCGCGGCTACGACTCGTCCGGTGTCGCTCTGGCTGATGGCCACGGGGGTCTGACCATCCGGCGGCGCGCCGGCCGACTGGCCAATCTCGAAGAGGCGCTGGCCGAAACCGATGCCGCCGAGCTCGAAGGCACCACCGGCATGGGGCACACCCGCTGGGCGACCCACGGGCGTCCCACCGACCGCAACGCGCATCCGCACAGTGATGCCAGCGGCAAGCTCGCGGTGGTCCACAACGGCATCATCGAGAACTTCGCCGGGTTGCGCGCCGAGCTGGAGGCCGCCGGCGTCGAGTTCCAGAGCGACACCGACTCCGAGGTTGCCGTCCACCTGGTGGCGCAGGCCTACCGGAACGGGCCGACGGCCGGCGACTTCGTCGCTTCGGTGCTGGCGGTGCTTCGCCGGCTGGAAGGCCACTTCACGCTGGTGTTCAGCAACGCCGACGACCCGGGCACCATCATCGCCGCCCGCCGGTCCACACCGTTGGTGGTCGGGGTTGGCGACGGCGAGATGTTCGTCGGCTCCGATGTCGCGGCCTTCATCGAGTACACGCGCGACGCCGTCGAACTCGGGCAGGACCAGGCCGTGGTGATCACCGCGGACGGCTACCAGGTTTTGGACTTCGACGGCAACGACGCGTCCGACCGCGCGCGCCCGTTCCACATCGACTGGGACCTGTCGGCCGCCGAAAAGGGTGGCTACGACTACTTCATGTACAAGGAGATCGCCGAGCAGCCCGCGGCCGTCTCCGACACGCTGCTCGGCCACTTCGTCGACGGCAAGATCGTCCTCGACGAGCAGCGGCTGTCCGACCAGGAGCTGCGCGACGTCGACAAGGTCTTCATCGTCGCCTGCGGTACCGCGTACCACTCGGGTCTGCTCGCCAAGTACGCCATCGAGCACTGGACCCGGCTGCCTGTCGAGGTCGAGCTGGCCAGCGAGTTCCGGTACCGCGACCCGGTGCTGGACCGCAGCACGCTGGTGATCGCCATCTCGCAGTCCGGCGAGACCGCCGACACCCTGGAGGCCGTCCGGCACGCCAAGGGCCAGAAGGCCAAGGTGCTGGCCATCTGCAACACCAACGGCTCGCAGATTCCGCGCGAGGCCGACGCCGTGCTCTACACGCGGGCCGGGCCGGAGATCGGTGTCGCCGCGACCAAGACGTTCCTGGCCCAGGTGGCTGCCAACTACCTGGTGGGTCTGGCGCTGGCGCAGGCGCGCGGCACCAAGTACCCGGACGAGGTCGCGCGCGAGTACCGCGAGTTGGAGGCCATGCCGGCGTTGGTCGAGCAGGTGCTCGAGCGGCTGGAGCCGATCGCGGGCCTCGGCAAGCAGTTCGCGCAGTCGCCGACGGTGCTGTTCCTGGGGCGGCATGTGGGCTACCCGGTCGCGCTCGAGGGTGCGCTCAAGCTCAAGGAGCTGGCGTACATGCATGCCGAGGGCTTTGCCGCCGGCGAGCTCAAACACGGTCCCATCGCGCTGATCGACGACGACCTGCCGGTGATCGTGGTGATGCCGTCGCCCAAGGGCTCGTCGATGCTGCACGCCAAGCTGCTGAGCAACATCCGCGAGATCCAGGCCCGTGGTGCGGTCACCATCGTCATCGCCGAGGAAGGCGACGAGACGGTGCGCCCGTACGCGGACTACATCTTCGAGTTGCCGACGACCTCGACTCTGTTCCAGCCCTTGCTGTCGACCATCCCGCTGCAGGTGTTCGCTGCTTCGGTGGCCCGCGAGCGCGGATACGACGTGGACAAGCCGCGGAACCTGGCGAAGTCGGTCACTGTCGAATAGCTTCGCGTTGGCTCGTTCGCTGGCATCAACCATGCCTGTGCTCTAGCATGGGAAATCGCAGGTCAACCACATCTATATATTCGACTGAAATATTAGCTGTGAAAAATGGTTGGCTGCGGGTTGAGGGTCAGCCGAAGGTGTCCATTGTGAGGGCCGTGGATTGTTGCTTGATGCTGCTGCGCGTCACGCGACGGTCCGGATGGTCCGCGAATGGTGGCACACGCCGACCGACTACGACGCGCAGGTCGAGTACTTCGCCAAGCGTTCGCTGACCGGGCTGATCCAGTTCCTCGTCGGGCTCGGCGTCGGCATGGTCGGCCTGATCGTCATGATTGCCCAGTGGTCCGGTGACGCGCCCGCGGGTGTGGCCGTGCGGGCCGTGTCCATCGTGTTCATCACCGCGATGTACGTGTGGAGTTGGGTGTGGTGGCTGCGGCCGTGGCCGTCGTACCGGTTGTCGCACGCGTTCCTCATCAACGTCGACGTCGGCGTCACCGTGGTCACCGTGGTGAACCAGAAGGTGCTGTCCGGCATGTTCGGGCTGAGTGCGTTGCTGCTGGTGTCGTTCTACATCATCTTCTTCGATGGGCCGAAAGCTCTTGCTGTGCATAGCTTCTGGGCGGTGTCGTCGATTGCGGCGATGTCTGTCGAGATCGCGATCATCGGCGGTGGCGATCCGGTGCTGGCGTTCGTGAAGCTGTTGTCCGGCGGGGCACTCGCGGTCGCGCCGA
The DNA here is from genome assembly GCF_045310825.1 of Mycobacterium sp. SMC-21. NCBI lineage: Bacteria > Bacillati > Actinomycetota > Actinomycetes > Mycobacteriales > Mycobacteriaceae > Mycobacterium > Mycobacterium sp. SMC-21. The sequence continues at coordinate 28,067 of NZ_JBJIAO010000019.1, read as the reverse complement.
TAGCCGCGCACTTCGGCATCTGGGCCCTGCGCAACGAGGCCAACGAGGCCTCGAATGACCCGCTGACCGGATTGCTGAACCGCCGCGGCCTCAATCTCCACATCGACGACCTGCTGCGCGGCCATCGCAAGCGCGCGGCCGACGTCGTCGTCATCGTGATCGACCTCGACAGGTTCAAAATCGTCAACGATCGGTTCGGCCACAGCGTCGGCGACGAGGTACTGGTCCGCTGCGCGCGGCGACTGGAGTCCGCCGTGCACGGCGGTGCGCTCGTGGCGCGCGTCGGGGGCGAGGAGTTCGTCGTCGTCGACGTCCTGCAACCGGGCGACTGGGTGGCCGTGGCCGACCGGATCCGGGTCGCGTTGTGCGGCCGCGACGACCACGCACCGATCACGGCGAGCATCGGGATTACCGCCGCGGCGATTACACACTTCGCCGAATCCGGCTGCGATCACGCGGAACTGCTCGGCGATCTGGTCACCCGCGCGGACGAGGCGATGTTCGTGGCCAAGCGTGGCGGCGGCAACGCCGTCAGCTACCTGCCGCCGATGTCCGACGCGGTGCGGACGTCGCGGTGAACTGTTCGCGACCCTCCGGGTGCGGGCCTGCTGCTCCCATGCCGCTGTTGAGGCAGCAGGCCCGTGTTTGCCGTTGTCACTGTTGAGTTGTCAAGGTGCGCAATGCTTTGCGTGTTAGGCGGCCTTGTCGAGGCGCATGGTGCGGCGGTTGTAGGCGGGGACGGGTCTTCTTTGTGGGTCGACGGTCGCGGGTGGGATGAGCCAGGGGTGCTTGTCCAGGCCCATGACCACGTCCCAGCCGTCGTGGTGCACGTTGGCGTGGCAGGCCGGGCACAGCAGGCAGCCGTTGGCTAGTGATGTCTCACCGTGGTGGGTCCAGTGGATGATGTGGTGGGCGTGGGTGCGTCCTGGTGGGGCGCCGCATTTGATGCAGCATTCATCGCGGTGATAGAGCGCTTTGCGTAGGTGGGCCGGGAACAGGCGTTTCTCCCGGCCCATGTCCAGGGGTACGCGTTCGCCGTCGACGATCATGGTGGTGACGGTGGTGTCGCAGGTGAGTCGGTCCAGGGTCATGGTGCTGATCGACCCGATGAATTCCAACGCCGCCAAATCGGGGGTGTCGGCGGGCACGGTGATCAGCAGTTGGGTGCGCGGGGCCGAGGCGACGTCCCCGCCGCGGGCGGCGATATCTAGCACCGCTTCCAGGGCATCAGCGCGGCGCCGACCCGCTGCGCGGGTGTCGGGGCTGCCGTCAGGTTCGGGTCGCGGCGCCGCCCCTTGTTCGATCGCCGCGATGTATTTGGCGCCGACTTCGGCGTCCAGGTCCGCGCGGATCTGGACGCGGCCGTCGCTGGTGATGCGGTGGTCGGCGGTGTTGATGGACCGGTCCTCGGACGCCGGCAGGCCACCTTCGGCGGCGACCCGGTTGCCCAGCCGGCGGGCGCGTTTGTCGATGTCGGCGGGGGTGGCGCCGGAGAAGAACTGCCCCAACAGATCGGTCACCTGCGCGAACCGGGCCTCCTCGTCTACTTCACCGGGTGTGCGGGCTTGAATGTGGTTGATGCCTTTGACGATCGCATCGACATGCTCCCCGGAGATCGCCCCATCAGCGGCATGCGCTGCCAGGGTCGGCAACACCGGTAACGCGGCGCCGACCCGGACCAGCCGCTGCGCGACCGACGGCGCACACCCCAACGCCATCAACAACTCCCTCGGCGTCCGCCCCTGCGCGGCGGCCGCACCGCAGCGGTCCAGCACCCCGGTCAGCATCGCCGCCAGATGATCGGCCACACCGCGCAGTTTCATCACGCACGTCATCGCCGCCACCGCGTCGTCCCTGGACATGTCGTCGGGGACCTGCACGCCGCGGAGGGTGTCGAGGCTGGTGGTGAGATCCGGTGTGAGTCCCATGCTTAATTTTATCGAACACACGTTCGAATGACAAGGGGTTTTTCGGCCTACATCAGGACATCGGTGACAGTTGCGCTGATCTTGGTGAAGGCAGGTGGTGGCTCCTCAAGACCGAGCCTTGCAACTGCCTAGCGCATCGCGAACCGCCCGGAAAGGATTGGGCGCCAACTTCGGCCGGGCAGCGCGTGTGCTCAGCCGGGCACGCCTGCGCGCCGATGCAGCGATACACGTTGACGCCCCGATCCGGCGCCCCGACGGCTCCGCGGGAACGCCTCGGCAACACTCAGGCGCGCACCACCGACGGCCCTAGCGCCTCATAGCGCGCCGCCTCCGCGGCCGGCAGTTCCGTACCGGTGACGATCGCATCGAAGTCGGACACGTCGGCGAACCGGCAGAAGCTGGTCTCACCGAATTTGGAGTGGGCGGCCACCAGAATCCGGCGCATCGCGACCGACACCGCGGTCTGCTTGACCGCGGCCACCGCGGGATCCGGAGTGGTCAGTCCGTGCTCGGGCGTGATGCCGTTCGTGCCGAGGTAGGCGACATCGATGACCAGGCTGCGCAAGCGCTCCACCGCCCAGTTGTCCACCGTCGCGAGGGTTCGTCCGCGCATTCGTCCGCCGAGCAGCAACACCGTCACGGTCTCGCTGTGGGCCAGCGCTTCGGCGGCCAACAATGACGACGTCACCACCGTCAGTTCCCGATGTGCCAGCTGTTCGGCGATGAGCCGCGGAGTGAAACCCTCGTCCAGATAGACGGTTTCGGCTCCGTGCAGCAGGTCGGCGGCCGCGGCCGCGATCCGGTGCTTCTGGGCCAGGTCGACCTGGCTGCGGTACTCCACCGTCGATTCGAACGCCGCTGTTTCCAGGGGGATGGCTCCGCCGTGGACCCGCTTGAGCATGCGGCGACCGGCCAGCACCTTCAGGTCGCGGCGGATGGTCTCCGACGCCACGTTCAGTTCTTCGGCCAGCGCCAGCACCTCGACCCGCCCGCGGGTGCGGGCGAACTCGACGATCTGGCGCTGGCGGCTGTCGGAATCCACGGATGACATTCTTGCGGTCGGCGTTTACCGGGCTTCGCTCAGCACCGCCCGGACCTCCTCTGGGGTGCTGGCCCGGCGCAACCGGTCCACTTCGTCCTTGTTCAGGAACACCTGGGCGATCCGCGTGAGCAGCGCCATGTGGTCCTTGCCGGCGCCCGCGATGCCCACCACGAACTCGGCGGGCTTGCCGTTCCAGTCGATGGGTTCGGGATAGCGGACGAAGGAAATTCCGGAATGGCGGATCGCGCTCTTGGCGTCGTTGGTGCCGTGCGGGATCGCCAGGCCGTTGCCCATGTACGTCGATACAGATTTCTCGCGCTCGTGCATGGCGTCGACATAAGAGGTGTCGACGGCGTGCGCGGAGACCAGCAGGTTGCCGGCCTCGGTGATGGCGGCCTCGGCGGTGGTGGCCGAGCCGGCCAGCACGATCGAGTCGAGCGACAGCACATCGTCGGAATCGGCAGTGGGTTCGCTTGGCGCTGTGGCGGATTCGCTCGACGACCCAGGGGCGCCGTTGGTACGTCCCAGCAGTTCGAGGATTTCGTCGTAGCGGGGCGAGTTCATGAAGTCGTCGACCGAGACGTGGATCGCCGACGGGGTCTTCTGCCGGGCGCGCTCGGTGAGATCGCGGTGGGTGACGGCCAGCCCGTAGGTGTCGGTGAGATTGGAGATGGCCTGGTTGACCACCGTCACTCCGGTGAATCCGGCGTCACGGATCTTCTTGCGCAGCACCGAGGCTCCCATCGCCGACGAACCCATGCCGGCATCGCAGGCGAACACGATATTGGTGATGGGAGCGGACGCAGAGCTGCCGACCAGGGCCGACGCCACGCTGGAGCGCTTGCCCTTCAGCGCCTCCATTTCGGCGGTGGCTGCGGCCAGATCGGGCTCGTCGGTGGCGCGGTCGGTCTTGAGCAGCACGGAGGCCACCGCGAACGAAACGGCTGCGGCACCCAACACCGACAGCGTGACGCCGAGGTAGCTGCCGGAGGCGGTCTGGGCGTAGACGGCGATGATCGAGCCGGGTGCGGCGGGTGCACGCAGGCCGGAGCCGAACAGCACGTTGATGAAGACGCCCGTCATTCCGCCCAGGATGGTGGCGGCGATCAGCTTCGGCTTCATCAGCACGTACGGGAAGTAGATCTCGTGAATGCCGCCGAGGAACTGGATGATGGCGGCGCCCGGTGCGGATGCCTTGGCGGCGCCGCGGCCGAACACCATGAACGCCAACAGGATTCCCAGGCCGGGTCCCGGATTGGCTTCCAGTAGGAACAGCACCGATTTGCCGGTGGCGAGCGCCTGGGTGGTGCCAAGGGGAGTAAGCACGCCATGGTTGATGGCATTGTTGAGGAAGAGCACCTTGGCAGGCTCGATGAAGATCGAGGTCAGGGGCAGCAGGTCGTGGCCGACGAGGAAGTCGACGCCGTGGCCGGCGCCGCGGGTGAATGCCGATACCACCGGGCCGACTCCGAAGAACCCGATGACTGCCAGCACCAGGCCGGCGATGCCGGCCGAGAAGTTGTTCACCAGCATCTCGAAACCGGGGCGAATCTTGCCGTCCCACAACGCATCCAGTTTCTTGATGACCCAGCCGCCCAATGGCCCCATGATCATTGCGCCCATGAACATCGGAACATCGGACCCGGCAACCACGCCCATGGTGGTGATGGCGCCGACGACGGCTCCGCGGGTTCCGTACACCATCCGCCCGCCGGTGGATCCGATGAGGATCGGCAGCAGGTAGGTGATCATCGGCCCGACGATGCCGCCCTTTTCGTACGTGCCCCAGCCGCCGATGTGGGCCACCCAGCCGTCCGGGTTCTGCAGTGAGTGAAAGAGGCCGGGCAGCCAGCCGGTCTTGATGAAGAGCGCCGTGATCAGGCCCCAGGCGATGAAGGCGCCGATGTTCGGCATCACCATGTTCGACAGCGCGGTGCCGAGCTGCTGCACGCGCACGCGCAGGCTGACGCGCTGCGGTGTTTCCGTCGTTGCGTTCACTGTGTTGGACCTCCACCTCGACCGGCCGCGAAGGTGATGCCCGTCACATCACCGTGTGTTATGAGTAAAGCCCACATGCGGGCACGATGGCAAGCAAATGGGCAAAAATGGGCACGAAAAAGTTTGGAGTTATGCCCGAATTGCCGTTAGAGTGGGCGCAGAGTGAACCACGACACACTTGCCGGCCAGGCCGGACAACCGGAAGGAACGCCATGAAAGCGCTGCGCTACTACGCACCCGAGGACGTCCGGCTCGAAGACGTGCCGGAACCGGTATGTGGGCCCGACGAGATCAAGATCCGGGTGCGCAACTGCTCGACGTGCGGCACGGACGTGAAAATCCTGCACAACGGGCACCAGAACCTGACACCGCCGCGGACCATCGGGCACGAGATCGCCGGTGACATCGTCGAGGTGGGCGCCGACGTGAATGCCACCTACGGCACCGAGTGGGCCGAGGGGGACCGGGTGCAGGTGATCGCGGCGGTCCCGTGCGGTGAGTGCCACGAGTGCCGCAAGGGTTGGATGGCGGTCTGCCAGAACCAGACTTCGATGGGCTACCAGTACGACGGCGGGTTCGCCGAGTACATGATCGTGCCCCGCCAGGTACTCAAAGTCGATGGGCTGAACCGGATTCCGGACAACGTCGGGTACGACGAGGCGTCGGCCGCGGAACCCTTCGCGTGCGCCATCAACGCCCAGGATCTGCTCGGCATCGAGCCGGGTGACACCGTCGTGGTGTTCGGTGCCGGCCCCATCGGGTGCATGCACATCCGCATCGCCCGTGGCGTGCACGACTGCGGGCCGGTGTACCTCGTCGACGTCAACGACGCCCGCCTGGCGATGTCCGCGGATGCCGTGCACCCCGATGCGGTGATCAACGCGGCGGAGGTCGACGTCGTCGAGAAGGTCATGGAACTGACGGGCGGCCGCGGCGCCGACGTGGTGATCACCGCGACGGCCGCCAACATCACCCAGGAGCAGGCCATCGCGATGGCCGCGCGCAACGGACGTATCTCGTTCTTCGGCGGCCTGCCCAAGACAAACCCGACGATCACCTGCGATTCCAATGTGGTGCACTACCGGCAGCTGCATATCCACGGCGCCAATGGATCTGCGCCGGAGCACAACAAGCGGGCACTGCACTACATCTCAACCGGTCAGGTTCCGGTGAAGGACTTGATCACCCGGCACATCGCACTCGACGAGGTTCTCGATGCGTTCTCGATCGTCCAGAACGGCGAGGCCATCAAGGTGACGGTGGAGCCCAGCGCGGTTCTCGTCTGAGCCTCAGCCGCCGACGGCGGCGATATAGCCGCCGATCGCCAGCACACACAGGACGGCACACAACCCCAGAGTGCCGACGGCAAATGGCCAGGCGCGCAGGCGCTTCACCAGTCGGATGACGGTGACGACCGTGCCGGCCAGTGCCACCACCATGGCCGCGATGAATCCTGCTGCCATGGCGTTGATCCCGGCGTCGATGTGACAGGTCGCCGGCGGACAGTAGTCGGTGAACGCCAACGCGAACACCGCGAAGAATGCCGCCACGCCGCCGCCGACGTACGTGAGCACCAGCGCGCTGATCGACGCGGCGAGGTCGCCGCTCGACAGTGGGGGCCTGGCCGGTGGCGGCGCCGGAAAGCCGTAGGTCATGGCGGGATGTTATCCGCGCCGAACGTGAGCGTGTGTGCGAAAAATCGCCAGAAGTCCGCACACACGCTCACGCACGACGCCCGAATTTGACGCACATGCCAACCCCTGCGGGGCGGAAGTGCGTAACCTTCGGAGCTATGCGGCACTACTACACCGCCGAGCAGATCCGTGCGGCCGAGGCGCCGCTGCTGGCTTCCCTGCCCGATGGCGTGCTGATGCGCCGCGCGGCCTACGGGCTGGCGACGGCGATTGCCACAGAACTCAAAACCCGCACCGGCGGCGTGAGCGGGCGCAGCGTTTGTGCGGTGGTGGGCTCGGGGGACAACGGCGGCGACGCGCTCTGGGCGGCCAACTTCCTGTGCCGCCGCGGTGCGGCCGCCACGGCGGTGCTCCTGAACCCGGATCGCACCCATTCGAAGGCGCTCACCGCATTTCGAAAATCAGGCGGCAGGGTAGTTGAAAGCATTCCGCCATCAACCGATTTGGTGATCGACGGCGTCGTCGGTATCGGCGCCAGCGGACCGCTCCGGCCCAATGCCGCAGCGGTCTTCGACGCCAACACCGCGCCCGTCGTCGCCGTCGATCTGCCCAGCGGTATCGACGTCCAGACCGGTGCCACCGACGGCCCCCACGTGCACGCCGCGCTGACCGTCACCTTCGGCGGACTCAAACCCATACACGGACTGGCGGACTGCGGCCGCGTCGAACTGATCGACATCGGACTCGACCTGCCGGAGCCGACGTTCCTCGGATTCGAGGCGCACGACGTCCGCGTCCGCTGGCCGGTGCCGCACCCGTCGGACGACAAGTACAGCCAGGGCGTCAAGGGCGTGCTCGCCGGGTCGGCGATCTATCCGGGCGCGGCGATCTTGAGCACCGGCGCCGCCGTGGCCGCGACATCCGGCATGGTGCGTTACGCCGGCTCCGCGCACGCCGAAGTGGTGTCGCACTGGCCGGAAGTCGTTGCGGCGCCGGATGCGACGGCTGCGGGGCGGGTCCAGGCGTGGGTGGTCGGCCCGGGCCTCGGCACCGACACCGCCGGCGACGATGCGCTGCGGTTCGCGCTGGCCACCGATCTGCCGGTGATCGTCGATGCCGATGCGCTGACCTTGTTGGCGGCCGACCCCGACCTCGTCGCAGACCGCGCGGCACCCACGGTGCTGACTCCCCATGCCGGCGAATTCGCCCGGCTTGCCGGACATCCGCCCGGGACCGACCGGGTGGCCGCTACCCGCGAACTGGCCGAACGCCTGGGTGCCACCGTCCTTTTGAAGGGCAACGTCACCATCATCGCCGAAGCCGACGGCACCACGTACCTCAATCCCGCCGGTCAATCCTGGGCTGCCACAGCCGGATCCGGCGATGTCCTGTCCGGCATCATCGGCGCGCTGCTGGCATCGGGAATCGCGCCAGGCGAGGCCGCCGCGATGGCCGCGTTCGTCCACGCTCGTGCGGCCGACCTCGCCGCACATGACCCCGGTCCCAACCCCGCGCCCACGTCGGCGCACCGCATCCTGGCCCATGTCCGGGCCGCCGTCGCATCACTCTAAGAAGGGAACTTTTGTGTCGCACAAGCATGTTCGCGCATCGGTGATGAGCCCCGCCTACACCGGCAGACTCTCCACCGCACCGGTTCCGTCGCTGCGTCTGCCCGACGACCCGATGGACCCGCAGGCCGCGTACCGCTTCATCCACGACGAGCTGATGCTCGACGGCAGCTCCCGGCTGAACCTCGCGACGTTCGTCACGACGTGGATGGATCCCGAGGCCGAAAAGCTGATGGCCGAGACGTTCGACAAGAACATGATCGACAAGGACGAATACCCGGCCACCGCGGCGATCGAGGCCAGGACGGTGTGCATGGTGGCCGACTTGTTCCACGCAGACGGCCTGCGTGACGATGACCCGTCGTCAGCGTGCGGCGTGTCCACCATCGGTTCCAGCGAGGCTGTGATGCTGGCCGGCCTGGCCCTCAAATGGCGATGGCGCCAGAAGGTAGGTGACTGGAAGGGACGCACGCCCAACTTGGTCATGGGTTCCAACGTCCAGGTGGTGTGGGAGAAGTTCTGCCGCTACTTCGACGTCGAGCCGCGGTATCTGCCGATGGCCGAGGACCGCTACGTCATCACCCCGGAGCAGGTGCTCGCCAATGTCGACGAGGACACCATCGGGGTGGTGGGCATCCTGGGGACCACGTTCACCGGTGAGCTCGAGCCCATCGCCGAGATCTGCGCGGCGCTCGATCAGCTCGCGCAGGACAAGGGCCTGGACATCCCCGTCCACGTCGACGCGGCCAGCGGTGGTTTTGTGGTGCCGTTCCTGCACCCGCACCTGGAGTGGGACTTCCGGCTGCCGAGGGTCGTCTCGATCAACGTCAGCGGCCACAAGTACGGGCTGACGTACCCCGGCATCGGCTTCGTGGTCTGGCGCAGCGGGGAACACCTGCCCGAGGACCTCGTCTTCCGGGTCAACTACCTGGGCGGCGACATGCCGACCTTCACCCTGAACTTCTCCCGGCCCGGCAATCAAGTTGTCGGCCAGTACTACAACTTCCTGCGTCTCGGCCGGGCCGGCTACACGCAGATCATGCGCTGCCTGTCGGACACCGCCCGGTGGATCGGTGACGAGCTGCGGGGCAGCGAGCACTTCGAGGTCATCACCGACGGCTCGGCCATCCCGGTGATCGCGTGCCGGCTCAAGGGCAAACGGCCCTACACCGAATTCGACGTGTCACACGCACTGCGCGCCTACGGCTGGCAGGTGCCGGCGTACACCATGCCCGAGGGTGCGACGGACATCGCAGTGCTGCGTGTGGTGGTGCGCGAAGGCTTCTCGGCGGACCTGGCCCGCGCCTTGCGCGACGACCTGACGACCGTGCTGAACAGCCTCGACGAGCTCAAACCGAAGGGCCAGTTCGACGACGTGCAGCCGTTCGCCCACTAGCGGACGAACCTGAGCTTGTGTTCCAGATCTCCGGAAATTGTGGTGCACAAGCTCAGGCTCGACGCGGACCAGCGGGCGTCTGGGAGAATCGGAGGCGATATGAGTTCGCCCGATCCTCAACCTGCTGCCCAGGCCGTCATCGACCTGGGCGCTATTGCGCATAACGTGCGGCTTCTGCGGGAACGCGCAGGCAGCGCCGCGGTGATGGCGGTGGTCAAGGCCGACGGTTACGGGCACGGCGCGCCGCAGGTGGCGCGTGCCGCTCTGGCGGCCGGGGCCGCCGAGCTGGGTGTCACCAACATCACCGAGGCGCTGGCGCTGCGGGAGGCCGGCATCACGGCGCCCGTGCTGTCCTGGCTGAACCTGCCCGGCACCGACTTCGCGCCCGCACTGGCCGCCGATGTACAGGTTGCGGTGGCATCGGTGCGGCAGTTCGACGACGTGCTCGACGGCGTGCGCCGCAGCGGTGCACCCGCCACGCTCACCGTCAAGGTCGACACCGGCCTGAGCCGCAACGGCGTCAGCCCCGCCGAGTACCCGGCCCTGCTCGATGCCATCGCCCGGGCGGCCGCCGACGGCGCGGTGCGCCCCCGCGGCATCATGAGCCACCTCGCATGCGGCGATGACCCTCAGCACCCGATGAACGACACGCAGGCCGCCCGCCTCACCGCCGCGCGGAAACAGGCAGCGGAGGTCGGCGTGCACTTCGAAGTGGCGCACCTGGCCAATTCGCCCGCGACCCTGACGCGGCCCGACCTGCATTTCGATGTGGTGCGGCCGGGCATCGCCGTCTACGGGCAGACGCCGATCCCCGCGCTCGGGGATTTCGGCCTGCGGCCCGTCATGACGCTGAAATGCCCTGTCACCGCGGTGCGTTCGATCAAAGCCGGCGACGGTGTGTCTTACGGACACACGTGGATCGCCGACCGCGACACCACCGTGGGGCTGATCCCGCTCGGCTACGCCGACGGCGTGTTCCGCAATCTGAGCGGACGCATCGACGTCGCCATCAACGGCGCCCGGTACCGCAACGTCGGCCGAATCTGTATGGACCAGTTCGTCGTTGATCTCGGCCCCGATGGTGCCGGTGTCAAGGTGGGGGACGAGGCGGTGCTGTTCGGCTCGGGTGCCTCCGGTGAGCCGACGGCGCAGGACTGGGCCGAACTGCTGGGCACCATCAACTACGAGGTCGTCACCAGCCCGCGGGGCCGGATCGCCCGGACCTATCGCGAGTCGACGGGCTGACGTCCATGAGCGACAACAGGAATGCCCGGTGGCTGGCGGGCATGGCCGGGCTCACTGCCGTGGGGTCGGTCGCCGGGGTCAGCGTCGCCCGCTCGTTGCGCCGCCGTGGTGGTGAAGATCCCTACGCGGGTGAGGATTTCACCACGCTCGACGCCGACCGCGGGTACGTGGTGACGGCCACCGACGGCGTGCCGCTGGCGGTCCGCGAGGTCGGCCCGAAAGACGCCCGGCTGACGGTGCTCTTCGCCCACGGTTTCTGTAACAGCATGGGCTCCTTCCACTTTCAGCGGGCCCGGCTGGCCGAGCGGTGGGGCGATCAGGTCCGCATGGTGTTCTACGACCAGCGCGGTCACGGCCGGTCCTCGGCGGGCCCGACCGACTCGTACACCGTCCCGCAACTGGGGCAGGACCTCGAATCGGTCATGCGGGTGATGGCGCCGCGTGGTCCCGTGGTGCTGGTCGGTCACTCGATGGGCGGCATGACGGTGCTGTCGCACGCCCGGCAGTTTCCGCACAACTACCCGGCCCGCGTGTGCGGCGTGGCCATCCTCGCCTCTGCGGCACAAGGGGTTACCCGGTCGCCGCTGGGTGAGGTGCTGCAGAATCCCGCGCTGGAGGCGGCAAAGGCGGCGGTGCGGTTCGCGCCCGGAGCAGTCAGTGCGGGCCGTGGTGCGGCAAAGGCCGTCATCGGTCCCGTGCTCAAGGCCGCATCGTTCGGTGACGACGCCGTCAGTCCCTCGGTGGCGCGGTACGTCGAGAAGATGACGCACAGCACGTCGATCCGCACGACCGTCGAGTTCCTGCACGCACTCGAAACCCACGACGAGGCCGGCGCGCTGCCGGTCCTGCAGCACGTGCCCACCCTGATCGCCTGCGGCGACCACGATCTGCTCACCCCGCTGGCCAAGTCCCAGGCGATGGCCCGGCAGCTGCCGAAGTCCGAGCTGGTGATCGTCGAAGGCGCCGGGCACATGGTGCACATGGAGCAACCCGAACTGATCAACGAGGCGCTGGAGCGCTTCGTCGAGCACGCCACGCCGTCACGGTTGGTGGCGCTCACCCGGCATCTGCGTGGAAAGGCCAAGCGCAATGGATGATTCGCACGGCACCGTGCACCTGCCGACCGAGGCCGACACGATGGCACTCGGCGCCCGGTTCGGCGCCGAGCTCAAGGTCGGTGACGTCGTGGTGCTCACGGGCCCGCTGGGCGCGGGGAAAACCATGCTGGCCAAGGGAATTGCGCAGGGAATGGACGTCGACGGTGCCGTGACGTCGCCGTCGTACGTCTTGGCCCGGGTGCACCCCGCCCGCCGTGCCGGACACCCCGCGATGGTGCACGTCGACATGTACCGGCTGCTCGACTCGGGCAGTACCGACCTGCTCGGAGAACTCGACTCGCTCGACCTCGACACCGACCTCGATGACGCCGTGGTGGTCGTCGAGTGGGGCGAGGGTCTGGCCGAGCGACTGTCGGCCAGCCATCTGGACATCCGGTTGGAGCGCGCCGACGACGACACCCGTACCGCTGTCTGGCATTGGAGCCGTGGATGATTCTCGCCATCGATACCGCCACTCCGGCCGTCACCGCCGGTGTGGCACGGCGTGCCGCGGCCGGCGTCGAGGTGCTGGCCGAACGGATCACCATCGACGCCCGCGCGCACGCCGAGCAGTTGACACCCAATGTGATTGCGGCCGTTGCCGATGCCGGTATCACGTTCGCCGATCTGGAAGCTGTGGTCGTCGGTTGCGGGCCGGGCCCGTTCACGGGGTTACGCGTCGGCATGGCCACCGCGGCCGCGTATGGGCAGGCGCTCGGCATCCCCGTATACGGCGTATGCAGCCTGGATGCGATCGCCCCGGCGACTGCTGGAGAACTGTTGGTGGTCACCGATGCCCGCCGCCGCGAGGTGTACTGGGCGCGCTACCGCGACGGCGTGCGGGTCGATGGGCCGTCGGTGAGCGCTGCGGCCGACGTCGAGCCCGGGTCGGGTTCGGTGGCCGGCCCGGCCGCGCAGGCCGCGCTGTTCCCGTTGCCGTCGCTCGACGTCGAATACCCGACTGTGACCGGACTCGTGACCGCCGCCGACTGGGACCAGCCGCCTGCCGCGCTGGTGCCGCTCTACCTGCGCCGCCCCGACGCGAAAACCCTTGCCGAGCGGGGACTCTCGTGACCATCGAGTACGGTCACCTGACGGTCGGCGACGCCGACCGGTGCGGCGAGCTCGAGGCGATCCTGTTCCCCGGCGACGACCCGTGGCCGGCAGTCGCCTTCATCCGCGAGCTCGACTCGGAGCACAACCACTACGTCGCCGCGCGGGACGGCAAGCTTCTGGTGGGGTATGCCGGCATCAGCCGGCTGGGCCGTAAACCGCCGTTCGAGTACGAGGTGCACACCATCGGCGTCGATCCGGCGTACCAGGGCCAGGGCATCGGCCGCGAGCTGCTGGACCGGCTGTTGGCCATTGCCGACGGCGGCACCGTGTTCCTCGAGGTGCGCACCGACAACGAGCCGGCAATCGGCCTGTACGAGAGCGTCGGGTTCGTGAAAATGGGTGTGCGCAAGCGGTATTACCGGATCAGTGGCGCGGACGCGTACACCATGCGACGGGACGCGCAGGTGAGCAGCGTGTCAGGCGACGCGGACGTGAGGAGCGAGTCAGGCTCATGACAATCATCTTGGCAATCGAAAGTTCTTGTGACGAAACAGGTGTCGGCATCTGCGACTTGGCGGACGACGGCACCGTGACGCTCTTGGCCGACGAGGTCGCCTCCAGCGTCGACGAGCACACGCGTTACGGCGGCGTGGTCCCCGAGATCGCCTCGCGTGCGCACCTGGAATCGCTGGGGCCCACCATGAATCGCGCCCTGGCGGCCGCCGGCATCGAGCGGCCCGACGTTGTCGCCGCGACCATCGGGCCCGGCCTGGCCGGTGCACTGTTGGTGGGTGTGGCTGCGGCCAAGGCATATTCGGCGGCGTGGGGTGTGCCCTTCTACGGCGTCAACCACCTGGGTGGGCATCTGGCCGCCGACGTCTACGACCACGGCCCGCTGCCCGAGAGTGTCGGGCTGCTGGTGTCGGGTGGACACACGCACCTGCTGCATGTGCGATCCCTGGGCGAGCCGATCGAGGAACTCGGCAGCACCGTTGACGACGCGGCGGGCGAGGCCTACGACAAGGTGGCCCGGCTGCTCGGCCTCGGCTACCCCGGCGGCCGCGTGCTCGACGAGCTGGCCCGCCAGGGCGATCGGAACGCCATCGTGTTCCCGCGCGGCATGACCGGTCCTCGAGATGACCCGTACGCCTTCAGCTTCTCCGGCCTCAAGACCGCCGTCGCCCGCCACATGGAGAAGCACCCCGACGCGTCGCACGCCGACGTCGCGGCCGGTTTCCAGGAGGCCGTCGCGGATGTATTGACCCGCAAGGCCGTTCGCGCGGCCACCGACCTGGGCGTGTCCACGCTGCTGATCGCCGGGGGAGTGGCCGCCAATTCGCGGCTGCGGGAGCTGGCCGAAGAACGTTGCGCCGAGGCCGGTTTGACGCTGCGGGTGCCCCGGCCACGACTGTGCACCGACAACGGGGCCATGATCGCCTCGTTCGCCGCGCACCTGATCGCGGCGGGAGCCAAACCGTCGCGGCTCGACGTGCCGAGCGACCCGGGGCTGCCGGTGGTGAAAGGCCAGATCGCGTGAGCCTCCAGGATGCCGCGGACAAACTGGAGATCACCGAGCTGCTGTACCGGTACGCCGAACTGATCGACGCCGGTGACTTCGATGGCGTGGGAAAACTGCTGGGGCGCGGGAACTTCATGGGCGTTGCCGGCGCCGAGGCCATCGCGGCGCTGTTCGCCACGACCACCCGCCGTTTCCCCGATCACGGGAACACCCCGCGCACCCGGCATCTGGTGCTCAACCCGATCGTTGAACTCGACGGCGACACCGCCCGCGCCCGGTCGACGTTCTGCGTGGTGCAGCAGACCGAAACGGTGCCGCTGCAACCCATCGTGGTGGGCCGCTATGCCGATGCGTTCGCGCGCGACGACTCGGGCTGGTACTTCACCGAACGCGTCGTGGATGTGCAGATGGTTGGTGACGTGTCCGATCACCTGAACATGTCGCTGTAGCCGCTAGGCATCGTTCGCAGCCGGGGAGAGCGGGATGAGGGGCAGTCGCAGCGCCCCCGGCGCGCCCGCCGGCACAACGGGTTTGATCGGAGCGACAGCGTCCACCCGACGATAGGGCAGCCCCTGCTCGGGACGCAGGTCCTCCTCGCCCTTGTTGGGCCACATGGCCGCCGCGCGCTCGGCCTGTGCGGTGATGGTCAGCGACGGGTTGACCCCGAGGTTCGCCGAAACCGCCGACCCGTCAACAACACTCAGCGTCGGGTAGCCGTAGACCCGGTGGTACGGGTCGATCACCGCATGCTCGGCGTCCGAGCCGATGGCGCAACCGCCGAGGAAATGCGCGGTCATCGGGATGTTGAACAGCTCGCCCCAGGTACCGGCCGTTACGCCGTCGATCTTCTGGGCAACCCGGCGGGTCGCGTCATTGCCGGCCGGGATCCACGTCGGGTTGGGCTGGCCGTGGCCCTGCTTGCTCGACAGATGCCGGCCTCGCAGTCCGCGTTTGGTGAACGTGGTGATCGAGTTGTCGAGGTTCTGCATCACCAGCGAGATCACCGTGCGCTCACTCCAATGGTCGACCGTCAGCACCCGCAGCAACGCGCGCGGATGCGTCACAGCGAGGCCCAGGGCCTTCAACCAGCGCGGCCATCGGCCACCGCCGTCGGTCATCAGGGTCTGGAGCAGACCCATCGCGTTGGAGCCCTTGCCGTAACGCACCGACTCGATATGGGTGTCGCTGGTCGGGTGGAACGACGACGTGATCGCCACGCCGCGCGTCAGGTCGAGCGCCGGGTCGACCTTGTATTTCATTGCGCCGACGATGGATTCGGAGTTGGTGCGGGTGAGAACACCGAGGCGGTCCGACAGCTGGGGCAGGGCGCCGTTGTCCTTCATCTTGTGCAGCAGATTCTGGGTACCCCAGGTACCGGCCGCAAGGACGACGTGCCGCGCCGTGAAGGTGCGACGGTTCTTGCGCAGGGTCCGGCCCGTGCGCACGGTGTCGATCTCCCAGATGCCGCTCGGACTCTGCCGCACGGAATCGACCGTCGTCAGCGGATGCACTGTGGCACCGGCATTCTCGGCCAGCCCCAAGTAGTTCTTCAGCAGCGTGTTCTTGGCGCCGTAGCGGCAGCCCGTCATACAGCTGCCGCATTCGATGCACCCGGTACGGTCCGGGCCGGCGCCGCCGAAGAACGGATCGGCCACGGTCTTGCCGGGCTCACCGAAGAACACCCCGACCGGGGTCTGCACGAACGTGTCGCCGACACCCATGTCCTCGGCGACCGCTTTCATGATGTCGTCGGCCGGGGTCATGCTCGGGTTGATCACCACGCCGAGCATGCGCCTGGCCTGGTCGTAGAACGGCGAGAGCTCGTCGGACCAGTCGGTGATGTGGGCCCACTGCGGGTCGTTGAAGAACGTCGCGGGCGGCTTGTAGAGGGTGTTGGCGTAGTTCAACGACCCGCCGCCGACACCCGCCCCGGCCAGGATGACGACGTCGCGCAGCATGTGGATGCGCTGAATGCCGTAGCAGCCCAGCTTGGGCGCCCACACGAATTTCCGGACGTCCCAACTGGTTTTGGGGAACTGGTCGTCGGTGAATCGACGGCCGGCCTCCAGAACGCCGACACGGTAGCCCTTCTCGGTCAATCGCAGCGCGGTGACGCTACCTCCGAATCCGGACCCGACGACGATCACGTCATAGTCGGTGTTGGACATGTACTTCTCCTCAGTTGAAAAAGCTGGTTTCGTCGTCGACCATGTCCATGGCGATACGCCGGGCACGGATCGCGGCCCGGTCGGCCTTGACGTTGATGTCGCGCCGGCGGCCACCGGGTCCGTCGAGCCGCCGCTGAATCGTCTCCAGGATCGTGGCATTGCGGATGGCCCACTCGTGGAACATGATCCGCAGGTACTCGGTGATGCTGTCCTCGGCGCTGTCGTAGTTGCGCGCCAACTGCAGGAAGACGTGTGTCGCGCCGGGGGATTCGGGCGTGAACCCGTGAATCCGCAAGAGCCCGTACGACTTTCCATCGATGACGTCGATGGCGTAGTGCTGCGTGTGCAGCGCGGGTGACACGAACGTGCCTTCTTCACGCCGGATGGCGACCGTCTCCTCAGGCAATCCGGTGATCGCCGACTCCCACGGCGCAAGGCGACTCGGCTGAGTCACCCGGGTATAGGCCACGGAGCGTTCGGAGATCTCGACCTCGTCGAGCGGCGGCAGCTGCTGGATATCGGGCGGCACCATCTCCGGACGGGTGATGAACACGTCGGTCAGGTCGAGGTAATGCTCGTGCAGCAGAAGGTAATTCGCCTCGACGCGCAGGACCTCGGTGGAGCCGGTCCAGCCGGTACCGTCCAGGTACCACGGCACGCGGGGCGGCGGGCGCAGGGCCGCGGCGCGCGGCTCACCGAGCCAGATCCAGACGAACGGCGCGGTCTCGACGACCGGGTACGCCGGCACCCGGGCGCCGGGCGGCACGTTCTCCTGCGACGGCACGTCGGTCAGACAGCCGTCGGGGTTGTAGCTGAAGCCGTGGTAGCCGCAGACCACGCGGTCGCCGTCCAACCGGCCCTCCGACAGGGGATAGGCGCGGTGCACGCAGCGGTCCTCCAGGGCCACCACGTCGCCGGAGGCTCGGCGGTACAGGACCACGTGCTTGTCCAGCAGACGCCGGGAGAGCAGTCCCGCGCCGACCTCATCGCTGAGTGCGGCCACGTACCAGCAGTTCAACGGGTAGTTGGTTCTCATAGGTCGAGCACCAGCCTTTCGGACCGGGAGCGCGAGACGCAGATCATGATGGTTTTGTTTTCCGCCTTCTCCGAATCGTTGAGCACGGAGTCGCGGTGATCGCCGATGCCGGCGATGATTTCGCATTCACAGGTGCCGCAGACGCCCTCCATGCACGACCCCAGCACGTCCAGGCCCGCTTCTTCGGCGACGTCGTAGATCGTCTTGTCCGACGGCACGGTCAGGGTGATGCCGGAACGCTGGCACTCGATCTCGAACGTGTCGAGGGCGTCGGCCGGTTCCTCGATGGTCTTCGCAGAGAAGCGCTCGAGGTGCAGGCTGCCGTCGGGCCAGGCTTGGCAGCCCTTCTCGACCGCGTCGAGCAGGCCCTCGGGCCCACAGCAGTAGACCAACGTCTTGTCCTGCGGTGCCGCCAGCACCGCCGACAGCTTCGTCCGGAAAGCGTCGCCGTGCTCGTCACGCGCACAGACGGTGACGCGGTCGCCGAAGCGCTTCAGTGCATCCAGGTACGCCATCGATGAGCGGGAGCTGCCGCCGTAGATCAACTGCCAGTCGGCGCCCGTGGCCTCGGCGGCCTCGATCATGGGGAGCATCGGCGTGATGCCGATACCGCCCGCGACGAATTGGTAGCGCGGCGAATTGACGAGCGCAAAGTGGTTGCGCGGCCCGCGAACCCGGACCGTGGTGCCCTCGTGCAGCTTGTCGTGGACGTACTGCGAGCCGCCACGGCTGTTCGGGTCGAGCAGGATGCCCACTTGCCACTCGGTGCGGCTGGCGGTGCTGCCGCACAGGGAGTACTGCCGCGTCAGCGACGGCGACATGACCAGGTCGATGTGAGCGCCGGGGGTCCACTCGGGCAGGTCCGCGCCGGAGGGGTCGGCGAGGGTCAGCGTGACGACACCGTCCGCTGACTGCTCGCGCCGGCGGACCTCGAGGTCGACCTCGACTTCCCGGTATGCAGCGTTACTCACGATGCCTTCTGCTCATCGCTCACGGTTGACCTCCTTGTCGGTGTGATGTTTACGAAAGCTATTCACCGAGCCGGTTCGAATCGACGTCTCGCGACGACCAACTCTCGAAGGGTTTGCGGGGCGTCATTGTCGTGCGGGGACAAAGCCCGATTTGCAGCAACTTCGGCGCCTGGTGATCTACGGTCGTTTCATGCCGGAACGACGCGCCGAAGAGCAGGACGTCGTCGCGCGCGCAGCACAGGTGATCGGCGGGCTCGACGGCAAGTTGGGTGACATCACGCAGTCGATCCAGAAGATCCTCCTCACCGAGATCGCCGAGCTCAGCGAGGATGCGCAGCTGATGGAATTGCAGGCGCATACCGTCGCCGCCAACGTCGAGACCGTCTTCGCCTCGATCCGGCACCGGATCCCGATCAAGGACGTCGTCCCGCCGACGGAGTCGCTCGAACACGCCAGGCGGATGGCGCAGCGCGGCGTTCCCGCAAACGCGGTGGTGCGCGCCTACCGGCTGGGCCACCAGGAAGTGATGAACTTCGTGCTCGACGAGATCGCGGAATCGGACATGGATCCGCGTTGGGGCCTCGAAGTTTTCAAGTACTTCCAGACCATCGCGTTCGGTTATATCGACTGGATTTCGCAGCAGGTGCTCATCACCTACCAGCAGGAGTACGACCGGTGGGTGGAAAACCGAAACAGCATGCGGGCCCAGCGGGTTCGCGCAATCCTCACCACTGCTGCCAGTGACGTCGACGAGCTCACCGAGGAGATCCGCTACCCGCTCCGGCGGGTACACCTGGCGCTTGCGCTGTGGTATCCCGCTGCCACCGGCAGCGATGCGCTCGTGCGGATGGAACGGTTCGCGAACCACCTCGCCACGGCGCTCGGCACCCATGAGCCGCCCCTGTTCCTCTCGGTCGACCATCTGACCGCCTGGGTCTGGCTGCCGCTGTCGGCGCGCGACGCCGAGGGCGCCTCGGACCGGGTTCGTGAATTGGCGGCAATGCAACAGGATTCGCCGTGGATCGCGATGGGCAATCCGTTGCCGGGTATCGAAGGTTTCCGGCGTTCACATGAACAAGCGGTGGATGCCCGCGCGGTTGCGGTGGTCTCGGGCTCGGCCGAGCGCCGCATCACCGCGGCGAGCGATCCGGGGTTGCCGGTCGCCACGCTGCTCGGCGACAACATCGGATCGGTCGGCGCCTGGGTCGCCGAAATCCTGGGCCCGCTCGCGAGCGACACCGAGAACGACGAACGCCTCCGCGAGACATTGCGGGTGTTCCTGCGGACCGGCTCGAGTTTCAAAGCGGCTGCCGACGAAATGCACCTGCATTCGAATTCGATCAAGTACCGGGTGAACCGCGCGATCAGTCGCCGCGGCACGCCGATTGTCGACGACCGCATCGAGGTCGAGGTCGCATTGCTGCTGTGCCACTGGTTCGGTCAGGCCGTTCTGAACTGACAATTCGTCGCGGCGGTCCATTTGTGGACCGTCGACAACACGTACACCGGGTGCGGTACGAACTTTGGCTGTTTGCGACGTAGTTCGCGTGCGCTGCCGTCAGTAGTTTTTGGATCACTGCGAAACGCATGTCAGCGAGTCGGTCCTTTGGATAATTACTCGCACGGTCCGACGGAGGCGAATCATGGGCGACGATCCAAAATCCGACGAAGCGCGTGACACGTCGCCTTCCGCCGATCGCGGTCAAGATCAGAATCAGAGCAGTAATCCCTTGGGCGCCATAGTCGATCCGCTCACCAAGCTGGGCATCGACACCGCGCGTGACATTGCCGCCGCGGTGCAATCGACCCGGGCTGCCGCCGGAGACTTGCTGAAGGTCGTCAACATTCTGAGTCGGTTGCCCGGACGCGAGACGCATCCGGCGCCGGCCGCGGTCCCGTCGCCGACTGAAGGGGCCGAGGGCAGCGACGATATTGACGATGGCGACGAAAATGCCGCTGCGGCAACCGCTGTGCTGCCCGTCGTGGCGCCGGACGCGTCGCCGGCCGAGACCCCGGGACTCTTCGGCGGCCTCAAGCGCGCCGCGGAGTCGGCGCTGAATCCTGCCACCGTGATCGGTGTGGCCGTAACACCGGTGCGCAAGGTGATGGGTTCCGGCGACACCGCCAAGAAGAAGTCCGAAAACCGTGACGGGGACAAGAAAGTGGCGAAGCACGACAGCGACGCCGATTTGCGCCATTGGGGCGACGAACTGATTGCGAAGTCGCAGAAGCCGACACGTAAACAGGCGCACCGTCATCCGGCATTCGGACAGATCCTCAGCGAGCTTGCGCCGGATGAAGTCCGGATGCTGCGCTTCCTGGCCGTCGCGGGCACGCAGCCGTCCATCGACATCCGGACGAAGACGATGTTCCAGGTTGGCTCGGAGCGGCTCGTCAGCGGCGTGAACATGATCGCGGACATGGCCGGGTGCCGTTGGCCGGAGGCCGACCAGCGCTATCTCGCGAACCTCAATCGTCTTGGTCTGGTGCGCTTTTCGTCCGAGCCGGTGGCGGACTACCGGCGCTACGCTCTGCTCGAGGTGCAACCGCGTGCCCTCGAGGTGACCGAGTCGATACCCAAGACCATCAGCGTGTACCGCAGCATCTATCTGTCGGAATTCGGCCAACAGTTCTGCGAGGTCTGCATCGACACCGACGGCTACAACGCCGGTGGCTGGGCCACCGATGAGCGCGGCGACAAGATCATCGGAAAAGGGCCGCCCGATCCCGCCGCGTACAAACCCAAGCACTGATCCGCCCCCCGACAAGCCCAGGGATATTTCATGACAACGCTCGCCGCCGGGCCCTTTCTTGATTGGGAGGAGCTCACCGGACAATCGAAATTCGTCGTCGACATCATCAGCGTGCCGATCTTCAGCGCGATCGCCGGCTTGATCACCAACTGGACCGGCGTCATCATGTTGTTCGCACCCGTCCGCTTCACCGGCTTCTATGTGCCGGGCCTGAAACGGATATTTCCCTTTCTGCCCCGCAAGGTTCAGATTCTGCCCACCTTCGCGCCCAACGGAATTCTGGGTTTCCAGGGATTCATTCCGTGTCGCGCCGAGAAGATGGCCAGCCTCATCGTCGACACGTCCATAGCCCGGATCGGCAAGATTTCGGATTTCTACGAACAACTCAATCCCGACAAACTCGCCAAAGCCATTGCGGTGGCAGCCAGGCCGGATATCGGCCGGCTCACCACCGAGATCATCGAGGCCCGGCATCCACAGATGTGGCGGTCGCTGCCGCAGCCGTTGAAGGACGAGGTGCTGCAGACCGTCGACGCCGAGCTGCCGACCATCTCCAAGCGGGCCTTCGCCAAGATCGGCGAGAACATCGACCAGTTGCTCAACGTCAAGCTGATGACCGTCAACTTCCTGCGCCGCAACCCGGAAGTGTTGCGGGACATCATCAAAGGCATGGCGGTGCCCGAGCTGCGCTTCATGGTGCGTATCGGCGCGCTGGGTTTTCCGTTCGGCGTGCTGCTCGCGCTGTGGCTGTCGCTGATCTACTACTCCAGCGATGAGGCGCGCGAACATGCTGCGACCCATGGCGGTTTCGCGATCCACCTGCCGGGGTTCCTCGACTCGATCCTGCACTTCCTGCCGACCTGGCTGTGGGTGCTCGCCGGCGCCGCGGTGATCGGCATCGTCGTCAACATCATCGCGATCAAAGTCGTATTCGAGCCCGGCGAGCCGCAGCCCCGCTACAAATACCTCTGGAAGCAAGGGCTTTTCGCGAAGCGGCAGCACCAGGCCGCCCACGAACTCGCGACGATGCTGTCGTTACAGGTCCTGACGGTCAAGAACTTCGCGCATGAACTACTCAACGGTGCCAGTGCGGACAAGACCCGGGCGCTGATCCAGTCCGCGGTCGGTGAAGAAGCCGAGCGCATCCTGGGCCCGTACCTGGTCGTTGCGCGCAACTCGTTCGGTGTCGTGGATGTCGAAGGGCTGCAACGCGGTGCCGGGGACAAGCTGGTCGATTTCGCCCCGAGCGTCCTCTACGACCCCGGGTTCAACAAGACACAGGCCAAGAAGATCGAGACGTTCGCGACCGAGAAGTTCCGGGCGCTGCCGCCCGACAAGTTCGGCGAGATGCTGTACTCCGCCATCGAGCAGGACGCCTGGCTGCTGTACGCCCACGGTGGGCTCCTGGGCATCCTCGTCGGCGCCGTCCACATCCTCGTCTTCGGTGCCTGACACCCCGAGCGAAAGGGTCGCCATGGCGTCCTATTCCAGAATCGTCGTCGGCACCGACGGGTCCGACGAGGCGACCGACGCGGTCACCGTCGCCGGGGTGGTGGCGGCCGGCCTCGGTGCGCCGGTCACCGTCGTCACCGCGTGGAAGCCCAGCGTCTCGGTTCCGGGTGGACGGGAACAGTCGTGGGCAGACCTGACGGCCGCGGGCGCCGACGTCGATCTCACCGCGCTGGGCGTCACGACGATCGAGAAGATTGCGGTGAAGGGCAGCGCGTTCGACGCCCTTGTCGACGCCGCGGCGCAGGCCGAGCGGCCGCTGATCGTGGTCGGGGCCGCGGGGTTCGGCCACACGTCCAGCCGGCTGTGGGGGAGTACCTCGAACGAACTGTCGCACCACAGCCCCGTCGACGTGCTGTTCGTGCGTAAGCCGCTCTCGGCGGTGCCGACGATCGCCCTGGCCACCGACGGCTCCGGCACCTCGGTGCGTGCGGTACGTGCCGGGTACGACCTGGCGGCTGCACTCGGCGCCAGGCCGATCCTGGTCACCGTCGCCGGCGACACCGCCGCGGCCGAGGAGACGCTGAACGACGTCGAACGCCGGCTGGGGGTCACCGGCTCACTGGAGCGGCTCGCGCTGGCGGGCGACCCCGCCGACGTGCTCGCGGCCGCCGAATATGACGTCATCGTGATCGGAAACCGCGGCATGGCGGGTTTCGCCCGCGTCCTCGGGTCGACGGCCAACACCGTCACCCATCGGGCGACGTCCAACCTGCTCCTGGTCCCCACGTCACCGGCCGCTGGGTAGCCTGCTGTTTCCGCCGACAGCGAGTTCGCCGAATCCGGCACTGCCCCACCCTTGAGCGCTAGCACTCGCGTGTATAGAGTGCTAGGTGGCACGCGGCCAACCGCGCTCCGGCACCCGCGACGACGGTGTGTGGTCAGGACGCTTGCCGAACAACCTGGCATCCGGGGATTGGCCCTGGATCGACATACCAACCAAGTGGAGGGCTTCCATCGTGGCAGTCAACATCAAGCCACTCGAGGACAAGATCCTCGTTCAGGCCAACGAGGCCGAGACCACGACCGCTTCCGGTCTGGTCATCCCTGACACCGCCAAGGAAAAGCCGCAGGAAGGCACCGTCGTCGCAGTTGGCCCCGGCCGCTGGGATGAGGACGGCGAGAAGCGGATCCCCCTGGACGTTGCCGAGGGCGACACCGTCATCTACAGCAAGTACGGCGGCACCGAGATCAAGTACAACGGCGAGGAGTACCTGATCCTGTCGGCCCGCGACGTGCTGGCTGTCGTCTCCAAGTAAGCGTTCGTGTCCCGCCCCGGTCGTCCCCGCATGTCTGTGCGGGTGATGTCCGGGGCGGTATGCGTCTCAGCGAAAGGCTCTTATGAGCAAGCAGATTGAATTCAACGAAGCTGCGCGCCGGGCCATGGAAGCCGGTGTCGACAAGCTCGCTGACGCGGTCCGCGTCACCATCGGCCCGCGTGGCCGCAACGTCGTGCTGGCCAAGGCCTTCGGTGGCCCGCAGGTCACCAACGACGGCGTCACCATCGCCCGCGACATCGACCTGGAAGACCCGTTCGAGAACCTGGGCGCCCAGCTGGTCAAGTCCGTCGCGACCAAGACCAACGACGTTGCCGGCGACGGCACCACCACCGCCACCGTGCTGGCCCAGGCCATCGTGAAGGCCGGCCTGCGCAACGTCGCGGCCGGTGCCAACCCGATCGCGCTCGGCGCGGGCATCTCGAAGGCCGCCGACGCGGTGTCCGAGGCCCTGCTGGCCGCGGCCAAGCCGGTGTCCGACAAGACCGCCATCGCCCAGGTCGCGACCGTTTCGTCGCGCGACGAACTGATCGGTGAGCTGGTCGGTGAGGCCATGACCCGCGTCGGTGCCGACGGCGTCGTCACCGTCGAGGAGTCCTCGACCCTGAACACCGAGCTCGAGGTGACTGAGGGCGTCGGATTCGACAAGGGCTTCCTGTCGGCGTACTTCGTCACCGACTTCGACTCGCAGGAAGCCGTCCTCGAGGACGCGCTGGTGCTGCTGCACCGCGACAAGATCAGCTCGCTGCCCGACCTGCTGCCGCTGCTGGAGAAGGTCGCCCAGGCCGGCAAGCCGCTGCTGATCGTTGCCGAGGACATCGAGGGCGAGGCCCTGTCGACCCTGGTCGTCAACGCCATCCGCAAGACCCTCAAGGCCGTCGCGGTCAAGGCGCCGTTCTTCGGTGACCGTCGCAAGGCGTTCCTCGAGGACCTCGCCGTCGTCACCGGTGGCCAGGTCGTCAACCCCGATGTGGGCCTGACGCTCCGTGAGGCGGGCCTCGACGTGCTGGGCACCGCCCGTCGCGTCGTCGTCACCAAGGACAGCACCGTGATCGTCGACGGTGGCGGCACCGCCGAGGCCATCGACGGCCGTAAGGCGCAGCTGCGCAGCGAGATCGAGGCCTCGGACTCGGATTGGGACCGCGAGAAGCTCGAAGAGCGGCTCGCCAAGCTGGCCGGCGGCGTGGCCGTCATCAAGGTCGGCGCTGCCACCGAGACCGACCTGAAGAAGCGCAAGGAAGCCGTCGAGGACGCCGTCGCCGCCGCCAAGGCTGCGGTGGAAGAGGGCATCGTCACAGGTGGTGGCGCCGCTCTGGTCCAGGCCCGTGCCGCGCTGGAGGGCCTGCGTGGCTCGCTGACCGGCGACGAGCTGATCGGCCTCGAGGTCTTCTCCTCGGCGCTGTCCGCCCCGCTGTACTGGATCGCCACCAACGCCGGCCTCGACGGCCCCGTCGTGGTGAACAAGGTGGCCGAGCTGCCCGCCGGGCACGGCTTCAACGCCGCCACCCTGACCTACGGTGACCTGCTGGCCGACGGTGTCGTCGACCCGGCCAAGGTGACCCGGTCCGCGGTGCTCAACGCCGCGTCGGTGGCCCGGATGATCCTGACGACCGAGACGGCCGTCGTGGACAAGCCGGCCGAGGAAGCCGATCACGGGCACGGCCACCACGGCCACGCCCACTAGGCGGAAAATGCGAAGCATCCCCGGTCTCGGCCGGGGATGCTTCGTTCGTCAGTGGGTCTGTCGGCTTCGTCCCCGGCCGACACTAATGTCTATTCCGATGCCTGACATGCCGCGACCCGATGCCGTGGTGATCCGTTTCCGGCCTGTGGACGCCGAGAGGGTGCTTCTACGCGCGGAACAGAATGCGCGCGACCCTGACTGTGGGGGACATTACGGATCGTCTGTTTTCGCAGACCATGCGCGCGATGATGAAGGTCGCGACGATGTAGTAAAACGCCTGCTGGCGGACAGTGAGCTTGACGGTATCGATCCTGTGAGCAACTCAAAGTACTGGCTGTGTACTACAGCACAGGAACTTCTCGACCGTAAGTTCACGTTTGTAAAGGATGGATGGACCGGTGAGCCGCTTACCCACTACTCTGTGGTTCTCGGCAATCCGCCAACTATCGATGATGCCAAGCGGTTCCTAGAACCTTTTCGACCAGAACGGAGGTAGGTTCGACATGTTGACCGAGGTTCACATTGATCTCAATGTGCGTGTTGCGGGCAATCAGACCCGCTCTGGCTTCGAGGATGTTAAAGGCGGTCCCGTTCCTGGCGTGGGCGACCGTGTGGTGGTGCGCGAGTCGGAGTCGGACGTCATCGGGTTCGGTCAAGTTACGAGAGTGCTAGACGATGCTCGGCTGATTTATCTTGCTGTGGATTGGAAGTCGCTAGTCCCCGAGCATTACTTGACCTCGTCAGAGCTGCTAGAACAGGTCCGGCAAGTGGTCGATGGATTAACCCTAAGGGTGACGGAGCCTCGGCAGACGATGACCTTTGCTGCGACGACCTCGCACTATGATGCGGTCGCGCCTGACAGCGCGCAGTACCTTGCAATGGCACTCACTGCATGAGTGAAGTCGCAGAGTCGGCCCGCGTCCGGATCATGCTGGCCGACTACGGAACGCTGGATAGTAGTGGCAAGTTCACACTCGTTGGCGCGGGTATCACTATCGCGGGTACCGCCCGGCCAGGAGTAGCCGCACCCTTCGCCGTAGTCGCAACCGCTGATTTTGACTCCAAGTTTGTTGGTAGACGGCCGTTGGTCGAATTATCTCTTGAAGACGCCAACGGTGATTTGGTTGCAATTCCCGGGATTGAAGGCCAGCTGGGCCAGTCCCAATATCTCCGTATGCGGCATGAAGACCAGCTTGAACATCCGAAAGTGGACTGGGGATACGTTCCGGACGGGGCGGTACGGCCGAGAGCAACAATTATGCTGATGTTTAATGCAGGACTGCCGTTAGCGCCCGGGCAGCGATTTACTTGGCGTATTCGAATTGATGGTATGACTCGCGACGACTGGACCGAGGACATCTACGTTCCGGCCAGCAAGATCGGCTAGAGCACGTTGTGCCAGGAGGTGGGGCGCCGAGAGTGGCCCGGTGTGACGCACAGGCACCGAGGTACTCGCTAGGCAGCGCGCGTGCTGCCGCCAGAAGTCGCTGACCTCTGAAGCAATCACCGGACATGCCCGGCCTGCCGAAAGCCAATTCGGGGATCCGACGAAGACGACAAGCTCACCCTCAGCTGGGTCGGCTGTCTCGGTGCTACTGCAGTCTGGAGCACGGCTGATACGAGCTGGCAAGTACCGGGCGATGGCTAGATCTGGGCTGGTAGCGCACCCGCCCGACCATCGCTTATTGGTTCCGCGAGCCTGCGGACTCGCCCCAGGGCCGCTGACGAGTCGACGGCTGCACGGACGGCGAACGTCTGGGTGTGGAGCCTCGTTGTCCTAGAGCAGGACGACGAAGTGGAAATGTAGCGCAAAATTGGAACTGTGAGTTGTCAACATGACCGGTGTGTGCCAACGAACGTTGAGGCCCGAGCCGTCGAAATTGTTCGTCGGCTCCTACGCGACTACGAGCTCAATCGTGTCTGTGCAAGGGGCGCGAACGAGCCGACGCCAGATTTCGAGTCGGCGCGGCATGTCGTTGAAGTGAAGGAACTCGTAAGCCCGTCGATGCGAAATTACCAGCGTAGGCACGACGAGTGCATCACTGGCGCCGGTCATGTTCCCATCGGCTCGTTGTCGAAAGTATGGGCGGTACTGATCGGCGTGACAAGGGCTAAGTCCCCTGGGGTGGTGGGAATTCGGGGACGGGGCTGAGGTGGGCGGAGATGTTCAGGCCGTGTCGGTGCCG